>JBLMWS010000113.1:0-20144 GCA_050257355.1 Gemmatimonas sp.
GCAAAATATGGCGCATTAACCCAGAGTAGCGGCAAGATCATCGTCATCTGGGCGGTCGACGGCACGCACCTCAAGCTCACCTGGAAGGAAGAGGGCGGCCCTGCCGCACAGGCGCCAGAGACCGTCGGTTTCGGCACCAAGCTCGTCGAAACCACGATCAAACGGATCGGGGGCGAGATCGGCTATGATTGGCAGCCGAGTGGCTTGTCGGTACGGATCAGCCTGCCGCTCGGCTTCCTCCGAAGCTGAGCGCGGCGGACGTTTGCGCACGCGGGGCCTGGGCCACCTCGCTGATTTGTCGACAAGGGTTTTACGCGCGCCGTCCCCGGACTGCCCAACAGTTTGGTCTGCCTGCATTCCGATTCCGACCGCTTTTTTAGCTTCTATATGCCGCGCCTGATTCAGCAGAAATTGGACGGTTCCTGCGCGAAGCCGCGGCCTTAGATTAGAGCATGACCCGGAAAAGTGCGGAGCGGTTTTCCCTCGCGACAAACGCAAAGTGTTTGCGCGGAGATCATGCTCAATCAAAGAGCCAAGGCGCGATAGCGATTCAACCCGATCTCATCGCGCTTTAGCCCGGAACCGCCCCGGCCGACAAATCTGCTCCGTTGTTCCCCTGCAGCAATTTTTACGCGGCTGGGATCAAGGCAGCGACATTGAACTACTTAAATTCGCCGCCGGCCGGAACGTGGCGGCACGTGCCGACGTTCGCACAAGATCGAAACGGTATTGAGGTCGACACCATGAAGATGATTGTGAGTGCCGCCATACTCGCGCTGGCGACGTCGGTTGCGCCCGCGCTGGCGCAATCGAGCAACAATCCGGGCGCAAGCAGTCCGAATGTCACCGTTCCCAGCGGACAGAATTCGGGCGCCGGACTGCAGGGCTATCCGGGAAACAAGAACGGGCCGGCGAAGAGTCCGGGAACGGTCGGTTCGGCAACGGGGAACCAGGAGAATTCGGCCGTGCGGCAGCAGGATCCGTCGAAGATCCAGGGCATGCCCGGAAACAAGAGCGGCCCGCCGGCGAAGCCGCCGCATTAGGACAACGCCAGCACCGATCGCGCAGCCTTTATTCGGAAGGGCCGAGCGCCGGCCCTTCCGTGAGTTGTTTTGGCAGCTCAAATCGATCGCGAGCGGCGATGTGATTGGGCGTGCGCTGAATGGATTTGAAGTCGGCCGGTCCACCGCCGCCTCGACGTGAGACGCCTACGCCGCCTTCCCCTGCTGCTTCATGAATTCGGCAGCACGTTTTTTCAGTTCGGCCGGAGGCACATCCTCGATATGGGTGCCGATGTGCCAACGGTTGCCGGCCGGGTCTCGCACGGTGCCGCTGCGATCGCCATAGAATTGATCGGCCGGCTCCATCAGCGAGCTGGCGCCCGCTTTAAGGGCCTTCTGATAGACCGCATCGACATCGGGTACGTAAACGTGGAGCGCGTCTGTGGTGGCTTGCGCGCGCTCCGATACGTCGGCGACCATCACGACGGAGTCGCCGATCTTGAATTCGGCATGCATGATCTTTCCATCCGGCCGCGTCATCGGCTCGAAGAGAGCCTGCGCTCCGAACGCCTCCTTCATGAAGCGGATGATCTTCTCCGCACCATCCACGACGAGATAGGGCGTGATGGTGTGATAGCCTTCGGGAACCGGCTTTGCTTTTGTTGCCATGGCTGTCTCCTTTTGGTTCCGGTGGATGTCATCCACCTCAGGATAGCCCAGCCCGCTGCGTATCATTTATCAATCTTTCTCCCGCTGTTTGTAGAAAGTATGACCGCCGTCGGACACGCCGCGTGGTCCGTTTGCACTGCTGTCATTCCGGTGCGGTCCGCAGGACCGAACCCGGAATCTCGAGATTCTTAGGTGTGCAAATCGCACATCAGAGTTCGTCTCTTCGAGGCGTTCTGGAATGACGAAAGGAAGCGTCAGAGTCATAATCCAGGGTCTGGTCTGATCCCGGTATCTTCCGGACGAGACGAGCAATGGAGGAATTCATGCCCGCCGCCTTTTTCGTGGTTCGCGCGATCGTGTCCGATGCCTCAAGGCGTTCAGCGTTCGACAAATGGTACGAGACCGAGCATCTGCCTGACGCCGTCAAATCCTTTGACGTCAAGAAGGCGTGGCGTTTCTGGAGCCTGTCCGATCCGTCGCTGCACCAGGCGACCTATCAGTTCGATGATGAGGCTTCTCTCGACCGCATGATGAAAGGCGAGGAGCTCAAGCGTCTCGTCAAGGATTTTGATCGGGACTGGCCCGGCATTCCGCGCAGCCGCGAGACTTTTGTGCTCGCCCAGGAGGTCGGAACGTAGCGGGCCCCCACGCTGGGCGGAAGGGAGCGCGCTCAAGCTCCGAGGAGCATGCGCGCTGAAGCGGAAGCAATCCGGCCTTCTCCGCGGGATGCGATCTCTCGCGTCGCTTTGGCGCTTCCTCGACCGGCCGCGCGCAAAATCCAATTTCGTGAACCGTTTCAATCTGATTTGGGTTGTCCAGTGCTTTCCGCAAAAATATTTCATTTTCGTTTTTTCGGAAATTGTGGTTCACTCGTGTGATCCCGGCCCGCATGAGGGACGTATCGCGATCGTCACGGACGTTGGGCAAGGGATGCAGTGGACGCGAACGCGCCATCAGACGAGCGGCGGTGTTTGCGGACGGCGAAGTCGTGTGGTCCTGGCGCGCCCATGCAGGCGCCAAGTTCGCGCAAGATGATGCGCGGATGACGGTGGCAATCAAGCTGGTTCACCGAGGAGAGCGCGAAGTAAGTCGTAAAACCACTGCGCGGGGAAGGCCGGAGTGTATCCGCCTGTACCTGTGGTCACGCGCCCTTCGCGCAATTTTTCTGGCGCGGGGGCCCCGGGTGCAGCGGCCACCCGGCCTTCCCCGCGCCCTCTGATCTTTCGGAGGGTAAGAGCTGATGCGAAGCTCGGACGCGAATAGCGCCGCGAGGACGCGGCGTCATGCTTTTCCATCCTTATGCCTTCCGGGGGTGCCAGCCGCGGAGCAGTTTTACAGGAATTGATGATCTTGCAGATTGAGAAATATTGCGGCAGGGCTCGTGCGCGAGTCCTGCCGTTTCTCTATGCGGCGCTGTGCGTTGGCCGCAGTGGCGGGCCGGCGCTAGAAGTGGCGGCAGCGGCCGTGACGCCAGAAATAGCCGGGCGGACAAACGCGGTGGTGGGGCGGCACGACCACATGTGGCCCGTAATTGGGACGGCATGCACCGTGATAGCCGCGATGAAAGCCGGGGCCGCAGCCGCCGGCGGCATTGGCCGCGCCGCTGAAGCCCGCGATCGCGCCGGCAACGACAGCGACAGTGAAAAGATACTTCATGCTTCGTTTCCTTCTTCTTGGACCCGCGCCGGGCTGTGCTTCGCGAAGCCGCGGCGCGCCCCTTCTTACGTTGCGCGATTCGCCATGCGAAATCCTTGCGACATGTCGACACGCCGGGCACAGAGTTAATGCGGCGAAGCTGTATGGGCGGTGAACGCAGCCTGCGGCACATGGAGCCGGTCATCCTCAAGTCCGATCGGCGCGGTCAGCACGAGGCGGTCGACCCGGTCGGGATCGGCGCGCGCGATCCGTCCCGCGAGCATGCGGCCCATCGAATGCGCGATGCGGCGCTGGGCCTATTCGCCGTTGCCGAACAGCGCGGCAAAACGCTTCTCGCCCGTTCGCGAAAAATTGACGACGCGGCTGCCTGGCGTGGAATCCCGAGCAGCCCATTTCAGTTCAGCGAAGCGCGCCATCAAGGCCGCGCCGAGCGTGCCGGCGAGATGATGCCGCCGCTCGCTCCAATCGAGACAGGCCTTGCATACCGGGCGGCGCGGGTGCGCGAGCATGTGGGGCAAGATCTGCAGGTTCTTCTCCAGGAAGCGTTCGCCATCTGGCGTGAGCTCGATGTCCTGTTTCTTCTGCCTGAGCAGTTTCTGCGCCTTCATGCTCTCCAGCATCTGCACGCCGAGATCGCCGGCCAGATGGTCGTAGCAGATGCGCGCGCGGCGCAGCGCCGGGTCCTTCGGCCCCGTGCGCACGCGCATGTGGCCGGCGCGCGCGGCGAGCCCGGCAAGGCTTTCCAGCACGCTCGCGACATCGGGATCGCTGAGCCGATAGTAGCGGTGGCGGCCTTGTTTCTCCGGCTCGACCAGACCGCCGGCTTCCAGTTTTGCGAGGTGGGAACTCGCCGTTTGCGGCGTGATGCCGGCCTCCTGCGCGAGTTCGCTCGCGGTGAGCGCACGCCCGCTCAGAAGCGCGGTCAGCATGTTGGCACGCGCGGGATCGCCCACAAGCGAGGCGACCATGGCTATGTCAGGTCCTGCCTTCATGCTTCGATGATAGACGAAGCATACTTGACAGGCAAGCAGGTAGATTGGACCGCGAAGTTGGATTCCGCTTCGCAAAGGCAAAACAGGATCCGGAGGTTCCCATGAGCATTACCGCTTTCATCCGCTACCAGATCGATCCGTTCAAGCGCACGGAGTTCGAGCAATACGCCAAGCGCTGGCTGTCCATCATTCCGAAATGCGGCGGCGAACTGATCGGCTACTTCATGCCGCACGAAGGCACCAACAACATCGCCTACGGTCTGATCTCGTTCGAGAGCCTCGCGGCTTACGAGGCTTATCGCGCGCGGCTGCGCAATGACGGCGAGGGCGTCGCCAATTTCAATTTCGCCGAAGAACACAAGGTCATTCTGGCAGAAGAGCGAACGTTCCTGCGCAAGGTTGTGGGTTGACGATCGCGACGCTATCGTGAGCCCTCGCAAGAACAAGAACGGAGAGAACCATGCCGCTGACACCTGCTGACAAGCGTGCCAAATTCCGCAAGATGCACGAAAGCGGCTGCTTCGTGCTACCGAACCCTTTCGACGTCGGCACGGCCATGGCGTTGCAGCACCTCGGTTTCAAGGCGATCGCTTCGACCAGCGCAGGCTTCGCGTGGTCGATCGGAAAGGCCGACAACCGCGTCACGGTCGATGACGTCTGCGCGCATCTCGCGGCGCTTTGCGCGGCAGTCGATCTGCCCGTCAACGCCGACTTCGAGGGCGGGTTTGCACGTGAGCCGGACGGAGTGGCCGCGAATGTGACGCGCGCGGTGCAGGCGGGTGTGGCTGGGCTCTCGATCGAGGATTCCACCGGCGACAAGGCCAATCCGCTCTACGATCGGGCGCTGGCGATCGAGCGCATCAAGGCGGCGCGCGCGGCGATCGATGCAGGCAATAGCGGCGTGATGCTGGTCGGCCGCTGCGAAGCATTTCTGTGGGGGCAGAGCGAGCTCAAGCTGGTGATCGACCGCCTCTCGGCCTATGCGGACGCCGGCGCGGATTGCCTGTATGCGCCGGGCATCAAGACGAAGGATGAAATCGCTGCCGTCGTCAAGGCCGTGCAGCCGAAGCCGGTGAACCTGCTGATCGGCGCCTCCGGTCTGTCGCTCAACGACGCGGCCGAGCTTGGGGTGCGCCGCATCAGCGTCGGCGGCTCCTTGGCGCGTGTGGCCTGGGCCGGCTTCATGCGCGCGGCGCGCGAGATGTTGGAGAAGGGAACGTTCGGTGAGCTCGCGAGCGGATATCCCGGCGGTGAGCTCAACAAGATGTTCGGCTAGCAGGGACTAGCATATACGCGGCGGACAATCCTTGTTGCCCGCCGCGTGCCGCAAGCTGCCGGCCATCAATGAGCGGTGCTGTTCTGACCCGGATTCGCCGACGGGGTGCCCGCCGGTCCCTTCGGCGACGACTGCTGCGGGGTCGAGGGGCTGGTTGCCGAACCCGTAGTGACGCCGGGCTGGTTGTTGGGGTTCGCCGCCGGCTTGGTCTGCGCGGTCTGCGCCGGTGGGGCCGTCGAGGCCTGATGGACACTCGAATTATTCAGACCGTAGAAGACGACGCCGAGCACCAGCGCAATGGCCACCGCAATCAGGGCGACCTTGCCGTTGCTGGCGGGTCCTTCGGTCAGTTCGGGGTCAACTTGCGCCTCCCGCTCGAGGCGCGAGTCCAGGGGATCGTCGCGGAAGCTGGATCTGGAACTATCGTAGGGATCGTTCGGAATGCGTGCCATCGTGATCTCCTCCGTTGCGCCCAGACAACCGTTGGAGGCAAGTCGCTGTTCCCGGAACCGGCAGGTTCCTCGCCTGCGCTGAGCTGGAACCGGAGCCGGCTACTGGGGTTTCCGGGCCTTCGCCACCTGATCCGCGGTTACCACCGATGCGGCATTGCCCCAGGAGTTTCGGATGTAGTTGGTGACGTCGGCGATCTGCTGGTCGGACAATTGCTTGGCATAGCCCGGCATCGATCCGGTGTTGGGTGCGCGTGGCGTGGTGACGGTCTGTGCGCCATCGAGGATGACGCGCAAGGTGCTCGCGGGGTCGGTCGACTGCAGCAGCGCATTGCCCGGCAGCGGTGGATAGATCCGCGGCGCGCCGGAGCCGTCGGCCTCGTGGCAGGCGATGCATTGATGAGCGTAGATCGCCGAGCCGCTCTTCATGCTGGCTTCCGGGGGCTCCACGACGGCCGGGTCCGGCGGGCCGGGCGGCAGGCTCTTCAGATAGACGGCGATGGCGCGGACATCATCGTCGCTCATCCTGGAGGTAGAATTGACAATGACGTCGGCCATCGGACCGTCGGCGTGGCTCTTGCCGTTGCGACCGCTCGCCAGATATTCGGCAATGTCGTCCACGCTCCAGGATTTCAGGCCGCTGCGCGCTGCTGCGTCGAGCCGTGCTGCGAACCAGCCGCCGATCATACCGCCGCTGAAGGCCCGCCCGGTTTTGTCCGCGCCAAAGAAATTCTTCGGGGTATGGCAGACGCCGCAATGCCCGAGCCCCTCAACCAGATAACGCCCGCGATTCCAGTCCGTGCCTTTCTGCTGGTCGGGTTGCAAGATGCCGGGCCGAAAGAACAGGTAGTTCCAGAGCCGCATGACCACGCGGAAGTTCAGGGGAAAGCGCAGCCGCGGTGGCGGCGGCTCGTTTGCGACCGGCGTCAGCGTGGCGAGATAGGCGCGGATCGCGAGGATGTCGCTGCGGGTGAGCTTCGAAAAGTTCGGGTAGGGAAAGGCCGGATAATAGCGCGATCCGTCCGGCGCGATCCCGAACCGCAAGGCATTGTAGAAGTCCTGATCGCTCCAGGCGCCAATCCCGGTGTCGCGGTCCGGGGTCAAGTTGGGGGAGTAGATAGGTCCGAAGGGGGTGTCGAGCCGGACACCTCCGGCGAACGGCTTGGCCGGATCGGCCGTATGACAGCCCGTGCAGTCGCCGGCATCGACCAGCATCTTGCCGTGGGCGATCGTTTCAGCCGAGGGGGCGGCGGCTTGCGCGCCCACGGCGAACGCACTGCACAAAAACAGACAAGCAAGAATCGCCCGCATCGGCTTAGCTCTTCCGTGCACCCGTTCGCTGTCGCGGCATTATAGAGGGGTTACGTCGTTGCGCGAGCCTGCTTGCAGGCGACACAAGCGGAAATTCGGAGCCGCTCGCCAAGCCACGAAATTGCGATTTGGGCGGAGCCGCGTCGCAGGTCGAGATTTGTGATGCGCAAGCAAAGAAAACGCCCTTACAGTGGCAATCGAATGCGGCGGTATTAGCTAGATAAGTAGCTGACAAAGAGCCGAGAGGGCCCAAAGGCTTTAGCGAGGGTGGAATGGGACTCAACCAAGGTGCGATCAGCCTCGATCAGAAATATACCCAAGGCACCGGGCACGTCTTCCTGACCGGCATCCAGGCCCTGGTCCGCTTGCCGATGGCGCAGATCCGCAGAGATCGTGCCATGGGCCTCAATACCGCCGGCTTCATTTCCGGCTACCGCGGCTCGCCACTCGGCGGCTATGACCAGCAACTCTTCGCCGCTCGCAAGCACCTCGAACAATACAACATCAGGTTTCAGCCGGGCGTGAATGAGGATCTCGCCGCCACCGCGGTCTGGGGCTCGCAACAGCTCAATCTGTCGCCTGGCGCCAATTACGATGGCGTGGTCGGGATTTGGTACGGCAAGGGCCCGGGCGTCGACCGTTCCGGCGACGTCTTCAGGCATGGCAATGCCGCAGGCTCGGCCAAGCATGGCGGCGTGCTTTGTCTCGCCGGCGACGACCATGGCGCGAAATCCTCCACCGTGCCGCATCAGTCGGACCACGCCTTCATCTCCGCGCTGATGCCTTATCTCTATCCGTCCAGCATTCATGAAATGATCGAGATGGGGCTGTTGGGTATCGCGATGTCGCGCTACTCGGGTTGCTGGGTCGGCATGAAGGTGATCACGGAGGTGGTGGAGACCACCGCCGAGATCGATCTCACCGACGAGATGAAGCCGTTCATCATCCCGACTGATTTCGAGCTGCCGCCGGGCGGCTTGAATTTGCGCTGGCCTGACGATCGTTTCGCTCAGGATCTCCGCTTGCAGGATTACAAGGGTTTTGCTGCCATCGCCTTCGCGCGGGCCAATAAGGTGAACCGCGTCACCATGGACAGTCCGAATGCCCGTTACGGCATCATGGCGTCCGGCAAGAGCTACGAGGACGTCCGGCAAGCGCTGCGTGAACTCGGTATCACCGAGGAAGTCGCCGCCAAGATCGGGCTTCGTCTTTATAAAATTGGCATGCCCTGGCCGCTGGAGCCCGAAGGTGTGCGGAATTTTGCGGTGGGCCTGGAGGAGATCTTTATCGTCGAGGAACGACGCGAGATCGTCGAGAATCAGGTCAAGCAGGAGCTGTTCAATTGGCGTGACGACGTACGCCCGCGCATCGTCGGCAAGATGGACGAGCACGATAAGCGATTCCTGACCTTTGCCGCCGAGCTCTCCGTCGCCTCGCTTGCAAGCTCGTTGACCGAACGCCTGCTGCGGCTCAACCTCAATCCTGAAATCGCCGACATGCTGCGGGCCAAGGCCGACTGGTTCAACGGCCGCGAGGCGACACAGGTCCAGAAGGTCGCGCCGATCAGCCGCACGCCGTATTTTTGCTCCGGCTGCCCGCACAACACCTCGACCAAAGTGCCGGAGGGCAGCCGTGCCATGGCCGGCATTGGCTGCCACTTCATGGCGCTCTGGATGGACCGCAACACCGAGACATTCACCCATATGGGCGGCGAAGGCGTACCCTGGGTCGGCATTGCGCCGTTCACGGGTGAACAGCACATTTTCGCCAATCTGGGCGACGGCACCTATTTCCATTCGGGTATTCTCGCCATACGCCAGGCCATCGCATCGAAAGCCAACATCACCTATAAGATCCTCTACAACGACGCCGTCGCCATGACGGGCGGTCAGCGGCATGATGGTGATCTGTCGCCGCAGCAGATTACCTTCCAGCTTCATGCCGAAGGTATCCGTGACATCTATCTGGTCTCCGAGAGCCCGCATCTCTATCCGGCGTCCGACATCGCGCCAGGCGTCAAGCTTGCGCATCGGGATGATCTCGACGCGGTGATGAAAGCCTGCCGGGAAACCAAGGGCACGTCCGCGATCGTATTCGTGCAGACTTGTGCCGCGGAAAAACGTCGCCGCCGCAAACGCGGGCTGATGGAAGATCCGGCGCGCCGCGTGATCATCAATCCGGCGGTGTGCGAGGGATGCGGCGACTGCTCGGTGCAATCCAACTGCATCTCGGTCGAGCCGCTGGAAACCGAGCTTGGGCGCAAGCGCGCCATCAATCAATCGAGCTGCAACAAGGACTATTCCTGCGTGAAGGGCTTTTGCCCGTCCTTTGTGACGGTCGATGGCGCCAAGCTGCGCAGTCGCGCGCCGGCCGAACTGGGCGACATCGGCGAGCTGCCCGAACCTGCGTCGAAGCCGCCGCTCGAGCGGCCCTACAATATCGGCGTGGCCGGTGTCGGCGGCACGGGCGTGCTGACGATCGGCGCGTTGCTCGGCATGGCCGCTCACATCGAGGGCAAGGCCAGCATGATCCTCGACATGTCCGGCCTTGCTCAGAAGGGCGGCGCGGTGCTGAGCCATGTGCGGCTTTCGGAGCATACCGCCGATGTAACCTGCTCCCGGATCGTCACCGGCACGGCCGATCTCGTCCTTGCCGCCGACGAGGTGGTCGCAGCGTCGAAGGATACGATAACGCTTTGCGAAGCCAGCCGGACCACCGGCATCATCAACAGCCACGTCATTCCTACCGCCGATTTCATCCTCAACCGCGACTTTAATTTCCAGACCCGCAAGATCAATTCCGTCCTCGAAGCTGCGCTGCGCCAGGGGTCCGTCTTCTTTGATTTCACCGGACCCGCCGAACTCCTGCTCGGCGATGCCATCGCGACCAACATCATGATGCTGGGCTATGCGTATCAGAAGGGCTTGCTGCCGCTTTCCGCAGAGGCCATCGAAAAGGCTATCGAGGTCAACGGCGTCTCGATCAAGATGAATACCGAAGCCTTCCGGCTCGGGCGCCTTGCGGTGGTCGATCCGGCGCGGCTGGAAACCATGATGAAAGGGCAGGAGGCGCCGGCCACGCCGCCGAAGACGCTCGACTCGATGTCGCTTGACGAGATCATCGCGCACCGCAGTGCGCTGCTGACGGCCTATCAAAGCAAGCGGCTGGCCGCGCGGTATCGGAAACTGGTCGACAAGGTACGCGATGCGGCCGGCAACGGCGGCTATGGCGAGGCGCTGCCGAGGGTCGTCGCCATCAACTACGCCAAGCTGCTCGCTTACAAGGACGAATACGAAGTGGCGCGGCTTTACACCGACGGAAGGTTCGAGCAGCAGCTGCGTGACCAGTTCGAAGGCGAGTTCAAGTTCAATTTCAATCTTGCGCCGCCGATCCTTTCCAGTGGTGTCGACGCGCTGGGGCGCCCGAGGAAACGCGCCTTTGGCGAATGGATGATACCGGTGTTTCGCTTTCTCGCCAAACTGAAGGTCTTGCGCGGCACGCCGCTGGACATTTTCGGCTACAGCGCCGACCGCAAGCTGGAGCGCGAACTGATTTCGTCCTACGAGAAGGATGTCGCGACCGTGCTCGGGCTGCTCTCGCCGGCAACGATGGATACGGCGCTCGAACTTTTGTCCCTGCCGGAACGCATTCGCGGCTTCGGGCCGGTGAAGGCGAAAGCCGCCAAGGAGGCGGAAGCGCGTCACGCCCAACTCGCTGCCGATCACGCCAATCCACCGTCGGCGCCGCGGCAACTGGCGGCGGAGTAGGCATTCTCTCGTGCGGCGGAATATTTCGCCGCTTGCCAAGCCCGCCCCAACAGGCCAAGAAATCCGCTGAGCGAAGAAACGCCAGCGGAGAACGAGTTGACCATTAAAGGCAAGGCCTACATTGCCGGTATCTACGAGCACCCGACCCGGCACGCGCCGGATAAATCCACCGCGCAACTCCACGCCGAAGTTGCCAAGGGCGCCATCGAAGACGCCGGGCTCTCGAAAGAAGATATCGACGGCTATTTTTGCGCCGGAGACGCGCCCGGCGGAGCCTGGCCGATGGTCGATTATCTCGGCCTCAAGGTGCGCCACGTCGATTCCACCGAGACCGGCGGTTGCTCCTACATCATCCATCTTGGGCACGCGGCCGAGGCGATCGCGGCCGGCAAATGCTCGATCGCGTTGATCACACTCGCCGGCAAGCCGCGCACCGGTCCGATGCCGCCGCGTGCGGCCGGCGCCGAAGCGGACTTCGAGGCCGCCTACGGCGCCACGACCCACAATGCCTACGGCATGTGTGCCATGCGCCACATGCACGACTATGGCACCACTAGTGAGCAGCTGGCCTGGATCAAGGTCGCCGCCTCCCATCATGCGCAGTACAATCCGCACGCGCTCCTGAAGGAGGTCGTCACGGTTGAGGACGTGCTCAACTCGCCAATCATTTCTGACCCGCTGCACCGCATGGATTGCTGCGTCGTTACCGACGGCGGCGGCGCATTGATCGTGACCACGCCGGAGATCGCCAAAAGCCTGAAGAAGCCGTTGGTGCGCTTGATCGGCCATGGCGAGGCGATGAAGGGGCCGCGCGGCGGCAAGAACCTCGATCTCACCTATTCGGCAGGCGTGTGGTCGGGACCCCGCGCCTTCGAAGAGGCGGGCGTGACGCCGAAGGACATCAAATACGCGTCCATCTATGACAGCTTCACGATCACGGTCTTGATGCAGCTGGAGGATCTCGGCTTCTGCAAGAAGGGCGAGGGCGGCAAATTCGTCGCCGACGGCAATCTGATCTCCGGCGTCGGCAAATTGCCCTTCAACACCGACGGCGGCGGCTTGTGCAGCAACCACCCCGTCAATCGCGGCGGCATGACCAAGATCATCGAGGCGGTTCGGCAGTTGCGCGGTGAGGCGCATCCCAAGGTGCAGGTCGCGAATTGCGATCTCGCGATTGCCCATGGCACCGGTGGCTTGCTCGGCGTTCGCCACGCCGCCTCGACCGCAATTCTGGAGCGCGTGTAAATGAGTGAAGCAAAGAAATATCCGGCGCCGGTCACCAATCCCGAAACCAAGCCGTTCTGGGATGCGGCGGCGCAAGGCAAGTTCCTGATCAAGCGCTGCACGGCCTGCGGCGAAGCGCACTATTTCCCGCGCTCGATTTGCCCGTTCTGCTTTTCCGACAACACGGTATGGGAGGAAAGCTCGGGCCAGGGCACGATCTATACCTTTAGCCTGATGCGTAAATCGCCGACCGGCCCCTACGCCATCGGCTACGTCACGCTGAAGGAGGGGCCGTCGCTGCAGACCAATTTCGTCGACTGCGACATCGAGAAGTTGAAGATCGGCCAGAAGGTGAAGGTCGTGTTCAAGCCGACCGAAGGCGCGCCGCTGCCGTTCTTCACGCCGGTGTAAGTTCTTCCTCTCCCTTAATTTCGAATTCGGGAGGCGCTCTGAGACATGCCGATCAATTACGAACAGCTGATGGCCATGAAGAATCTTGGCCAGAAATACAGCTACAGCGATCGCGAGGTGATGCTTTACGCCTACGGCATCGGTCTGGGCGCTGATCCCATGGACGAGAATGAACTCGCCTTTGTGAACGAGGCGGCCGCCACGCCGCGGCCGCTGAAGGTGGTGCCCACCTTTGCATCCGTTGCCGCCTGGGGCGCGGGACCCGGTGAGATGAACCTGAACCGCGTGATGGTGGTGGATGGCGAGCGCGACATCACCTTCCACAGGCCGTTTCAGACGGCAGCTCACATCACTGCCGACTCCTCCGTGCTTGCGGTCTTCGACAAGGGCAAGGACAAGGGCGCGGTGATCCGGCATCAGACCGTGCTGAAAAACAGTGACGGCGAGCCGCTGGCGACGCTGGTCGCATCGCGCTTTGCGCGCGGTGACGGCGGCTTTGGCGGCCCGTCGGAAGGCCAGCCCGAGCCGCATCAGGTGCCGACCCGCGCGCCCGACCGAGCCATCGATATCTCGACCCGCCCCGACCAGGCGCTGATCTACCGGCTTTGCGGCGATCGCAACCCGCTGCATTCCGATCCGGAATTCGCCAAGCGCGCCGGTTTTCCGAGGCCCATCCTGCACGGCATGTGCACCTATGGCATCACCTGCCGCGGCATCCTGCAGACTTATGCCGACTACGACCCGAACGCCTTCAAACGCCACGCAGCGCGCTTCTCCTCGCCGGTTTACCCGGGCGAGACCGTGACGCTGGAGATGTGGAAGGACGGCGATGTGATCTCGTTCGAAGCGAAGGTGAAGGCGCGCGGCGTCACGGTGATCAAGAACGGCATGACGGTGCTGGGTTAGCACCGGCATTCGGCGACGGCGCGTAAGCACCGAACGCTGATGTGCAATTGCGCATTCGAGGATCTCGAGATGCCGGATTCGCCTCTTCGAGGCGCGCCGGAATGACGAATAAAATCGGGAGGACGGCATGGGACTGCTCGACGGCAAGGTGGCGCTGATTACCGGTGCAGGCGGCGGGTTGGGTGAGGCGTACGCAAAACTGTTCGCGCGCGAAGGCGCGGCCATTGTGGTCAACGACCTCGGCGGGCCCCGCGACGGCTCCGGGGCCGACAAGTCGATGGCGGAAAAGGTGGTGGACGCCATCAAGGCAGAAGGCGGCCGCGCGGTTGCCAATGGGGCCGACATTTCGACGATGGAGGGTGGGCAATCCGTCTTTGATGATGCCATCAGGCATTTCGGCCGCGCCGACATCCTCGTCAACAATGCAGGCATCCTGCGCGACCAGACCTTTGCCAAAGCCAGTGAGGCGGATTGGGACAAGGTCATCAAGGTGCATTTGAAGGGCACCTTCTGCACTACGCTGCCGGTGTTCCGCTGGATGCGAGAGAATGGCGGCGGTGTCATCGTCAATACGTCCTCCACATCGGGGCTCATCGGCAATTTCGGCCAGAGCAATTACGGCGCCGCCAAAGGCGGCATCTGGGGCTTTTCCAACGTGCTCGCGATCGAGGGGCGCAAATACAACATCCGCGTGTGGACGCTCGCCCCGGGTGCGCTGACTCGCATGACCGCAGATCTGCCCCGATATAAAGAGAACCCCGGTGCCGCCTTGGGACCGGACGGCATCGCACCGGCCGTGCTATACATGGTCAGCGATTTGTCGGGCGACCAAACCGGAAAGGTGCTCGGTGTGTCCGGCCCGCGCGGCGTGCGTGAAATGCGCATGATGGAAATGGAGGGCTGGAAGCCGCCGCACACCGGTTGGAGCGCGCAGGACATTGTTGAACATGCGCGCGAGATCTTCTTCTCGGAGCAGGAGATCAAGAAGTCGGCGCGGAGGTTTTGATTGACGATCATTCTGGGGCGATGCGGAGCATCTACTCCGGAATCACGAGATTCCGGGTCCACACTCCGCGTTCCCCGAAATGACAGAAGCGATTGGAGACGGACGTGACAAAACTCACCCCTGAGGCCGCAGGCACCTTTGCGATTGCGCCGACCCCGTTTCACGAGGACGGACGCATCGACGAGAGGTCGATCGACCGGCTCACCGACTTTTACGCCGACGTCGGCTGCGACGGCGTCACCGTGCTCGGTATTCTCGGGGAAGCGCCGAAGCTCGATGCGGCCGAGGCCGAACAGGTTGCGGTCCGCTTCGTCAAGCGCGCCAATTCCGCGCAGAAATCCATGCAGGTGATCGTCGGCGTGTCCGCGCCGGGCTTTGCCTCCATGCGGTCGCTGGCGCGCGCCTCGATGGATGCGGGCGCCGCCGGGGTGATGATCGCGCCGCCGCCTAGCTTGCGCACCGACGACCAGATCATTGCCTATTTCAAGCAGGCGCAGGAAGTGATCGGCGAGGACGTGCCCTGGGTGCTTCAGGATTACCCGCTCACGCTCAACGTGGTGTTCACGCCCACCGTGATCCGCAAGATCGTCATGGACAATCCCTCCTGTGTGATGCTCAAGCATGAGGACTGGCCGGGCCTGGAAAAAATCTCTGCGCTGCGCAACTTCCAGAAGGATGGCTCGCTGCGGCCGCTGTCGATCCTCTGCGGCAATGGCGGCCTGTTCCTGGACTTCGAAATGGAACGCGGCGCCGACGGGGCGATGACCGGCTATGCTTTCCCGGAGCTTTTGATCGATGTGGTCAGGCTTTCCAAGGCCGGCAAGCGCGATGCGGCTCACGATCTGTTCGATGCGCATCTGCCGTTGATCCGCTACGAGCAGCAGCCCGGCGCGGGACTGGCGGTCCGCAAATACGTGCTGCAGAAACGCGGCACCATCGCGTCCAGCGCCCAGCGCAAGCCCGGCGCGAGCATCACGGCGGCCGCCAAGGCCGAGGTCGACTACTTGTTGTCGCGCGTGGCGCGGGTCGATGGCCGCGCCAATCTGCAGCCGCAATCGAGCGCAGCGGGTTGAGCCATGGCTGACATCGTCGCCCCGCGTCCGGCATCGACCACACTGCTCCTGCGCGAGAATGCGGGAAGCCGGGAAATTGAAGTGTTCATGATGGTGCGCCACCATCAGATCGAGTTCAATTCGGGCGCGCTGGTCTTTCCCGGCGGCAGCATCGATCAGGGCGACAAGGAGATTGTCGCCAGTCCCGAACTCCATACCGGCGGGGCAGGGCTCGACACGAGCGCCTTGAGCTTCCGCGTCGCGGCGATCCGCGAGACCTTCGAGGAGAGCGGTATTCTGCTGGCCCGGCCAAAGGATTCCGAGAGCTTGATTGACGCCGCGCGCGCGAGGGAGATCGAAGCGGCCTGCCGGGCCCTGCTCTGCGAGGGCAAGACCACGTTTCTGGACGTGCTCGCTGAAAACGGGCTCCGCCTCGCCCTGGACGAACTCGTGCCTTATGCGCATTGGATCACGCCGGAGGGCATGCCCAAGCGCTTCGATACCTGGTTCTTCCTGGCCGCCGCCCCACCGGACCAGCTCGGCGCCCATGACGGCAAGGAATCGACCGATTCGATCTGGCTGTCGCCGCGCGAGGCGGTGGAAGGCGGCGAGAGCGGCCGTTTCAAGCTGCCATTTCCGACCACGCGCAACCTGATCAAGCTGGGCCGCGAGGGAAGCGTCAGGTCCGCGCTGGAGGGATCCCGGGGCCAGCCGATCGTGACCGTGATGCCGGTAATGACCCGGTTGAACGGCGGCCGGCAGCTGCGCATTCCCCGCGAGGCCGGTTACGATGGCGAGCTCTTCGAGGTCGGCGCGCTTGGTTAACGCCGCCCGCATCCGCGGCTGACCCGCCCGAATCGACCGGTTTGCGAGCTCCCGATATTCGCTTGCGCGAAATACCGCGTATAATGGGGCCTTTCGTCCCGGGCCCCAATTATCATGCCATCTGCCTTCGCGGCGTTTTTGCAACGAGCCCGATCGTTCTCGCTGTCCATCGGTCAACTGACCTTTGGCAGCTTCTTGCTGCTGCTTGCCGTGATCGCCGCGACCTCGATGGCGAGCGTGATTGCGATCCGCCATATCGATACGACCTTCGGCGAGTTGCAGCGGCTGCAGGATGTCGGCGACCTCGCCGAAGAGATAGACCGCCAGATGAACGAGCTCCGGCTCGCCGCGCGCGATTTCGTCACCGACCCGGGGGCGCAGTCCGACCGCGTGGCCAAAGCTGCCGGCGATCTCAGCATGCTTTTGAAGAAGACGAGGCTGCAGCTCGCTCCCGAGCAGCAGGCCATGATCGACGGCGTCAGTCAGCGGCTTGCGAACTATCGCGAAGGCATTGAGCGGGTCTCGGTGCTGATCTCGCGCCGCGCCGGATTGCTTGCGGCTTTGCCGCCGATCCGGGCACGGTTCGAGCAGGCGGTTGCTGCGGCGCCCGACCACGCCAGCCGCCGCAGCCTGTTTCTGGCGCAGAACGAGATCGCCAACACCTTGCTCGGCAAGAATACCGCCGGCGCGGCGGAGGCCGCCGAGCGGATGCAGGCCCTCGTGATCGACGAGCCGGGATTGCAGCAGGCGGTCGATGCCTATGCGCAGGCGATCGCGGCGATCGCCGGAACCGAAAGCGAGATTTCCGCCCTCGACAAGAACGTGCTCGGCACCGAGGGGCGCCTGATCGGACGGGTGACGGAGCTGTTGCGCGAACTCAGCGCCCGGCAGGGGCGGGTGCTCAGCCACGATTTCGCCCGCACGCTCGCCGAGGCCAAATGGCAGAGCATCATCTTGTCGACCATCGGCGTGCTGATCGGCACCTTCGCGGCCTCCTTCGTGGTTCGCCGCACCGTGCGCCCCTTGGCCGCGATCGCAAGCTCGATCCGCGCCCTCGCGGCCGGAGAGAAGAACGCTTCGATCCCCGCCACCGACATCAGGAACGAGATCGGCGACATCGCGCGCGCCGCCGAAGTGTTCCGGCGCACCCTGGTCGACGCCGACGCGGCGCGTGAAGCTGCTGTCCGCGCGCTCAGCGAACAGCGGCTGGCCGAGGAAAGCTACCGCAAATTGTTCGAGGGTTCGGTCGACGGCATTTACGTCACGACGCCCGGCGGAGCGCTGCTCAACGCCAATCCGGCGCTGGCGCGGATGATGGGCTACGACACGCCGGAAGACCTCATCAACGGCATCGGCGACGTCTCCACCAGTGTCTACGTCCACCCTGCGGCGCGCGAGGAATACAAGCAGCTGATGCAGCGCCACGGCATGGTGCGGGATTTCGAATATCAGGTACGCCAGCGCGGTGGCGGCATTCTCTGGCTTTCCGACAGCGCGACGGCCGTGCGAGACGAGAGCGGGGGAGTCGTGCGCTACGAGGGAACGGTACGCGACATCACCGACCAGAAGCGGGCCGAAGACGCGATCGCCGAAGGCCGCCGGCTGCTGCAGCAGGTGATCGACACCGTGCCCGCCGTGATCAACGTCAAGGACCGCAACCTGCGTTACGTGCTGATGAACCGCTACATGGCCGGCATCTTCGGCATCGACCCTCATGAAGCCATCGGCCGCACCACCACGGACCTGATGTCGCGCTATGGCGCAGCGAAGACCGACGAGAACGACCAGCGGGTGTTGAAGACCAAGAAGGGGCTCGGCTTCTACGAGGAGGAGTATCCGGATGCCGACGGCAACATGCGGCACTGGCTGGTCAACAAGCTGCCGCTGTTCGATGCCGAGGGCGAGATCGAGCGCATCGTGACCGTCGCCCTCGACATCGGCGAGCGCAAGCGCGGCGAGCAGGAGATGCGCAAGGCGCGCGACGCCGCGGAAACCGCGCTGCGCAATCTGCGGGAGACGCAGGCCTCGCTGATCGAGGCCGAGAAGCTTGCGGCGCTCGGGCGGCTGGTCGCCGGCGTGGCGCACGAGGTGAACAATCCGGTCGGCATCAGCCTGACCGTTGCATCCGCCCTCGATCGCAAGGCATCGAACTTCGCCGCCGAAATGGCGCGCGGCGATCTGCGCCGTTCCAGCCTGAACGATTTCCTGAACACCACGCGCGACGCATCGTCCCAGCTCGTGGCCAACCTCAATCGCGCCGCCGAGCTGATCCAGTCGTTCAAGCAGGTCGCCGCCGACCGCAACTATTCGGACCAACGCAGTTTCGACCTGGCCGATCTTACCGAGCAGGTGGTGATGAGTCTGCGCCCGGGCCTGCGCAAGCAAAATCTGACGCTGAACGTGAATTGCCAGCCCCATCTGATGATGAACAGCTATCCCGGGCCCTACGGGCAGGTGCTGACCAATTTGTTCCTCAACGCAGTGGCGCATGCGTTTCCGGACGGCAGGCCCGGGGTGATCGAGATTTCCGCGCGGGAATTCGGCAAGGACAGCGTGGAGATCATCTTCTCCGACAACGGGATCGGCATGAGTCTCGACGTGCGCCGCCGCGCCTTCGATCCTTTCTTCACCACCCGGCGCGACCAGGGCGGCACCGGGCTCGGCCTGCATATCGTCTACTCGATCGTCAGCAATCGTCTGGGCGGAAGGCTAGATCTCGATTCCGAACCCGGCGGCGGCACGCGCATCCGGATGATCCTGCCGCGGCTCGCGCCGCTGGAGCAGGCGGCGGAGTAGGGCGCTTCGCTTGTCCGGACGTCGCGGGGAGTTGTTTCGCGATACGATTTCAAACAGCAGAGCGGCGAGCGTTCGCATTCTCGCGGCGCGCTGCGCCCGAGGTTTGCTAACGACCGCCCTCTTTGGAAACAGAGGGCGCAGGGAAGGCCGAGTGACCGCTGCACCCGGGACCGCCGCGCCAACTTGTGTTGCGCGAACGGCGCGTTGACCACAGGTACAGGCGGAATCACACCGGCCTTCCCTGCGCAGTGGTTTACGGCTTACTTCGGGCTCTCCCCGGTGAACCAGCTTGTTGCCACCGTCATCAGCGCGATGCGCAAAGCGCATCGCCGCCAACTTAGCGCCTGCATCGGCGCGCCAGGACCACACGACTTCGCCGTCCGCAGACCATGCCGTTCGTCCGTCGGCACATCCCGCGTCCACCGCATTCCGCTCCGCGTTCGTGACGACGCGTACGCCCCTTCATCAGGAACGGAACGTCGCAAGGAAACATCAATTTCTGGAAAAACGAAAGAGAAATATTTTTGCGGTCGGATCTGGACAACCCAATCAGCTTCAAACGACTTGCGAATTTGGCTTTTTCGCGCAAACGTTTTTGCGGCATTTGCAGCCAGCGAAGCGGCGCAATATCCGGAAAACTGAGAGACTCGAACCGAGCCGCGCGCTGCAATGGTTAGGGGCTCGCGGCAAGAATCTCCGGGGAGGACTCCTATGCGGGGCATCGAACCAATCCATCGGGCGCTCGAGGCAGCGGTCGAAGGCGAGCGCATCCCGGGCATCGCTGCCACGGCTGCGAACGCGGA
>JBLMWS010000114.1:0-3513 GCA_050257355.1 Gemmatimonas sp.
CGAGCCATCCCGGCCCGCTGCTAGTGATCGCCGCCGGCACCCTGGCGGCGCAGCGGCTGGAGGACGAGATCCGCTTCTATGTGCCCTCAGACCTGCCGGTGCTGGCGTTCCCGGACTGGGAAACCCTGCCCTACGACGCGTTCTCGCCGCATCAGGACATCGTTTCGCAGCGGCTCGAGACACTTTACCGCCTGCCCACCCTGAGTCGCGGTGTGGTGCTGGCATCGGTCTCCACGCTGATGCACCGCCTGCCGCCGCGCGAATACATCGCCGCGCACAGTTTCCTGCTGAATGTCGGCGATACGCTCGATATGCCGAAATTGCGCGAACAACTGGTGCAGGCCAATTATCACAGCGTGTCGCAGGTCATGGAGCCGGGCGAGTTCGCGGTGCGCGGCGGCATCGTCGACCTGTTCCCGGCTGGCAGCCACCAGCCCTACCGGCTCGATCTGTTCGGTGACAAGGTCGAGACGATCCGCGAATTCGACCCGGCGACCCAACGCTCGGGCCGCCAGCTCGATTCCATCCGGCTGCTGCCGGCACGCGAGTTCCCGTTGACCGAGGACGCGATCCAGCGTTTCCGGCAGGCGTTTCGCGCGCGCGTCGAGGGCGATCCGCAGCAGGTTCCGCTGTACCGCGACATCAGCAAGGGCCTGAGCCCGGCCGGTGTCGAATACTATCTGCCACTGTTTTTTTCGGGCATGGCGATCATTTTCGACTACCTGCCGGCATCCACCCTGTGCGTGAGCGACGCCGGCGCGCTGGAAGCCGCCCGCCGTTTCGAGCAGGAAGTGACGCAGCGCTACGAAGAAATGCGGCACGACATCGAGCGGCCGCTGCTGGCGCCGTCCGCGGTGTTCATCACGGCCGATGATGTGACGGCCCATCTGAGGCAGCGGCCGCTGGTCAAATTGCTGCCGTCCGAATTGGAGGCCGTCGAGTCACCTGCGCCATCTCTGGAACAGGTCATCGCCTTCGCCACGCGCGCGCCCGCAGACCTGCCGGTCGATCACAAGTCGGAAACGCCATATGCCGCCCTGCTCGATTATCTGCGTCGTTTCGACGGCCGCCTCCTGATCGTCGCGGAATCCGCGGGCCGGCGCGAAACCTTGCGCGGGCTGTTGCGCGAGAACGGTCTGACGCCGGAGGACGTGAGCGGTTGGGACGCTTTTCTCCATGGCGCGACGAAGCTGGGACTGGGCGTGGCCGATCTGGAAAAGGGCCTGTTGCTAGACGAACCGCACCTCGCGATCGTCACCGAAGCGCAGCTGTACGGCGAACGCGCGGCGCAACGACGCCGCCGCAACCGCGCCGAGCGCGAGCCGGAAGCGATCATCCGCAGCCTCGCGGAACTGAAAATCGGCGACCCGGTGGTGCACGAGGATCACGGCGTCGGGCGCTATCTTGGGCTGCAGACGCTCGACATCGGCGACGGGCCGGCGGAATTCCTCGCGCTCGAATACGCCGACGGCGACAAGCTGTATATCCCGGTGCTGGCGCTGCATCTGATCAGCCGCTACACCGGCACCGATCCGGAACACGCGCCGCTGCACAAGCTCGGCGGCGAGGCCTGGGAAAAGGCCAAGCGCCGCGCACTGGAAAAGGCGCACGACGCCGCGGCCGAATTGCTGGAAATCTACGCGCTGCGCGCGGCGCGCCAGGGCCACGCCTTCCCGCCGCCGGACGAACACTATCAATCCTTCGCCAGCGCCTTCCCGTTCGAGGAAACCCCGGACCAGGAGCGCGCGATCCAGGAAGTGCTGCAGGACATGCAAACCGCCAAGCCCATGGACCGGCTGGTCTGTGGTGACGTCGGGTTCGGCAAGACCGAAGTCGCCATGCGCGCCGCCTTCCTCGCCGCCATGGGCAAGGCGCAGGTGGCGGTGCTGGTGCCGACCACCCTGCTGGCGCAACAGCATTACCAGAATTTTCAGGACCGGTTTGCGGGTCTGCCGTTCCGCATCGAGCTACTGTCACGGGTCCGCAGCCAGAGTGAGCAACGCGGAATTCTCTCCGGGCTCGCGGACGGATCCGTGGACATCGTCATCGGCACCCATCGTTTGTTGCAGGACGACGTGCGTTTCAGACGCCTGGGACTGGTTATTCTCGATGAAGAGCACCGATTCGGCGTGCGCCAGAAGGAGCGCCTGAAAAAGCTGCGCAGCGAGGCCGATATCCTGACCATGACGGCCACGCCCATTCCCCGCACCCTGAACATGTCGCTGTCCGGCCTGCGTGACATCTCGCTGATCACCACGGCTCCGGAAGGACGGCTGTCGGTCAAGACCTTCATCAGCGAGTGGAACCGCGCGGTCATCCGCGAGGCCTGCCTGCGCGAGATCCGGCGCGGCGGCCAGGTGTATTACCTGCACAACGAAGTCCGAACCATCGACAAAGCCGCACGCGAGCTTCAGGAACTGCTTCCTGAAGCGGATATCCGCATCGCGCACGGGCAAATGCCGGAACATGATCTCGAGCGCATCATGCTCGACTTTTACCATCAGCGCTTCAATATACTGGTTTGCTCCACGATCATTGAATCCGGTATTGATGTACCAAGCGCCAACACCATCATCATCGAACGCGCCGACAAGCTCGGGCTGGCGCAATTGCATCAGCTGCGCGGGCGTGTCGGCCGCTCGCACCACCGCGCCTACGCCTATCTGCTGGTGCCGGACCGGCGTGCGCTTAGCGAGGATGCACGCAAGCGCCTGGAAGCGATCGAATCGCTGGAGGAGCTGGGGGCGGGATTCACGCTCGCGTCACATGATCTGGAGATCCGCGGCGCCGGCGAACTGCTGGGAGAGACCCAGAGCGGGATGATCGACGAGGTGGGATTTACGCTCTACTCGGAACTGCTGAACCGCGCGGTGCGATCGCTACAGGCGGGCAAACTGCCGGAGACCGACACATCGCTGCACAGCGGCACAGAAATCAACCTGCACGCCGCGGCGCTGCTGCCGGAGAACTATCTGCCGGACGTGCACATGCGGCTGATCCTGTACAAGCGCATCTCGGGGGTGAAGGATCCGGAATCGCTGCAGGGACTGAAAGAAGAAATCATCGACCGCTTCGGCGTGCTGCCGGAAGCCGGACAACTGCTGTTCCGTGCCACCGAGCTCAAGATCCGGGCCACGCCGTTCGGGATCAGGAAGATCGACGCCGGACCGCGCGGCGTGCGCGTCGAATTCATCGAAAAACCCGACATCGACCCGGGCGTGATTCTGCGCCTGCTGCAGTCGGCACCGCGCGTTTACAGGCTCGACGGCCCTACCCGCCTGCGCATACTCGGCGAGATGCCGGACGTGGAATCGCGGATCAAGGCGATCCACCGGTTCCTCGACGGGCTCGCGCCCGAATCCAGGTCCGCGGCGGTCCGTTCAGAGCTCCGGAAATAACGCATATTCATTAAATGTAGGTTGGGGTGAGTGAAACGAACCCCAACAACACTGAACTACGTTGGGCTTCGCTTTCGCTCAGCCCAACCTACATTAATAAATACGTCGAATTACA
>JBLMWS010000115.1:0-4652 GCA_050257355.1 Gemmatimonas sp.
GGATCGTAGGCCTGGTCCTGCTGCGGATAGAGCGGCTGCGACTGAGGCTGCCCCGGCGCCGGTGCGTAGTAGGCCGGCTGCTGCTGATAGACCGGCGGCTGATAGCGCGGATCCTGCACCGGCCGATCGCCGAACAGGAATTCGATGAAGCCGCCACCGAGATTGGAATCCCCGGCATAAGCGCTGCGCACGGGCGCCGGCTGCTGATTGACATAGACCACGCCCGGCTCGGGAAGGGTGGCGGCGTCGATTGCAAGCGCCGGATCGAGACTTAAGCCTGCGAAGGATGCGCCGGCAAGCAGCGCAAGGGAAGTTCGTTTCAACATCGACGTACTCTGAACTGCATCGTCTGATCGACTGCTCGGCAGGCCCTGAAAGCCGACCGCTCCATTGTGATCGGAGACTTAGATTCAGAACCGCCTCGGTTTGGTAAACGAAAGCCGCGTTTCGATTCACCACGTCCGCAATCGCGTTGGGATTTCTCCGCTAGCGTTTATTTTCGGTGAACTTCGCGTGCACATGGTTAATTCGCAGTTTGCCAAATTCCAATCGACTGACCCGCCTCTCGTCGGCTTTCCTGCGAGGGGTTCCTGCGTGAACTCGATGTTAAAGAGCATCTGTCTAAGACTGCCTTGAAATGAAGGTGGGGGAGCCCTGATGCCTGTTCATCGCAAGCGTTATCGCATTGAGGAAGCCATCGGCATCGAGGTGCCGGCCGTCGAGGAAGCCGAGGCCGGAGACGTCGGCCCGATGCATCGCGAGATCATGGCGGAGCTGCGCGCCATCCGCGCCCAGATGGCCAACTCCACCAGGAGCGCAGCCGTCGCGGTGGTCGAAGACACGGCCTCGCGCGAAATGGCGGAAACACAGGCTTTGCTGGAAACCTACCGCGCCCAGATCGAGCAATGCGAGAAGCTCAAGGTTGAGCTTGATCTGATCCACGATGCGATCAGCCGCACCAAGCGCGAGATCGCCGCGATCCACGGCAAGAGCTTTGACGGTCACGAGATGGCCAAGATCAACGGCGAGCTCGGCGCGGTGGCCAACGGCACCGAACAGGCGACGCAGCAGATCCTGGAGGCTGCCGAGTTTATCGATCAGGCGGCAAGCGCGCTCTCGAAGGTCAACTCGCCGGATCAGCAGAAAATCCTGAGCGAGGAAATCCAGGAGCGCGTGGTTTCGATCTTCGAGGCCTGCAACTTCCAGGACCTGACCGGCCAGCGCATCAACAAAGTGATGACCACGATGAAGTTCATCGAGCAGCACATCAACGAGATGATGGAGATCTGGGGCGGCGTCGATGCGATCAAGGCCCATGCGCCGGCGATCATCGACACGCGCGAAGGGGATGCGCGGCTGTTGAACGGCCCGAAGCTCGAAGGCGATGCGGGACACGCCTCGCAGGACGACATCGACGCGCTGTTCGACTGAGCCAAGGCTCAAATTGTGATCAACAAACGCCGGCGACCTGCCGGCGTTTCTGTTTTCGCCCCTGTCTTCTCACGCATTGCGGCGTGCGGGCGCGGTCCCGGGCTCACGCCCGGGGGGCGCAGCGGACATAGACCATGTTGCCGTAGCGGTTACCGGCGTCGGGGTCGACGAAACGGGTGATCAGCACCCGGCCGTCGAAGGAAATGACGACGCGATCGTCTGGGCCGCCGGGGGGGCCAGCCGGGCCGATATAGTTCTTGCCGCTTCGGCTGCCCTTGAGCTGCAGCTCTTGCGGGGTCGCCTGGTCGGCCAGATGCATGATGACGCCGCCATGGCTGCCGGCACCGATCACATAAGGCTGCTTGCATTGTGCCTTGGCCTGCGCCTCGGTGCGGGCCTGGTCGGACGGATTTTGGTAGGATGCGAGTCCCCATTTTCCGACCAGTTCGTCAGCCCGGATGCTCGAGGGCAACGCAGGCTCGACCGCCTGCTCGGGGGGCGCGCTCGGCGCGGGCGTGCCGCCGAGATTGAAGCTCGAGCAGGCTCCCAGCAACATCGATAATGCCGCGACGACCGACAGTCTCCCAATCGTCCGCGCGCACCCCAAACTGACCATGCTATTCCCCCGAACTGGATCCTGGTCGCACCCGAGCCCAACCAAGCCTAAAACCGCCGTCGGAGCAACCATTACCGTCCCGTATTCCGAACTCGCTTCACTCACTAACATCCTCACTCGTCGTCAAGAAGGGTTTAAGCCCGTTTGCTTGACAGGATCGGCGCAAGGCCATATTCCGGGCGCACATTAGCACTCCGAGAGCACGACTGCCAAAGATGCGGACCGTTTCGCGCCGAAGATCGTGTGCAACCCGGCCGCTCACAGTCCGCGCTTTCGACCCAACCAGACCTGCAAGCCGAGTCCGCAAAGGGAAACGTCATGGCTAAATCCAAATTTCGTCCGCTGCATGACCGCGTCGTCGTGAAACGCATCGACGCCGAAGAAAAGACCAAGGGCGGGATCATCATTCCCGACACCGCCAAGGAAAAGCCCTCTCAGGGCGAGATCGTCGCGGTGGGACCTGGCGGACGCGACGAGTCCGGCAAGCTCATTCCGATCGACCTCAAGGTCGGCGACCGCGTGCTGTTCGGCAAATGGTCGGGCACCGAGGTCAAGATCGACAACGAGGAACTCCTGATCATGAAGGAGTCCGACATCATGGGCGTGTTGGCTTGAGGCTGTAAGCCCGAGACATTCGCCCCGTCCCCGACCTGATCGGGAATGGTCCGGGCATCCACAGTTCTCCGCGACGGGGGGGCGGTGGATCGCCGGACCTGAACCGCACCGATGGGGCCTCGGCCTCGCAAACGGGTCGGGTCCAATCCGGCAATTGAGCGTTGGGGGGCTGCCCCCATCCAATTCCAATCATTCCAGGAGCATTTGTAATGGCTGCCAAGGACGTAAAATTCGCCGGCGATGCGCGTGAACGCATGCTGCGCGGCGTCGACATTCTCGCCAATGCCGTCAAGGTGACGCTCGGCCCCAAGGGCCGCAACGTCGTCATTGAGAAGAGCTTCGGCGCTCCGCGCATCACCAAGGACGGCGTCACCGTCGCCAAGGAGATCGAGCTGGAGGACAAGTTCGAGAACATGGGCGCGCAGATGCTGCGCGAGGTCGCCCCCAAGACCAACGATACCGCAGGCGACGGCACCACCACGGCGACCGTGCTGGCCCAGGCGATCGTGCGCGAGGGCGGCAAGTCGGTTGCCGCCGGCATGAACCCGATGGATCTCAAGCGCGGCATCGACATCGCGGTGGCCGCCGTCATCAAGGATCTGGAGAAGCGGGCGAAGCCGGTCGCCTCGTCCTCCGAGGTCGCGCAGGTCGGCACCATTTCCGCCAATGGCGATACGGCGATCGGCAAGATGATCGCGCAGGCGATGCAGAAGGTCGGCAACGAGGGCGTCATTACCGTCGAGGAGAACAAGTCGCTCGAGACCGAGGTCGACATCGTCGAGGGCATGAAATTCGACCGCGGCTACCTCTCGCCCTACTTTGTGACCAATGCCGAGAAGATGACCGCCGAGCTCGACGACGTCTACGTGCTCCTGCACGAGAAGAAGCTCTCGGGGTTGCAGGCCATGCTGCCGGTGCTGGAAGCGGTGGTGCAGTCGGGCAAGCCGCTTCTGATCATTGCCGAGGATGTCGAAGGCGAGGCGCTGGCGACGCTGGTGGTCAACCGTCTTCGCGGCGGCCTGAAGGTCGCCGCCGTGAAGGCGCCCGGCTTCGGCGACCGGCGCAAGGCGATGCTGGAAGACATCGCGATCCTGACCGGAGGCCAGCTCATCTCCGACGACCTCGGCATGAAGCTCGAGAACGTCACCGTCAAGATGCTCGGGCGTGCCCGCAAGGTCGTGATCGACAAGGAGAACACCACGATCGTCAACGGTGCCGGCAAGAAGCCCGACATCGAGGCGCGCGTGGCGCAGATCAAGGCGCAGATCGAGGAGACCACCTCCGATTACGACCGCGAGAAGCTGCAGGAGCGTCTGGCCAAGCTCGCCGGCGGCGTCGCGGTGATCCGCGTCGGCGGTGCGACCGAGGTCGAGGTGAAGGAGAAAAAGGACCGCGTCGAGGACGCGCTCAACGCCACCCGCGCGGCGGTCCAGGAAGGTATCGTTCCGGGCGGCGGCGTAGCCTTGCTGCGCGCCAAGAAGGCGGTCGGCCGCATCCACAACGATAATCCCGACGTGCAGGCCGGCATCAACATCGTGCTGAAGGCGCTGGAGGCTCCGGTCCGCCAGATCTCCGAAAACGCCGGCCTCGAAGGCTCGATCGTGGTCGGCAAGATCCTGGAGGAGAAGTCCGAGACCTTCGGCTTCGACGCCCAGACCGAGGATTATGTCGACATGGTCGCCAAGGGCATCATCGACCCGGCCAAGGTGGTGCGCACCGCGCTGCAGGACGCGTCGTCGGTGGCCGGCCTCTTGGTGACGACGGAAGCCATGGTCGCTGAACTGCCGAAGGAGCCGGCCCCGCCAATGCCCGGCGGCGGCGGAATGGGCGGCATGGGTGGCATGGGCTTCTGAGCCCGCCCTGAGCAGACATGAAATCGAAGGCCGCCTCCGGGCGGCCTTCTTTTTTGGACATGGCGCTCTTAAAACAACGTCTGCCTCGGATTCGATGGAACAGGAAATTGACATGCGCGCGCTGATATTGGGCTTGG
>JBLMWS010000116.1:0-12854 GCA_050257355.1 Gemmatimonas sp.
GCAGCCGGCGCGGCCATTTCATGACGCTTTCGAACGGCCTCCGGCCCGCGGCCTATCGCGCGCGGGTGAGGGCCGAATTTTGCTCGATTGCCCGAGACCCTCGATGCTCTCCCTCACGCCCGAACCGACGGTCGCATCCGTTTTTGCGCCGCGCACCACCATCGATGCCGACGGCACGGTGGAAGGCTATGCCAGCCTGTTTGGCGAGATCGACCAGGCGCGCGACATGGTCATGCGCGGCGCCTTCGCCGCTACGCTGGCCGCGCCGGCATCCGCCGCATTCCCATGCTGTTCCAGCACGACCCGTCCGAGCCGGTCGGCATCTGGCTGGAGCTGCGCGAGGACCATCGCGGCCTGTATGCGCGCGGGCGCCTGATCCCCGAGGTGACGCGCGGGCGCGAGCCCATATCGCTGCTGCGGGCAGGGGCGATCGACAGCCTCTCGATCGGCTTCCGCGCGTCGAAGGCGCGCATCGACCCGAAGACCCGCATCCGCCGCCTGCATGCGGTGGATCTGTGGGAGATCTCCATCGTCACTTTCCGGCTGCTCGCGGGAGCGCGCGCGCGCGGTGACCTCGAAGGCGAAGCTTTCACACGCCCGCACGCGCGCCGAGCGGGAGTGGGAACGGATGATACGGCCAGCAATGCTTCAATGCCCGTCAACGGAGCCCAGCCCTCGCCGCGCGCCCGCGATTCGTAATCGCCGGCATGTGCCCGGCAGTACCAGGTCCGCTTGAGGACCTTTTTCGGCTTCGACCCCCTTTTGCACCGCGACGACCTCGATGCCGATCGGCACGGTTTTTTGGCATTCAGTGCAGCGGATCTGCCCGGAAAGATAGATCTCTGCGATCACATCGCGATGGCTGGTCGGTACTCTTCCGAATGTATTGACGCATGGAAGGCTTTCCCTGTGTGGCCGACAGGACAGCACGATCGGCAACTCCCGGTCGCTATCCAGGCACGCGGCCCTTCACGGCACTGGCGAAGGCTTCGTAGCGGATGCGGCCGTTCGCGTCGGAAGGCAGCGACTTGCGCAGCCAGTCGCCGAACCCGCTCCACCTCCGCCGGCGGCAGCGCCTGCAGAAATTGCGCCGAAGGGTTGCCAAGCACGGTGGTGGATTTCCAGAATCCTCGAAATCGTCGTAGCTCACCTCGATGTCGATGCGGCGGGCCTCGACGTCTTTGAGCCCGGCGCCGTTCCACAGCGCCTGCATGTTCTCGAGCCGTGACACCTCCGCGTTGGGCGGCTCCGGGGGAGGCGTCAGTCCGAGCGCGCGCCGCCTTGCCAAGGGGGCAAGCGGCAGACCGCCATTCGGAAGGTCCCGCATGTAGGTCGCAACCCAGCCGCCGGGCCGCACGACGCGCGCCATTTCCGCCGCTGCCTTCGCGGGCGCCGGCACGAAGCTGATGACCAGGGCCATTCCGGCGGCGTCGAAGCTTGCGTCCGCGAAGGGCAGGGCCTGCGCATCGCCGGTGCGAAACCGGGCGCGCTTTGCCGGTTCGCGCCTGCGCGCGTAGGCGATCTGTGCCTCGGATGGATCGACACCCTCGATCTCCGCCGGGGCGCAACGCGCGATGATTGTTTCGGTGAACGCGCCGTTGCCGCAGCCGACGTCGAGCCAGTGCAAACCCTGCGGCGCCGCGACCCAGTCAAGGAAGATGTCCCCGACCCGGCGGCTCCAGCGGCCCATCAACTGCTCATAGGCCGCGCCGTCGGTGAAGAACTTCATGTTATCGTTCATTGCTTTGCTTCCCCCGGTCGGCCTCCACCGGTGAATAGCATACCGGGGCCCTAAAATGTGCGCATACCCAAAACGGGTCGAGCTAATTCAAATGAATGCGCTGGATTACAAATTTGGGCGCGGCGCTGGAAACAAAAGATTGTTTGTTGGCGACGACCTGTGCACGCCACTGACGAACTAAGGTGGCGTGGTCATGGTTGGGCACTCAAGGCCGCGTTGAATTACTCAGCCATGATGATGTTCGTGATCACCTTCATGGGGTCTCGCCTTCATCGCCTGATAGAGTTGATGCGAATAGACCTCCAGGCCGAGCATCGCCTCCACATACTCCCGCGCCTTGGCAACATCGCCGGGGTTGTAATCGCGGAGATGCTTCATGCGTTCGAATCGATGTTGCACCTCTTGTCGCAGGGTGTCGGTAAGCACGCGGATCAGCGCATCGGGCGAGCCGCTCTCGATCGCTTTTTCAGCCACTGGAATGACCGGCCCCACGTCGAGACCTGCAGGCTTAAGTCCTGTGTACGGTGCGCCTTCTCCGGCCCGGTGGAGCCGCACGGCTGTTTCGTAGAAATAGAGATCGGCAACTTCGCGTGCGGCCGGGTCGGCCTTGCGAGCCCGCAACGCCTTCGCGAATGCCGATTTCACGTCCTCGCTGGCGTTTTCTTGCACATAAGGCAGGATCAGATTGACGTCTTCTTTTTCCAATGCTTTCCGCGCGGCGGCGACGACAGGCCCGTCCATACTATCGCAGTGGGGAGGCATGATGGATCTCCTGTTTTTTTGGCATGGAACCGGCAGAAGCGATGCGTGCGCTGCTGGCGACCACGCAAGGCTAATGAGACGCTTGCCGTGTTCATTGATCCAGCGCAAACATGGGTTCGCCAATACCTGCTGATCCCGCCGCCGGCCGGCGTCGCGTCGCATCACTCAACCGATGCGTTGAAACCGGCTGAACTGGAATTTTTGAGTAACGCCAGCCGGCGTCTGGTGGTCATGCGATCTGCTTTCGATCAGCTCAAATGAATGGCCCAACAATTCGCCGAGCGTCGCTGCGTCATGGCGCATGACCGGCAAGCCGCTGCACCGCTCGGGTCCGTCCGGCGCAAACGTTCCAATGATCACGTGACCGCCAGGACGAACCGTTCTTGAAACCCGTTCGGCGTAGCTGGCGCGATCTTTGGGAGCGGTCAGAAAATGCAGCGCCGCGCGGTCATGCCAGACATCATAGGTTTCAGAAGGCTCCCACGTCGTAATATCCGCGGCGATCCACTTCACGCGGTTAGCCCTTGCGCCAAGCCTGGCCTTCGATGTTGCAAGCGCGGTTTCCGAAAGGTCGAGAACGGTGACGGCTTCAAAACCCTCGTCGAGAAGCGCATCGACCAGCCGCGATGCGCCACCGCCAATGTCTATGATCGATGCGCTCGCATCGACGCCGGTTGCCCGAATAAGATCGACCGAAATGTCCGGTCTTTCCTGAAACCAGCTGACGGCCTTTTCGTCCTTGGTCGTATAGACAGTTTCCCAATGGGCGTGCCGGCCAAGGTCACTCATGTACCATTCCTTCCATCGGAAACAGGGGTCGGTCGGCAATAAGGTGACCATCCCGAAGCCTTGGTTCAAGGCGAAGTCGACGGGACCGTGGATGCGTTGGTGATCCTGGAAACGATCGCAAAGGCGATGCACACAACCAAATCAGCGTAAGATGAATCTGGGGAGCTCAATTGCCGTTTTTGCGGCTCCTGAGACGGGCTTCACGGCTTTTTACTTTGCCCCTCGTCCGGCGCTGCGGGATCCGCCAGGAGGTGCGCATATGTTGCGATCACGCGGCGGGCTTGGCGGCGGCGTGTCATCTTCAGCGCGTCCAGGAAACGGGCGAAGATTGAACTGATAGCCGACTTGCGGGGCTCCGACTGCGTCGCATCGACGGGGGTGGAAGCGGGAGTGCGGGCACTGCCGTAGTTCACGGCATCCATGCGGGCTTTCCTTTCGCATGGCAGGCGAGGGTGATGCTTTCCTTTCGCATGGCAGGCGAGGGTGATGTTGTCCGTGAGCACAGGGACAACACTGTGGATTCCCAATGCTGCCATCGCTTTGGCTCTGGGCCCCCGCCCGGCCGGATTCTCGTAGCGTGCGGTCGTTCCCGCCGCGTCATCCGAACGGTTGATGGGCAACAATAAATTGTCAGGAAACGCGGCGGGCATGGACGGATGCGCTCAAGGGTTTGATTCAAAAACGCGCGAAAATCCGGCCGGCCGGGCACATCTACGCCCGCCCGGCCGCGGGTTCGATCACGGAGGCAGCACGGCGGCGGCGGCAAAGAACAAGATGACCCCGCTCGTCGTTCCGAGCGGCGGCCAGACATTCTCCCGCAGATAATCCACCCGCCGGGCTTTTGCCTGCCGGATGGTTTCCTCGATAGCCGCTCTGCCCTGGTCGTCGCGCCAGTCTTTGGTGTCCATGAAGACCATGTCTGTCGCTCCCTGTTAAGGTAGGCGCGCGGCATCGGCATGGACGTGAACTAGGTCACACGGGCGGAAAATTTATTCGGATCGATGAAAGTGGCTGTGCCGGCGCGGATTTAGGCCGAGACCGCGGCCTGTCTTGCGGCGGCGCATGTCTAGCCGAACATACCATCGCAAAACAGGGCCACGCCGATGGTGAACAGCGTGAGAATCACGATGGTGGCCATGGAGCCGACGCCGGAGTTCTCGACCAGCCTATGTTCCTTGCCGTTGCGCGGCAGCAGATACCAGAATCCCGCGCTGGCGCCGGCGACCAACGCGCCGCCGATGATGGTCAACATTCGAATGCCCCGCCCGATGTGAAAGCGCGGCCTTCTTATGCTCCAGCCGGGTGTTCCGCCGCGCAAATTTTTCGGGGCAGGGCATAAAATCCGGCTAAACGCGCCGCGCAGGCCACCCCACGGCGCGCAAGAAAAAAGGCGGCCATGCCGGCCGCCTTTTGGCGCCCTTAACTCAACAGACTCAACGCAACTAGTCGCAGATCCTCTTGCGCACGGTCACGCGGTCGCCATGAGCATTGATGCGATGCTTGACCACGACCCGGCAATGACTCGCGCGGGCATAGTCACCGCGCCAGTGATGATGCCGCGAGTAGTGGCGATCGCCACCCGTGCGGATGGAGACGCCGAAGTCCTCGGCCTTTGCGGTTCCCGAGTTGCTGATCATTGCAAGACCAAGCGCGGCGGCAGCGATTGCAGCGTATTTCATGTGTCGCTCCTGTTGCCTCAATGGACAACACAACGACTTCGCGGCGCTCCGGTTCCGTGCCGCGAAACGGACTGCGTCGTGCCGCGTTGATGTGCGGGCCGTGGAAGCTCCCCTCTGTCAGGGCGCGGTCCAAGGGCCAGGCCGTCCCCTTGACCTGGCCCTTTCTGCTTGGCCGGACGATGTTTGCAGACGCGCATTAAAAAAGCGGCCGCCTTTTTGCGCGGTGCGTGGAAACTGGCGGACCACGCGCTTGTTGGTGCGCTTAGGCCGTGGGACCTGATCGGGTGCGAAGCGGGACGACGCGGTCGCCGCTCCGGCGCGCGGGAGTCACGCGCGCGATCGCCTCCGCGAGCTCGCCCTGGAGGAAAGGCTTCGAAAGTTTCGGCAGGCCGATATCATCTCCCGGGACGCGGTCGGCATACCCGGTCGCGAGCAGGAGGGCCATGTCGGGCCATTCTTGCCTGATGGCTTTCGCGAGTTGCGTCCCGGTCATCTGCGGCATGGCTTGATCGGTGATGACCAGTTCGACGGACTCTTCGCGCCGTAGAATCTCGAGCGCTTCCTTGCCGGAGTAAGCCTCGAAAACGGCGTGGCCGAGATCCTCGAGCATGGCCACCGTATTCATGAGAACGAGGGCGTCGTCGTCCACGGCCAGGACCGTGAGCGCACGGGCCTTCGCCGGCGCCGCGTTCGCCAAATGCCCCGCAGCGACCGTCCCGGTGGAGGCTTTGGCAGCCGGCAGCCAGATCTCGGCGGTCGTGCCCTTGCCCTTCTCGCTGCGCAGGATGAAACGGCCGCCGGATTGCTCGGCGAAGCCGTGCACCATCGAAAGGCCGAGACCGGTGCCTTTGCCGAGCCCTTTCGTCGTGAAGAAAGGCTCGGCCGCCTTGCGCACCGTCTCTTCGTCCATGCCTTCACCAGTGTCGGTGACGCTCAGGCAAACGTAGAGACCGGGCTTCAATCCGGTGCGGTGGCCGTCGGCAATGTTTTCCGGCCGTGCGGACACGATGATCTCGCCGCCGTCTTCCATGGCGTCGCGGGCGTTCACGGCGAGATTTAGCAGCGCCATTTCCAGCTGGTTCGCGTCGGCCTCGATTGGCCGCAGCGCGAGCGGGAAACGCACCTCGATCCTGAACGTTGGGCCCAGCGACCGCTGAAGCAGATCCGTCATGCCGCGCACGAGTTCGGGGACGTCGATCGTTTCCTGCTTGAGTTCCTGGTTTCGCGCGAACGCGAGCATGCGCTTGGTCAGGGTCTTGCCGCGCTGCGCGCCCTGCACGGCGTTTTCAAGCAGCCCCATGCTTTTCGGGTCGTCGGGCAAGCGCTTGCGCAGAAGCTCGAGACTGCCGAGCACCGCGGTCAGCAGGTTGTTGAAATCATGGGCGACGCCGCCGGTGAGCTGGCCGACCGCTTCCATCTTCTGTGACTGGACCGAAATCTCGCGCGCCTTTTCCAGTTTCTCCTGCGCCTCCCTGCGCTCGGTGATGTCGCGTGTGATCTTGGCGAAGCCGACGATCTTTCCGTCGCGGCGAATGGCATCGATGACGACATGCGCCCACAAGCGCGAACCGTCCTTGCGCACGCGCCAGCCTTCGGCCTCGAATTTTCCCTCGCGGGCGGCGGTCTCCAGCGCGCGGGCCGGGAGGCCCGCCTTGCGGTCTTCCTCGGTGTAAAATCGCGAGAAGTGCTCGCCGATGATTTCGCCGGGAGAATAGCCCTTGATCCTTTGCGCCCCGGGATTCCAGTTGGTCACGCGGCCGTCCTGGTCCAGCAGGTAGACGGCGTAGTCGGTGACGCCCTCCAAGAGCAGTCTCAGCTGCTCTTCGCTCTGGTGGATCTGCTGTTCGGCTGTCTTGCGCTCGCTCAGGTCGCGCGTGATCTTGGCAAAGCCGATGATCTCGCCGGACGGCCCTCGGATCGGATCGATGACGACGTAGGCCCAGAAACGCGAACCGTCCTTGCGCACGCGCCAGCCTTCGGTCTCGAATTTTCCGTCGCGGGCGGCGGTCTCCAGCGCGCGGGCCGGAAGGCCGGCCTTGCGGTCTTCCTCGGTGTAAAATCTCGAGAAGTGCTGGCCGATGATTTCGGTGGCGGTGTAACCCTTGAAGCGCTGCGCGCCGGGATTCCAGCTCGTCACGATGCCGGAGCGGTCGAGCATGTAGATGGCGTAATCCGTCACGGCCTCGATGAGGAGGCGATAACGTCCTTCGTCCGTCAAAGAGGACAGAAACCGTTCGGATTGTTCCATTGATGACCCAGGCTGCGCACCTCCGGCGATGATGTCGATCAGAGCGTGACGGAGTCAAATGTCCCACGGGCGGAATGGTTCCGGTGGTTAAGCAAGGGCCACCGCGGCGGCCGGAAATAGACCGGCAGCCCTCTGGATCAGGACGCCCGCTTGCGCAGCGCCGCGGGCTTCGCCGCGGACTTAGCAGCAGTCTTGCGGCCGTTGCGCGCCGGGCGCTTCGCGCGCCTGCTGCGCCTGCGCGATGACGCGCCGGTGCCGGCGCGCGGTTCCGGCAGCGTCTCGCGGACTTCGGAGACCAGCAGCCAGCCGACGCCGGCAGCGATGAGCGCGTAGGCCATCGGGTTGGCGCGCACGTGCTTCGACAGGAATTGCGTCACCTCCTGGCGCGTCTTGTCGTAGTCGATCGTCAGCAGGTCGCTCATCATTGCGGCAGGGGAGAGCTGGTTGCTCAGGCCGGTGAGCCGCTCGCTCAGCCGCTCCCGCGCCTGTTCGGCCTTGCGCTGAAGTTCGCGTGAAGAAGGCATTGTCACTCCAATCTGGTGAGGGTTTTCGCGTCTTTCTGAAGCTGCGCGATCGTCTTTGTCGGCGCCAGGCGCCGCAGTGAAAGATTGTTGATGCCGAACCAGACGAGCGCCGCGCCCGCGACCAGCGTGAACGCGGCGACGACGAGAATGGCCGTGAGCCACGACAGCCCGAGCGCGACAAGCGCGCCGATTGCCGCCTGCAGCAGCAGGAGGAGCGTCGCCAGCAGCAAAATTGCGCCGGCCGCGATCAGGCCTGCCGACACTGCTGTGAGCCTCAATTTCTCGGAGAGTTCCGCGCGCAGCAGCTGCAGCTCGGCCTGGATCAGGTCGCCGAGATCCTTCCAGGCCGCGGCCGCGGCATCGAGCACCCCTTCGCGCGGCGGCGCGGTTCGCGGCTCGTGCAGGTCGTCAGATGCCAAGGTCATGCGCTCGCGCCCTCGCTCGAATGTCAGGAAACAAACGCGCAGCCGGGCGCACGGGTTTCGGCGGGCTAGCGCGGCCGGCGCTTCGCCTTGCGCCTCGTCGCGTTTCCGCGGACGGCGCGTTTTTGCGTACGCGCGCGGCCGGCGCGGCTTGCCGCGCGCTTGCGGGTTGTCTTCTTGCGGCGGCGTCCGCTGACCGTGCGTTTTGCGGCGCGCCCGACCTTCTTTTCCACGGCCGGGCCCGATCGCGTGATTTTCGCGCGGCCCGCTTCAAGCGCCTTTGCGGTCGAGTCGAGCACGACTCCCGCGGCCGCCTGCGCGGCGGCGCCGACCGCGTCGCCCGCGACTGTCTTGATGCCTTCGGCGCTGCGCTGCGCTGCCGTCACGATGGCATGGCGCGCCTTCGCAGCCACAGTTCGAACCATAGTCGCCCTCCATTGCGGCGTAATTTCTCTGCTGCCTGACAATGCCCCATCGCGTCGCCGGTTCCATGCGCGGGTGACGCAGCCAACCGGCTTGTATGTTCGGAGTAGCGCCAGCGTCACTGTCCGGCTGGCCGGGATCGGCGTCGGGATATCTTCCCTTGAGCGGAAAAGTCAGAACGCCCCAGGCGAGCCTATGCAAGGCCGCTGCCGCTTCGGCCGATAATTTCACGCAGAATTTATGTTCGCGAAGTGGGAGCCTCTTGCGGATAGCCGTTGTTTGCAGGCGCTTTTGCCCGCATCGGTCGCGGACGGACCGCGCGGCGGGCATCGCCGTTTAGGGCTGAGTTCACATCTGCGGCCTAGCTTCAGACGGGGCGACGATCTCGCAGAGAAGGTTGAGTACATTGAGTATCGCAGCGATCGGACCCGCGCACACAGCGCCGGTCTCTCCGGAACGGGCTGAAGGGCCCGGGCCGGATCATGATGGAGATGCCGACGACGTCGGGCTTCAGCCGTCGATTCAGGCGGCGCCCGCACCGGGTACCGGTGTCGTCGTCGACAAGAAGGCATAGGCTTCACGCAACGGAAAAAGCCCGGCCCTTGAGGCCGGGCTTTTTCATGCGCATGCGCGGGCGATCAATCTTTGCGCAGCGTGCACTTTTTCCCGGGCTCGGGGTGCTCGTAGTAGCGCAGGTATACCGCCGTCCAGTCGGAGTTGATCGCGTACTGCGCCTGCGCGAGCGTGATGGTCGGGTGCCTGGCGCAGATTTCCTTGTGCAGGCGCGTCTCGATGCAATCCTTGCGCACGGCGTTCCATGGCTGCGAGCCGTAGGGCTGCGGCCAGAGATTCCTCACGTCGTCGGCGCCGCCGAGCTCGCGCGAGATGAGGTGGTCGACCTCGCAGCGCCGGCCGTGCGCATCGCGGATGCAGGCCGGGTCGGTGTTGCCGGTGAGGCCATAGTTCGCGAACACCTGCCGCTTCATCGCCGCGGTGACGTGGCGGGCGTCCTTGCCCCACTTGGTATGGCAGATCTTGTGCAGCGTGATGCCGTCAACCGCGCGGCCCGGCGTCACAAGATGGTTTGGCAGCAGCGGAAGCATTTGCGCACGGGCCGGGACGATTCCGGCCGTGAACAGGCATGCCAGCGAACAGAGCGTCACGATGAAGCGCGGCATGAGCAGCGGTGCTGAGCGCCAACAGGAAACAAATACTGGAAGAGCCTGCTCTTCAGTAGGGCTCTGAATCTTCGGTGATGTGTTTCAGCTGACTGTCGCGCACCGCCTGGATGTCGGCTGCGCACGCGGCGAATTTGGGACTGCCGGCCGGCATGCCCCATTTCTCGCACAGCGCGCGGCTCTCGGCGGCCATCTCGTTGAGGCGCTGCTGCTCGAGCAGGGCGCGCTCGCCGGCGGCGGTGCGCGCGAGCCAGAGGATGAACAGCGCGGCCAGCACGATGACCGTGCCGGTCGAGATCAGTTTCCAGGTGATGATGCTGCCTTCACGCGACGTGGACATGCTGGGCATGGGACGCCTCCATCAGGTTGCCCGTCGATGGGCGGAGACTAGCGCGAGGTGGCGCGGGACCGTGTGAAGGAGGTCACAGTCCGGGGAAGTTACTGAGCGGACTTGATTTGATCGATCAGCGACGTGCTACCCGATGCGCGAACAATAAGCGTGTCTAGAGATTTGTTTGCGTTTGCCAGCGTTCGGATATCGTCTCGCAATTGTTCCGGCAAAACGATTAGATTTTCACGGTTCCGGCCGAATACGCCGATTTCCACATGGAGCAGACCAAGATAGTCGGGATGTATTACGTTTGCCTTGCTGCGATGTTCGGCCATCTCATCAACGATCTCGTGAAGATTTTTGATCGTGTCGGCGCAAAAATTTTTGACTAGATCCTTTCGTTCACGGCGCGACTGTATCGCGGTGAAGATTGTCTGCGTATAGGCGCCGGCAAACGAAAGAAAAAGACCAACAATTACCACCCAAAAAAACTCACTAGTAAGAACGGTCCACACCCATCTGAAAGGATCGCCGACGCTGACACTCTACAAGGACACCGGCAAAGCAGTTCTGCAGCAAAAGGTCATGCTCTGGAGCAAAAAGCCGGTCGAGTTCGCGCTCTCCGATATCGACGACATCGCGGTGAAATCGGATGTCGACGGCCTTTCAGGCGCGTCAATCCATCACAGCGTCCTCCACAGACGCTCAGGCGAGATCACGGTCCTGACCGCCGAAGAAGCCAAGGACGCAGCCGAAACGGTGAAGAGGCTGCGCGAATTTATCGGGCTGTAAGGGTTCGGTCCGCTGAATGGTTTATCGTGGCGCCGCAGCGCGGCTTGCCTCATGCTTGCTGTTTGTGCAGCCTCCGCATTAACCGCACAGGACGACGCGCATGGCCGATGCGGAGCAATTCAACGCCGATCAGCTTGCCTTCTGGAACGGGGTGGGCGGCAGCACCTGGGTTAAGCGGCAGGAACACACCGACATTACTTTGGCGCCGGTATCGGATGCGTTGCTCGCCTTCGCCGCGCCGCGCGCCGGCGAGCAGGTGCTGGACGTCGGCTGCGGCTATGGCGCGTCCACGCTGGAGCTTGCGCGCGTCGTCGGCCCCGCCGGCCGCGTGGCGGCGCTGGACATCTCCGCGCCGATGCTGGCCGAGGGACAGGCGCGCGCCGAGGCGGCCGGCATCGCCAATGTCGATTGGCAGCAGGCCGACGCCGCCACGGCGGCGCTGGACGGATACGATTTGCTGGTGTCGAACTGCGGCTTGATGTTCTTTGGCGATCCGGTGGCGGCCTTCGCCCACATGCGCAGCGCGGCCAGCCCCGGCGCGCGAATGGCGTTCGTGTGCTGGCGGCCGCTTCCCGAAAACCCGTGGATGAAAGCGCCGATGGACGCGGTCTCATCCCACTTGCCGCCGCGGCCGAAGCCGAACCCGCAGGCTCCGGGAATGTTCGCTTTCGCCGATCCGCAGCGTGTCTCCCAAGTGCTCACCGCGGCGGGCTGGGCGCCGCCCCGCCTCGACAGGCTCGACCTCGATCTGGACATCGCCGCCGGCCGCGGGCTGGAGGAGGCCGTGGCTCAGTGGACCAGATCGGCGCCGTCAACAGCTGGCTGCGCGGCCAACCGGCGGAGGTCGTTAAAGCCGCCGTCGCATCCCTTCGCGAGGCGCTGGCGGCGCATCTGGACGGCGCGCGCGTGCGCCTGCCCGCTGCGATGTGGCTGGTCAGCAGCGCGCCCGCCTGAGCAAACGCCGGGAGAGCCTAGCGGCTGCGGCGGGCCGGTGCCTGCAATGCATTCTGAAGAGTCGTCGGGCGTCTGCTGCCGATCACCTGGGCGTAGCATGGCTGATTGTTCTTGCAGCCGACGGTGCAGTCGGTGCCGGGGCCGCCGTTGCAGTTCGTTCCGCAACCAAATCCGTTTGCGTCTTGCGAGAATTTGCCGCCGGCCTTGTCGCAGACAGCCTTGATCTCCTCGGCGGAATGCTTGCGCAAGGAAACTTCGCTGGCCAAAGCCGATCCGCAGACGGCAAAGGCGCCAATCATGATGAGGAGAACGGTGAAACGTCGCACGGCAGCCTCCGCTTCTGTGCGTCGCCCCTGAAATCAAGCCTACGACTTTTTTGACGGTTTGTGCAGCTCGCGATCCTTGTCCGCTTTCGGGGGAGGGCGGACATGAAGCGACGGCTCAGAATGTCCGCTAATGAATGGCGCGATTGACGTAGCCAATTCGGGCGCGGCCCGTCTGAAGCTGTGCCTGATCGATCACCGTTAAAAACTGCAACGCTGGACGTGACGGACAGCGCTCCCGCTCGGCGCGACAGCGATCAAGAATTCCACGCTCGACCGTCCAACTATCCTGCGCTTTACCCAATCCGCAGCATATCGGCTCTGCGGTGCAGGAACGGTCGCAACGCCGAACGGTTCATCATTTTCGGCTTGCGCGCTCAAACCAAAGAGACCGATCACAACGGCGACAAGGGCAATATGTGCAAGGCGCATCGTGGCACCCCAAAATCAGGTTTTCGCCACTGCCGAATTGTAAAACAGTTACAGTCCAATGCCGATGAGACATTGACATGAATCAAGCCAATGAAACCCGGCACTTAGAGCCGCGCGGAATGTCCGCTTTCGAGGGGGATTGTGTTGCAAAAGTCTTCGCTGCATTGCGAGAGCGCAACAATCGAATCCGACTGAACGCCTCTTTGAATCAATATTGCGTGTCTGCGTTCGTTCTTGAATCAATGTTGCTCGATTT
>JBLMWS010000117.1:0-4957 GCA_050257355.1 Gemmatimonas sp.
CTTTTCGAACAGGAGATACGTCCCCGCGGCGATGACGAGACCGGTCGCAAGCATGACACCCATATATGTCCATGCGTGACCCGTGGGACTGATGGCCAGTTGGGTCACCACCCAACCCACGAGACTGAATGACAGGAGGTGCGTGCAATAGAGCGCATAGGAGCTGTCGCCCAGGAACACCACGCCACGGATGAAGGCGTTGCGCTTTGGGCTGGGCATCGACGACAGCGCCATCCCGGCGACGATCAGTGCCGCGGCGATGCCGGCGCTGTAGGGCCGCGGCACCGAGTCCAGGGTTGCCGCAAGCCAGATCAAACCGGCAATGATCAAACCGACTGTGGCCCAGATCGAGAGCCGGCCGCCCGCTCGATAGACGAGCGCGATCATCATGCCGAACACGAATTCGAAGATGACCGGATCGGCGAGGTAAGCGATGCCGCTTGCAGCCGGCGGGTGAGCCCAGAGGGCGGCGGCGCCGGGCGCGGGGCCCAGGAGCACGGAAAAAGCGATCAGAAACACGCTGACGGCGGCCACGACTGCGAAACGCCGCTGCGCCAACAATGCAATCGCGAACACGGCGTAGAAGAACATTTCGAAGACCAATGTCCACCCGACGAAGAGAAGAGGCGCCTCGGACGGAATGTGCGGGGCAAAAAACAACGAGCCGAGGACCGCCTTCGTCGAAGCGTATGGAACGACGAACCACACCAGGATCGCCGTCGCCGCCCAGTAGAGCGGCACGATGCGCGCGACGCGCCGGGCGAAGAACTTGATCGAAGCGCCGGGCTGTCCGAACAGACCTTCGGAGGAATAGACCATCACGAACCCGGAAATGACGAAGAAAAGATCGACCCCGAAGGGGCCATATAAAGTCGGAAACTCCGCCGCGACTTTCAGGTTCACGGCGTTGATGGCGTGTCCCCAGAACACCAGCCACGCCGCGATCGCTCGCAGCGCCTGAAGCGACACCAGCGATGAGGAATTCGGCCGCGCCGGCTGTGAAATTTCCATCGTGCCCCCTCGACCGGGACCTTAACAGCTTGAGCTGCCGCGAGCCAATCACATGTTGCACCTCCTGGTCCGGCCAGGCAGACGTGCAATACCAATCGGCACGAAGTCGGACTCGTCATGCGCGGGCTTGACCCGCGCATCCATCGCTCTTCGCATCGACTCATACGAAGAGGATGGATTGCACCGGAACTCGGGCTTGCCCGAGTTCCGCAGTATTGAGAGCCACAACTCGGGTAAACCCGACTTGCGGTGTCAAGCCCGGCAATGACCGGGATAGGTCGACCACAGCGGGGGCTGTATGAGCCGATGCGCGCGCGAGGCGGCACGCCGCATCGGCGATGGTCGGTGAAGGGTAGGGTGCTGCCTCCCTCGTGCTTCGCGAGCCTTGTTTTGGGCAAGCGCGGATTCGAGCACGCGGCGGCACGGCGTTCACGCCCTGCGCCGGTACACGTACTCGTCGCATCCCGAGCCGAACAGGCCGATGGTCACCGGCGTGGTGAAGCTGCGCACGTGCTCGAACCCGAGGCGCCGCATGACGGTCTCGACCTCCGGCGCCGAGATCGACTCGTAGGGGTAGCCGCCCAGCCAGTCGTGGACGTCGTGCGCGAAGTCCATCCCGCGCAGGCTCTTGTAGTTGGAGACGTAGGCATGAAAGTCGCGCCCGGTCAGGCGGAAGCGCAGGCGCAGCAGCGCGACGTAGAGCCTGCGCGCGAGATGCTGGGCGCGCGGCGACGCGCCGCTGTACCAGCGCTTCTCCCGCCTCCAGAAGCCGCACATGCGGGTGCGGTGGTAGAGCGCGAACGCGAGCAGCCCTCCCGGCTCCACGGCGCGCGCCGCGAGCTCGATCGCCTCGCGCATCGCCCCGGTGTGGTGCAGCACGCCCCAGGAATACACCACCGCGAACCGGTCATGGGTCTCGGCCGTCAGCTCGAAGACGCTGAGCCGGCGCACCTCGAACGACGCGTTGGGCGCGTGCCGCGCCAGCACGCGCTCGGTCGTCGCCGCCGCCGCCGGATCGATGTCGATTGCGACGATGCGCGCCGCGCCCAGGCGCGCGGCGGCGACCGCGTGCAGGCCGGAGCCGCAGCCGAGATCGAGAAACGTCTTGCCGGCGAGCGCCTCGCGGCCGAGCAGGCGCACGAGCGCGTCCTTGGCTTCCGCGATGCGGCGCTCGTCGATCAGCTCGGCGTAGCTCGCCCAGTTGCGGCCGAACGCGAAGTGCGTGGAGACGGTCTTGAGCGAGGGTGCGTCGAGTGGCCGCAGCATCCGTTGCAGACCCTGCCGGCGTGGCGGATGCGTTGAAGCCGATCAAGCGATCCCGCCGCCGCATTTCGGTGCGATGCGCGGACCATAGCGCGGCGGCGGCGTCCGCGCCACCGCGCGCGGAAGCGCGCCCCGATTGCGAAGGAGCGGGCTACGCTCCAATCGCCGTGCGCGGCGGTGCGCGCGGGGAGGGCGCCATGCCCTCCCCGTTATCGCCGAGCTACCAGCGGTGCCCGTGCCAGCCGCCCCACCGGCGCGGGCCGTAGCCGTAGTGATGGCGCGGTCCGCCGTAGTAGCCGTAGGCGCCGTACCAGTTGGGTTGCCACCGGCAGCGATAGGGTCCGCAGACCCACCGCACGTCCTGCACGTCCTGTGCCGGCGCCTTCGCGATCGAGGGCAGCCCGTTCGGCATGGCCGACGCGGTGCCCGACACGAGAGCGGCGGCGCCGAGCGCAACCGCGGCCGCGAGAGCATGTCTGAAGTTCCTCATGTGCTTGTCCTCCTGTTGAGGGGAGAACGACGCACCGTCGAGAATGTTTCACTGCGCGCGCGCCGCGGCGCACTCTCGCGCGCGATATGAATAACCATTCATTAACGCGCTGCAGGCTTCGCGCTGGAACCGGCGCTGATGCGTGCGAGCGCAAGATGCGAACGCGCGCCGGAGCGGCGTGAAGAATGATGAACAGCGTGCCATCGCAGATCACGCGTGCCGAGGCGTGGGCACAGTGACCTGCAGCATTTGCGCGAGATGACACTTCGCTCAGCGTAGAGCATGATCCCGAAAAGTGGGTACCGGTTTTAGGAAAAGATCATGCTCCAACAATAAGCTAGTGCCCCGAACCCGAAGTTCGCGCACATCGTGCGGCAAAGGCGATCGCGAACTTCGGGTTCAAAAGGGGCACTAGAGTCATAGAGTTGCTAGTGGTCCTTAGATTCCGAAGTTCGTATCTGAACGTCCCGCGAGTGCTGACGAACTTCGGAATCGGACCACTAGAGCGGGATGACGATTCGAAGAGAAGTCATCCCGCTCTAAGCCGTCAGCCGTCGTGGGTCGAATAATCGATCGGTTGGCACGCCCTCGTTGTTGATCTCGATCTGGAAGATTTCGGACAAGCCCGCCCTTCCAGACGACGTTAGTCGGAGTGCACGGCTGCCCGACACACATTTGAGCCATCCGAGCTCCAATAGACGATCCAGAATCCGAGCTCCGACGAGCCCCTTGAGGTGATAACGACGCTCGCTCCAGTCGAGACAAGGCTGGCAGAAAATCCGCCGAGTCCGCGGCCTCAGATCGGCGCCGAACGCGGAAAGGAAACGCTCGCCCGAAGACGTGACCTCACCGCCTTCATCGGTGAGCACGATGTGCCCCATGGCCACGAGTGCATCGGTAACAGCGACCCCTACCTGGCCGGCCAGGTGATCGTAGCAACTTCGGGCAAAACGGAGTGCATCGTCGTTTGCCGACCGCGGCTGACGACGGGGCGGCGCCTCTATGGCGGCGACGACCTTGATGCTCTCCAGCATTGTCGCGACCAGCGGGGACGCGATCCGATAATAGCTGAAGCGGCGCTCGCGAATGACGGTCAAGAGCCGCGCGGCAACCAGCTTGCTCAGGTGGCCGCTCGCCGTCGAGCGAGAGACATTGGCGCAGTAGGCAAGCTCAGTAGCCGTCAGCGACTGGCCGCCCATAAGGGCGTTAAGCATCGTCGCTCGCGCAGTGTCACCCACGAGAGCGGCCACTTCCACCAGATTTGCCGCTGCGACCATCCTTAATCCTATCGCTGATACCGAAAGCATATCAATCGCAAACAGTTCGGCATGGGCCGAACTGTTCGCGCGAGACAATTGCGAACCTCGCAGCAATATCGGGATTGCCTCCGATCGATCCCGAGACCGGCGCGAAAGCCTGGGCAGGGAATGCGATCCTCCAGGACTTGGACGTCATGTTGATCCGCACCCTCTATTTCGAGCAAGCAAGCATCATTGCTGCCGTGGTTTGCAGCCTGATCGTCGCCGGCCTCCTGAAGGGGATGATCGGGGTCGGCATGCCGGTCGTCGCGCTGCCGCTGCTGTCGCTGTTCATCGACGTCAAATCAGCGGCAATGCTACTGAGCATGCCTTTGATCCTCAGCAACTTGCGGCAGGCGCTGGAGGGCGGAAAGACTGGACGGTGCCTCATGCAATTGATGCCGGTGATCCTCGGCATGATCCCCGGCCTCTTCCTTGGAGTTCGAGTCCTGTTGGCGCTCGATGCGAACGTTGCAGAGATTATCGCAGGCCTGGTGCTTATGGGTGTCGGCGGCGTCACGCTGCTCGCGCCGAAGCTGCAGCTTCAGTCTCGCTTGGTTTTACCAACCGGCATCACATTCGGATTTTTCGGCGGGATTCTGGGAGGCATCGCAGCGATGCCGGGACCGCTTGTTTTCATATTTCTGCTTGCAAAGGGACTGCACGGAAAGGCGTTCACAAAGGAAGCATCGCTGTATCTCGTCGTTTCCGCCGGCTTGCTGGCAATTCTTCTGACGGCCAGCAGCCAGTTCAGTTGGCTTGACGTTTCAGTCTCGACGGCTGCGATGTTGCCAGTCGTGCTCGGCATGTACGTCGGACAACATATGCGCGATAAAATTGCACCTGAGACATTCAAGAAGCTGGTGTTGATCGCGGTCATTGCCGCGGGCGCCGA
>JBLMWS010000118.1:0-4455 GCA_050257355.1 Gemmatimonas sp.
AACCGAGCTGGGCCTGCTGGCGAACACCAAACTGCGCGACAACGAGGAGATTGCTCATATCGTCGAGGCGGCGAAGACGCTGAGATCAGGCTTCGCGCCGATCATCTGCGTCACCATCGGCGACCGCGGCGTGGTGACCCTTGCCGGGGAGGAGCAGTATGTGATCGCCGGCCACAAGGTGAAGGCGGTCGATACCACCGGTGCCGGCGACTGCTTTGTCGGTGCGTTGGCCGCACAGCTTGCCAACGAGGCGACGCTCCACGATGCTCTGGTCTACGCGAACGCGGCCGCGTCGGTCTGCGTACAACGGATGGGCGCGGCACCCTCGATGCCGGACCCAGGCGAAGTGGGTGCGGCGCTCGCTCCCAACGACGAAGAATTATAGCGTGGGCTTGAGCGAGCGAAGCCCCCCGCGCCCCGCCATACGGCTACGACAGGGCCTTCTTCAGATCGAATTCGTGATCCGCGGCCTGCTCCGGTGCAATCGAACGGTCCATTCCGAGTAGGCGGCGGCCAAACATATGATCGCCGGCGCGGTTGATGGACTCGATGCCGAGGAGCTTGTCCCCCTTGTAGCAGAAGGCTGAGAACGCCTTTTGCGCAGGCTCACCCCGCAGCACCACGCGATCATAGCCCGTGGTCAGCCCTGCGATCTGCAGCTTGTTGTCGCCCTGGTCGCTCCAGAACCAGGGCTGGCCATCGTAAGACTTGTCGTCGCCGGTCAGCCGGGCCGCCACGCAGCGGGCGTGGTCGGTGGCATTCTGCACGGATTCGAGCCGCAGCGAGCCGCCGAAACGTGGACTGGCAAACAGGGCGCAATCGCCAATCGCCGAGATGTTGCGATCGGCGGTCAGCAGATGCTCATTCACGATGATTCCGGACGCGACCGGCAGGTCCGCCTCTGCCGCGAGTTCGATGTTCGGCAGCACTCCGACACCGACCACGACAAGATCAGCCGGCAGGTGGCGGCCGTCGCTCAGGCTCACGCCGGTCACCTTCCCGTCCGCCGCCTCGATGCTGGTCGCCTGCACGCCGAGATGGATACGGATGCCGGCCGCGCGATGGCGTTGCTGGAAATAGTCCGAGACTTCCGCCGTCACCGCGCGCGCCATGACGCGGCTGCCGAGTTCGATGACGTCGACCTCGAGTCCCTTGATCCGCGCAGTGGCGGCAAACTCCAATCCGATGAATCCCGCGCCGATGATCACGACGCGCTGATGCGATGGCATGCACGTCCGCAGCGCCTCGCTCTCGTCGAGGATGCGCAGATATTTCACGTCAGGCAGGTTGGCGTTGGGCAGGTCGAGCAGGCGGTTACGCGCCCCGGTTGCCAGCACCAGATGGCCGTAGTCGAGCGCAGTGCCTGACGCGAGCTTCAGCTTGCGCGCCGCCCGGTCGATTGCCGCGGCGCGATCGGAGACGAGCTCGATCTTCTGGTCGGCGTAGAATTTCTCGGGCCGGAAGAACAGGCTCTCCGGACCGGCGGTACCTTTAATATAGGCCTTGGAGAGAGGCGGCCGCTGATAGGGCAGATGCCCCTCATCGTTGATCAGAAAGACCGGCTCCGCGAAGCCAAGCTGGCGCAAGGAGGCCGCGACCTGAAAGCCAGCATGGCCTGCGCCGACGATCACAACGGGCCCCTGCGTCATCGCAACAGCCCAACTGCTAGGGTACGGGAGTGACCCATGTCGTATCCTCTTCACCGATTTTGGCTGGCTATCCTCGCCCAGGGGAACGGCGCTCGTGTCCGTCCCGGGCGATGGATACGCCATTTGGCCTGATAATTCGCGCCAGCGCAAGAGCGCCGGCAAGCAGGAGGCGACCACCCGGATCCCGCGAACGTCGCCGGGATTGTCACCCCTCGCCTTCTGCGATTTAAATGCAGGCAAACCACGAATGCATTGGGAGAGATCAATGCCCGATCCGATTTCCGCGAATAGCGAGCCTGCCCTGCTGGCCATCGACGGGCCGGTCGCAACGATCACGCTCAACCGCCCTGCGGCCTTCAACGCGATCGACCTTTCCATCGCCAAGAAGCTCGAACAGTTGGCCGGGGAGGTCGAGGCCTCCGATGACGTCAGGGTGCTGGTGATCCAGGGCGAAGGCCGCGCCTTCTGCGCCGGCGGCGATTTGCAGACCATCGGCGGCGCCGCCGCAGCCGACAACATCACGCCTGTCGTCGGCGAGATGCTGGCGCATTATCACGCCTTCATCGCAAGCTTGCGGCGGATGCCGAAGCTCGTGCTGGCGAGTGTGCACGGATCGGCGGCCGGTGCCGGACTGTCGCTCGCCTTCGTTGCCGATCTCTGCATCGCATCGGATGATGCGCGTTTCACGCCGGCCTACGGCAAGATCGGCGTGTCGCCCGACGGCGGCGGCACGGTCGGCGTGGTCGCCGGCGTCGGCATCCGCCGCGCGTTGCAGATCTTTCTCGCCGAGGACAGTTTTACCGCGCAACAGGCCCATGATTGGGGGCTGGTCGCGAAGATCGTTCCCGCCGTCGAGCTGAAAGCCGCAACACGTGAACTCGCCCAGCGCCTGGCCCAGAACGCGCCCGCCGGGCTCGCTGCCACCAAGGCGCTGATCTATCGATCGCCGACAACGCCGATCGAACAACAACTCGCTGCCGAGCGCGACGCCATTATCGACTGCATGCACAGCGAAGACTTCCGTCTCGCGGTGAAGAAGTTCTTGAGCAAGGGCAAGTAGCTCGCGTCATTGCCGACAACAAACGACGCGGCTCGTTACCGCCTACTTGCCACGACGCCGCATGAAATCGAAGTCGCAGCCCTCGTCGGCCTGCAGGATCGTCTCGTTGAACAGATGCGCATAGCCGCGCCGGGCCCAATCCGGCGTGCCGGCAGGCTTGATCCCCGCGCGGCGCCGGTCCAGTTCGGCGGGCTCGACCAATAGTTCGATGCTGCGACGCGCGACATCGAGCCGGATCATGTCGCCGGTCCTGACAAGCGCCAGCGGACCGCCGACGGCGGCCTCCGGCGTGATGTGCAGCACGATGGTGCCGAAGGCCGTGCCGCTCATGCGCGCGTCCGAGATGCGCACCATGTCCTTCACCCCGCCACGCGCCAGCTTCTTCGGGATCGGCAGATAGCCGGCTTCCGGCATGCCCGGTGCGCCCTTCGGTCCGGCATTGCGCAGCACGAGGATATCATCGGGGTTCACGTCGAGATCGGGATCGTCGACCCGCAGCGTCATGTCCTCGACCGATTCGAATACCACCGCGCGTCCGGTATGCTGCAGCAGTTTCGGCGTCGCTGCGGAATGCTTGATCACGGCGCCACGCGGGGCGAGATTGCCATGCAGGATCGCGAGCCCGCCCTCCGGCTTGATCGGGTCTTCGCGTCCGCGGATCGCATCCTGCCCAGGCACCTCCTCGGCGGCCGCGACGACCTCGCGCAGCGTCTGGCGGGCTATCGTCTTGGCGTCGAGCGCGATCAGATCGCCCAGCTGCTTCATCAGCTTCGGCACGCCCCCGGCATGATGGAAGTGCTCCATGTAGTGCTCGCCCGATGGCTTGAGATCGACCAACACCGGCACCTCGCGTCCCAGTTGATCGAACGCATCGAGATCGATGCGATGCGGGGTACGGTTGGCGATCGCAGTCAAATGGATGAGACCGTTGGTCGAGCCGCCGATCGCCTGGAGTACGACTTGCGCATTGCGGAAGGAAGCTTCGGTGAGGATCTCGCTCGGCCGCGGCCCCTTCGCCGCCGCCATGGCCGCCGCAACCTTGCCGCTCGCCTCGGCGAGACGAAAACGCTCGGCATGCGGCGCGGGGATGGTCGCGCTCATCGGTAGCGACAGGCCGAGCGCTTCGGTGATGCAGGCCATGGTGGAGGCCGTGCCCATCACCATGCAGGTGCCGACGGAGGGCGCGAGCCGTCCGTTCACCGCCTCGATCTCCTGGCCGTCGATTTCGCCGGCACGGTATTTCGCCCAAAGCCTGCGACAATCGGTGCAGGCGCCCAGCACCTCGCCCTTGTGATGACCGACGACCATCGGGCCGACCGGGATGACCACCGTCGGCAGGTCGGCCGACACCGCCGCCATGATCTGCGCCGGCAGGGTTTTGTCACAGCCGCCGATCACGATCACTGCATCCATCGGCTGCGCCCGGATCATCTCCTCGGTGTCCATCGCCATCAGGTTGCGCAAGTACATCGAGGTCGGATGCGCAAAGCTCTCGGCGATCGAAATGGTCGGGAACACGAAGGGCATCGCACCCGACAGCATCACCCCACGCTTGGCGGCCTCGATGATCTGCGGCACGTTGCCGTGGCACGGATTGTAGTCGCTATAGGTGTTGGTGATGCCAACGATGGGGCGCTCGAGCGCGTCGTCGGAATAGCCCATCGCCTTGATGAAGGCCTTGCGCAGGAACAGCGAGAACCCGGCGTCGCCGTAAGAAGTCAGCCCCTTGCGCAGTCCGTCGCTCAT
>JBLMWS010000119.1:0-14360 GCA_050257355.1 Gemmatimonas sp.
GATTTTCCCCGCATGTGACGCGGCGCGGACGCGCCGTTTCGATATCCCCGCCCGCTTCTGCACCCAGCCATCACAAATCAAGAGCGCCGGAATGAGGTATCAGTGTGGTATGCGTGGCCGCGCGCTCAAAGCAATTTGACGTGATGATACAAGGTGAGGATTGCATGAAGACCGGCGTTGCCGCTGCCACATCCGTGGCGTTTGCCATGTTGCTGTCCAGTTCGATGGAACTTCGTGCGCAGGACATTCCCGGCCTCGAAATCTGCACGGTCGAAAAGACCATGGAACGGCGGACGAGCTGTCTGCAGAGCAACGTCGATTTTCTGCAGCAGACGATCGGCAAGCTCTCTGCCGAGAACCGGCAAAAGCTCGATGCTGCCAACCGTCAGATCGACACGCTCAAGATGACGGTTGCGGGCCTGCAGAAGATCGTGGCCGACCTGCAGGCGAGCCAAAAGCAGATGGGCGAGGACCTCAAGAAAAAGGCCGACGCACCTCCGCCGAAGCAGGGCGAAAAGTGACGGTCCGGCCTGAGCGCAACGACGATCAAATGAAGGACGCGAAAACCGCGCATGCTGAGTGTGCTTTGCATGAGGCCGTAGCTCATGAATCCTGCGCAGAAAGCGCTTTGGTACATCGAAAGCCATCTCTCGGCGCCGCTGACGCTTGACAAGATCTCCTCCGTGGCGGGACCGCCTCCGGCGTCATGCCGAAATGGTCGCGGAACGCGCGGGTGAACGCTTCGTGAGAGCCGTAGTCCGCCTCCAGCGCGAGGCTGAGAATGTCGGGAGCGCCGCGGGCGAGCGCACGCGCCGCCTCGCTCAAGCGCCTCGCGCGCACATAGCGCATCACCGAAAAGCCTGTCGCCGCCGCAAAGGCCCGCACCATGTGGAACCGTGACACCCCCGCGCTCGGCAACGTGCCTCGATGATCTCAAGATGCAGGAGCCGATTCTCATGGATTCCACCGCGCTCGATGACCTCGCCCCGCCGCGTCTCGAAACCGCCAAGGCCTTCCTCGTCGCAGGCGTCGGCGGCCGTTTCACCCACGAAAACGGGGCCGGCATTTCGTTGTTGTGGCAACGTTTTCACCGGGAGGTCGGCGACATCCCGAACCGCGTCGGGCAGATCGCTTACGGCGTCTGCTGCAACAGCGACGATGCCGGCAATTTCGACTATATCGCCGGGGTCGAGGTCCGCGACTTCTCCGACCTGCCGCGTGAGTTCAGCCGGGTGCGTATCCCGGAACAGAAATACGCCGTGTTCACGCATCGTGACCATATCGCCGCCATCCGCCGCACGTTCAACACGATCTGGAATCGGTGGCTGCCGCAGTCCGGTTTCAAGATAGCGGATGCGCCCAACTTCGAGCGCTATGACGAAAGGTTCGATCCAGCAACCGGTAATGGCGGTCTCGAGGTCTGGCTGCCGATCAAAGAGTAAGCCGCGCCGCAGCGCTGCCGTGCGCGAAGCGTGGGCCGGGCTTGCTTGGCAAGGCCGGATGACTTTGCCATAAGGTTGCGCAACGACGTTGCGCGTGCGGGACCGTCCTCGAGGAAACCGCCTGCGGCTCAAGCATCAAGCGGGAGGTTTCCGATGTCCAATATCCGTGTGCTCGCCACCGATCTCGAGTTTCCGGAGGGCCCGGTGGCGATGCCGGACGGCAGCGTGCTGCTGGTCGAGATCCGCGGCCAAAGGCTGACGCGGGTCTGGCCGGACGGACGCAAGGAGGTGGTCGCGAAGATCCCGGGCGGTCCGAATGGCGCGGCGATCGGGCCTGACGGCAAGTGCTACATCTGCAACAACGGCGGCTTCTCCTGGATTCCGACCCGCAGCACGATCATGCCGGGGCCGCAACCGGAGGACTATCTGGGCGGCTCGATCCAGCGCGTGGACCTGCAGAGCGGCAAGGTCGAGACCGTCGTCGACAAATGCGGCGAGCATCCCTTGCGCGGCCCGAACGACCTCGTGTTCGACAGACACGGCGGCCTGTGGTTCTCCGATCTCGGCAAGCGGCGCGCGCGTGAGATGGATGTCGGCGCCTTCTATTACGTCAAGCCCGGCATGACGGAGATCGTGGAAGGCGTGTTCGGCCTGCTGCCGGCCAACGGCATCGGCCTGTCGCCGGACGAAAACACCGTCTACATCGCCGAGACGCCGACGGCGCGGCTGTGGGCCTACGATCTCGCGGCGCCTAGCACGGTCAAGCCGCGCGACGTCATCTATCGCGGCGAGCGGGGAAGACCGGTCGCGGGGCTCGGCGGCTACCAGATGTTCGACTCGCTTGCGCTGGAAGCCAACGGCAACGTCTGCGTCGCCACCCTGGTCACGGGCTGCATTTCGGTGATCGCGCCCGACGGTACGCTGGTCGAGCAGGTGCCGACCGGCGACCGCGTCACCACCAATATCTGCTTTGGCGGGCCGGAGCTGAAGACCGCCTACATCACGCTGTCGGGCAAGGGCGAGCTGATCGCGATGGACTGGCCGCGCGCGGGCCTGCCGCTGAATTTCTTGAACAAGTGAGCGAGATGCGTCCTGCGCGCGAAGCACCAGTTGTTGGCGGCGCATGAAAAATGAAAGGAACGACTGATGCCCTGGCTTGAGCCCGTCACGCTGCGAGGTGAGCATGCGCGGCTCGAGCCGCTCTCGCAGTCGCACCGCGAGGAGCTTGTCGAGGCTGTGAGCGACGGCGAGCTCTGGAAACTGTGGTACACGTCTGTTCCCAAGCCCGAGACCATGGCGAAAGAGATCGACCGCCGGCTCGGCTTGCAGACGGCGGGATCGATGCTCCCCTTCACCGTCTTCGAGGCCGACGGCCGCATTGCCGGCATGACCACCTACATGAACGTCGATGCCGCGAACCGCCGCGTCGAGATCGGTTCCACCTGGTACGCCCGGCGTGTGCAGCGCACACCGCTGAACACCCAGTGCAAACTGCTGCTGCTGGCGCACGCCTTCGAGCGGCTTGATTGCATTGCGGTGGAGTTCCGGACGCATTTCTTCAACCACCAGAGCCGCCGTGCCATCGAGCGGCTGGGGGCCAAGCAGGACGGGATCCTGCGCAGTCACCAGATTGCGCCGAACGGCACGCTGCGCGACACTGTGGTCTACAGTATCATCGCGGCCGAATGGCCGACGGTGAGGGCGCATTTGAACTATCAGCTCAACGACAAGCCGCGCCAACGCGGGTAGAGTGCAGGTACGATGGAAACGTTCGACTATGTGATCGTGGGCGCAGGCTCCGCCGGCTGCGTGCTTACCTACCGCCTGAGCGAGGATCCAAATACGTCCGTCTGCGTGCTGGAAGCCGGTCCGCGCGACTGGCACCCCTACATCCATCTGCCGGCCGGCTTCATCAAGACGTTTCACATGCGAAGCGTCAATTGGGCCTATCAGCAGGAGCCCGGCCCTTACACCGGCGGCCGCAGCATCTACGCGCCGCGCGGCAAGACGCTTGGCGGCTCCTCCTCGATCAACGGCCACATCTATAACCGCGGCCAGCGCCAGGACTTCGACACCTGGGCCCAGATGGGCAATCGCGGCTGGAGCTATTCCGACGTGCTGCCCTATTTCAAGCGCCTGGAGAAGAGGGTCGGCGAGGGCGAGGACGAATACAGGGGACGGGAGGGCAATCTCACCGTCACCACCATGGACTGGAAGGATACGCTGTGCGAGGCCTTCATGGCCGGCGCAATCAGCCTCGGCATCCCGCGCAATCCCGACTACAACGGCGCGATCCAGGAAGGCGTCTCCTACGCCCAGCGCACCATCTCGAAGGGCCGGCGCGTCAGCGCTGCGACGGCCTTTCTGCACCCGGCGCGCAGGCGGCCGAATGTCCACGTGCACACGCACGCGCATGCAACCGAGATCATCTTCGAAGGCAAGCGCGCGGTCGGCGTGCGCTACATGAAGGGCGGCCGCGGCGGGGTGCCCCACGAAGTGCGGGCGACCAAGGAGGTCATCCTCGCCGGCGGCACCTACAATTCGCCGCAGCTGTTGCAGTTGTCGGGCGTCGGTTCGCCGGAGCTCCTGCAGTCGCTTGGGATTCCCGTGCGCCATGCGCTGCCCGGAGTGGGCGAGGGCCTGCAGGACCACTACGCGCCGCGCTCGGTCGCGCGGGTGAAGGATATCCAGACCATCAATGAACTCCGCCGCGGCTGGCATCTCTGGGTCGAGGCGTTGAAATGGGCCACGACGCGAAAGGGCTTGCTGTCGCTGTCGCCGACCATGGTCTATTGCTTCTGGCACTCCGGCGAAACGACCGAGAGCTCCGATCTGCAGCTCACCTTCACGCCGGCAAGCTACAAGGAAGGCGTGCAGGGCCAGCTCGAGGACGAGCCCGGCATGACGGTGGCGTCCTGGCAGCAGCGCCCGGAAAGCCGCGGCTATGTGCGCGCGCGCTCCGCCGATCCCTTTGCGCCGCCGATCATCCAGACCAACTATCTGGCCGCGGAACTCGATCGCCGCGTCATCGTCGCCGGCATGAAGCTCGCGCGCCGCCTGCTCAAGTCCGAGCCGCTCGCGCCCTATTATGCGTATGAGGATTATCCGGGACCACAGGTACAGAGCGACGATGAGTTCCTGGCGGCGGCCATCCAGCGCGGCACCACGACGTTTCATCCCGGCTGCACCTGCCGCATGGGCCCCGCCGAGAGCACCTGGGCGGTCGTGGACGATCACTTGCGCGTGCACGGCCTGCAGGGGCTTCGCGTGGTCGACGCTTCCGTCATGCCGCGCATGATCTCGGCGAACCTCAACGCCTCCACGATGATGATTGCCGACAAGGCGAGCGACCTGATCCGCGGCAAGGGCGCGCCGGCGAATTGAGCGCAACATTTGCGCTATTCCTGCCCTCGTTTCCGCAGCATCGCTTCGTATTGCGCCTTTACCGAGGGATCAGCACGATCTCCAAGAACTTCGTTAGCTGGAATGTCGCGGCTGCCATCGATGCCAATAAATGGCCTGAGATACTGTCGAGAAAGCCCTTTCGAGGGTCTTCCAATTCTCTGCTCAAGGCGTCGAGATAATCGATCTGGCCCGTTGTGGCCCAAGCATCGTCATCGAACACTAGCGAAACCGCCGTACATATTGCCGTCTGGCCGACGTTTCCCTCGCGTAGGTTGGCATCATGCGCGACGAGCGATCACTGCATAGGCCACCGGGACGACAAACAAGGTGAACAAGGTACCAATCGACAGCCCGGTAGCGATGACGAGCCCCATGTTGTACCGCGAAACGGCACCGGCTCCACTCGCCGCGATCAGGGGCACCACGCCAAGCACCATGGCTGCCGTCGTCATCAATATCGGCCGCAGCCGGATCGTTGCTGCCTCGATGATCGCCTCGGTCCGCGGCTTTCCGGTCGCCCGCAATTCGTTGGCAACCTCGACCATGAGGATCCCGTGCTTGCTGACAAGTCCCATCAGGGTGACGAGGCCGACCTGGGTATAGATGTTGATGCTGGCACCCCCAATCCCGAGGCTGATGAAGATCAGCGCGCCCGCGAGCGACATCGGCACGGACACTAAAATGATGATCGGATCGAGGAAGCTGTTGAAGAGGGCGGCCAACGCCAGGAAGATGATGATGAGTGCAAAGGCGAACGTCGTCACGAAGCCACCCGACTCCTGTTCGAGCTGGCGCGAAGCGCCGCCGAAGTCGATCGAATAGCCCGCAGGCAGGCTTTTCGCGACATTCTTCAACGTTGCAATCGCGGTGCCCATGGCGACGCCGGGCATCGCGACGCCCGAAATGGTCACCGCATTGAGTTGCTGGAAGTGATTTCGCGACTCCGGAATGGTCTTGCTGTCGAGATGCGCAACGGTCGAGAGCGGCACCATCGAATTGTCGCTCGCGCGAATATAGTAGCTGAGCAACTGGTCGGTGGTGAGGCGATCGTTCTGCCGCACCTGCGGAATCACCTTATAGGAGCGGCCGTCGAGGCTGAAATAGTCGACATAATTGCCGCCCAGCATGGTCGCAAGCGAGCTGCCAAGATCGCTCATTTTGAGTCCGAGGTCGGCGGCCTTGTCGCGGTCGAATACCACCGTGCTCTGCGGCTTGTCGATCTTGAGGTCGGTGTCCAGAAAGATGAACTGGCCGGTCTTGAGTGCATTCGCCATGAGTGTTTGCGAAACCTCGTTCAGCTCGTCGAACGAGCCGGTCGTGCCGAGGATGAATTGGATCGGAAGCCCGTTACTACCCGGAAGCGGCGACGGCTGAAATGCAACGGAGCGAATGCCGGCAATTGTGTTGAGCAGCCCCTGGAATTCCGGCTGCAGCGTCTTGGTGGTCGCGCTGCGCTGATCCCAGGGCTTCAGCACCCAACCGCTGAGCACCTGGGTGGAAGTATCGATCTGGAACAGCGTCGCCGTTTCGGGCCGCTTGGCGACGAGTCCATAAAGCTGCTGGGCGTAGAACTGCCGCTGCTGCAGCGTCGCAGAGGGGGCTGCATAACTCATCGCGAGCACGACGCCCTGATCCTCATCCGGTGCGAGTTCGCTGGTCGAGCTCTCATAGAGCCAAGGAATGCTCGCCAGCAAGAGCAACGCAAACACGACCACGACAGGCTTGGTCGCAAAGACGGACTCCAAGCGTTGGCGATACGCGCGGGAGAGCCACTCCAGCACACGATCGATCCTTCGCGTCAGGCGCGCCTCCCAATTAGTCGCATCGCGTTCGGTGCGGCGCAAGAGCCAGGCGCAATTCATCGGCGATAAGGTCAGCGCGATCACGGCCGAGACGGTCACCGCGCTCGCCAGCGTAAACGCGAATTCCGTAAACAGGGCGCCTGTCAAACCGCCCTGGAAGCCGACCGGCACGTAGACGGCGATCAACACGACGGTCATGGCAATGATGGGACTTGCCAGCGCGCGAGCCGACTGAATCGCTGCATCTACCGGCGCCTCACCCTCATCGATCAGCCGGTGCACGCTTTCAACAACGATAATCGCATCGTCAACCACGAGCCCAATCGCGAGCACGAGCGCCAACAGCGTCAATAGATTGATGGAGAAACCCATCAGAAGCATCAGCCCGAACGTGCCGATCAACGACAACGGGATGGCGACGACCGGAATCAGCACCGAACGCCACGAACCCAGAAACAGAAAAACGACGACGATCACGATCGCCACCGCTTCCAGCAGCGAGTGAATGACCTCGTCGATCGAGCTGTTCACGAAATCGGTAGAATCGTAGAGCACTTCGCCGACCAGTCCGTTCGGCAGCTGGGCCTTGATATCGGGAAGCACCGCCTTCACGCCCTTGATGACGTCGAGGAGGTTTGCCGTAGGTGCCGCCTGGATTCCAATATACACGGCGGTCTTGCCGTTGAATCTGGTCGCGCTGTCATAGTCGTCATTGCCCAGCGTAACGCTCGCAACATCCTGCAGTCGGATGATGGCACCGTTCACTTGCTTGATCACGAGATTGCGGTACTGCTCCAGCGAGTGCAGGTTGGTCGAGGCGGAGAGATCGACCTGGACCAGCCGCCCCTTGGTGGTTCCGAGGCCCGATATGTAATCGTTGCCGGAGAGCGCGGTCGAGACGTCACTCGCAGTGAGGCCGTAAGCCGCGAGCTTGTCGGGCTCAAGCCACGCGCGGAGCGCAAACTTCTTCGAGCCCAGCAATTCGGCTGTCTGCACGCCGGCGACGGCCTGTAGGCGCGGCTGCACGATACGCGTGAGATAGTCGGTGACCTGATTCGGCTCCAGCACATCGCTGGCAAAGCCGATATACATGGCATCGATGGTCTGACCCACCTTCAGCGTCAGCGTCGGCTGCTGCGTGCCGCTCGGCAACTGGTTGAGCACCGAATTGACCTTGGCGTTGATCTCAGTCATCGCCTTGCCGGAATCGTAGTTCAGCCGCAGGTTCACCGTAATTGTGCTGGTGCCGGTGACGCTGGTCGAAGTCATATAGTCGATGCCATTGGCCTGCGCGATCGCATTTTCCAGTGGCGTGGTGATGAAACCGGAGATGATGTCGGAATCCGCGCCGGCATAGGCCGTGGTCACTGTGACGATTGCGTTCTGGGTTCGCGGATATTGCAGGATCGGCAGCGTCGTCATCGAGCGCAGGCCCAGCACCAGGATGAGCGCGCTGACCACGAGCGCCAGGACGGGGCGGCGGATGAAGATGTCGGTAAAACGCATCGTGTTTTGTCTCTGGCTGCCGGCGTCCCGCGCCGTTCGAGGTTACCGGTCGACGATGTTCGGTGCGGCTTCGGCGAGCGGCACGTGCGAATTGTCGATCTTCACCGGGCTTCCGTTGCGCAGCTTCAGCTGTCCAGCGACCACCACGGTCTCACCGGGCTTGACGCCTTCGATCACGGCAATGCGGTCGCCCTTCGGCGTCTTGGTTTTGACGAACATCTGTCGCGCCGTTCCCCGACCGTCCCGCAAGTCGTCGACGAGATAGACGAGATCGCCGTAGGAATTGTTGACGATGGCGGTCAGCGGCACGGTGACGAGTTGCTCCGGCTTGCCGACCGCTATCTCGACCCTGGCGAACATGCCCGGCAGCAGGCGGGCGGGATTGTTGCGCAAGGTCGCGCGCACCTGAACGTTGCGGCTTGTGGAATCGACTTTCGAGTTGATCGCCGTGATCTGGCCAGCGAAGCGCTCGCCGCGAAACGCGTCAACCGTCGCTGTGACATCCTGACCGATCGTGATCTGAGCCAGCGCCTGCTGTGGCAGGTAGAGATCGACATAGATCGGGTCGAGGCTCTGCAGCGTGACGATGCTCGTGCCGGCGCTCAGATACTGGCCGAGATCGACGGCACGGATCCCCAGCCGACCGGCAAATGGCGCCTTCAGCGTCTTCTGCTCCACAATCGCCTTCTGCTGATCCACGAGCGCGCGGGCGTTCTTCAGATTGGCCTTGTCATTGTCCAAGGTTGCCTGGCTGACCGCGTTGAACTTGATCTGCGCTTCGTCGCGTTTGAGCACGATGGCGTAATTCTCCGCCGTGGCCTGTAGGGACTGCAGCTTGGCCACATCGTCGGTGGCCACGAGCTGCAGTAACTGCTGGCCTGCCGCCACGCTGTCCCCGGACGTGAACTGGATGTCCTGGACGATGCCGGAGACCTGCAGTGCGAGGTCGGCGCCGTTGACGGCCCGCAACGAGCCGACGGCGGTCAAGCTCGACTGCCACGGCTCGGTCGCCGCGACGACGGTTGACACCGTCTGAGGCGGATTGGCCATCGCGGCCATCGCCTTCCTCATCATCACGCCTTTGAAAGTCTGAAAGCCGTACAGCCCACCGAATAGCAGGGCCATCAGGCCCAGCATGATCGTCATGCGCTTGATCATCGCAACGTTTCCTGAGGCTTTGCGTCCGGACCTGCGAGATAGCCGGGGTTCGCCCGCGGCTGGGCGTCGGGTGTCTGGTCGGTCCGATTCCACCAGCCACCGCCGAGCGCCTGGAACAATGCGGCGCTATCGCTGAAGCGCGTCGCCTGCGCCTTGATGCGCGTGACGCGCGCATTGAGATAGTTCTGTTGGGCGGTGATCACCGTTGCGTAGGGAATCGCACCGCTCTTGAATTGCTCGATCGACATGGCGAGGCTGTCGGCCGTGGCCTTCTCGGCGACCGCCTGCGCTTTCAGCGTCGTAGCGTCGTATTGGATCGCGCGGAGCGAATCGGCAACGTTCTGGAAGGCGGTGAGCACCGCGCTCTTGTAGAGCGCAAGATCCTGTTCGAAGGTCGCTACGTCGGCCTCCTTGGTATGGTAGAGCGTCCCGCCGTCGAACAGCTTCTGGCTGACGCTTGAGGCCGCATCCCAGACGATCGTGCTAGGCGTGAACAACCGCTCGGATCCGCTCGCGCCATAGCTGCCAGACAGCGTGACCTGCGGCAGCAGGTTCGCGATGCCGACGCCGACGGTCGCCGTAGCCTGGTGCAGCGTCGCCTCCGCCTGACGGATGTCAGGACGTTGCCGCACCAGCGCCGACGGCAGGGACACGGGCAGACGTCCCGGAAGGCGCAGTTCGGCCAACCTGACGTGCTCGCCACGGTCCTGGCTCGGCAGCCGCCCGAGATAGGCCATCAGCTGATCACGTTGCTGCGCCAACTGCTTCTGCAGCGGCGAGAGCGTCGCCTTGGCTTGGGCGAGCGTCGCCTCCTGCGACAGCACATCCGCCTTGGTCACGGCACCGACCTCGAACTGGTGCTGGATGCGCGCGAGTTGATCGGTCTCGGCCTTGATGATCTCTTCGGTCGCGGATATCTGATCGCGCAACGAAGCATCGGTGATCGCGGCAGTGACCACATTGGCGGTCAGCGCAAGATAGGTCGCCTCCAGCGTGAACATCTGGTAGTCAGCCTGGGCTTGCAGGGCCTCGACCTGCCGTCGTGTGCCGCCCCACAGGTCCAACGCATAGGACACGCTGACGGAGGCGTTATAGAGCGTGTAGATCGAGGTCTGGCCGGGCCAAGAGCCCTGCTGCGCCGTCGAGGCCTGCTGGCGCTCCGCGGATCCGCTCGCGGATATCTGGGGAAAAAAGCTGCCTTGTTGTGAGAGCACGTTCTCCCGCGCTGCGCGCAACGCGAACTGGGCAGCCTGAACATCGGGATGATTACGAATAGCCTCATCTACGAAGGCGTTAATTTGTCGGGAACGGAATAGAGACCACCACTGGCCTGTGAGCTCACCGCCTAGCGCGAAGGTCTGCACGCCCCCGCCGGGGGTCGTCACGCTGGCCGTCGATTCCAGGCGATGCTCGCGCGTGTAACCGGTCACGTCCGGAGCCGCCGGCGCGGTATGGTCGGGGCCGACCGCGCAGGAGGCCAGCAACAGGGCTGATATCCCGACACTCACAGAATTTAGACCAGCTCGGCGGCAGGCAACCGCAAGCGGTGCCCGGCGCCAGCCGGTACGGAAGCTCACCATAAAAACTAAACCGTTTCGTTCTCTCTGGTGCAATCTATGTTGGCCGCTTGACGCGAGTCAAGTTGGAGGATGCAATACAAGCATGCATGTTACCCTCCCAAAATCACACGCTCGCCGGCTGCGAGAGCCCCATCGCCGCAGGGTATCCAAGCGACCGGATGCGCAGGCGAAGCACCGGCAAATCCTCGACAGCGCACGCGTATTATTTCTGGAGCGGGGCTTTGACACCACGAGCGTGGATGCGATCGCGCGCCATGCGGGCGTGTCCAAGGCGACCCTTTACGCGCATTTCGACGACAAGGACGACCTGCTGCTGGCGTTAGTAGACGACGAGTGCCGCCGCTTCGGTCCGCAAGCCCTGTGGCAGCCGACGGAAGGCCCGATTGACCTCAAGAAGGGACTGCTCGCGATCGCGAGGACCTTTGTGGGAGCCTTTCTGGACAAGAACGGATTGGCGATGCACAGGCTCATAATGTCCTGCGCCTCGCGATATCCCAGAGTTGGCGAAGCTTTCATGAAGGCAGGTCCGGACCGCTGCGACGCAGAGGTCGCCGCCTTCCTGCGGGCTGCCCAAGCCGAGGGGCTCGTCAACATCTCGGATTTCAATCTCGCGGCCACTCAATTTCTCAGCCTGATACAGGGCAAGCTGATCTTGAAGTGGGCGCTCTCCATGCGTCCACCGAGCGAGATCGAATGCCAAGGGTTGATCGAAGGAGGTATAAGCGTCTTTCTCGCGGCCTATCAAATCAAGAAGCCAGGTCCGGGATCGGTCGCCAAGGGCGGACGGAGGAGACCGAACGCCTAAGGCGAAGTTCCCCTCAGCCGATTCTTGGGCCCCTGCTTCAGAACGAAATCCCTCTTTCGTGAACTCCTGCACCGCGTCGTATTTCACCTTGGGTGAGCGGCACCGGATAGTCGAAGTGACTCCAGGCGCGCCTCGAAGACAAGAAGCAGTGCATCCCGGTACGGATCGGCGCGACGCCGGAAGGCCGCAAGGAATTGGTCGGCCTCGCCGATGGCGCTCGCGAGAGCGCCTTCCGATCGGAGGCGGAGTCCTCAAGCCTCGTGCCGGCTCAGGAACGCGGGCGGCGCGGAAACGCTGCCCGCGGACCCGTCGCGTAAATTGGTTCGTTCGCGGAACTCCCGATGGAGAAGCCGGTTGGAGGGTCAGCAGGTCTAGCGGCGGAGGATCCCCTTATGAACCGCGCTGACGAACTGCGGCGGTTGTCGCAAGCGGACCGAACGATCGCCGGCGCCGAAACGGCGATCATGGAGCAGATTGCCGATTTCGACAAACAGCAGGTGGACGGCCACGACACGGCCCTTGCGGAGCGTAGCTTGCGGGCCTTTGCGAATAGCCTCAGTGCAATTCGAGACCATAGAAAGCTCGTTGCTCGAACCATCCAGCAGATGGATCGCGGTCTCATTTGAGAGAGACGAGCCGAGAGCGAAAATGGCCGACGCCTATGAGAGCCTCGCGGCCAACCCTGCACCGGGCTGACGCCGCCGACGCAGAGAGATGCCGCGGTCAATCTGACCGTCATCACCACGCCGGGCTCGCGACCGGGTAATCGCGTTGACCACAGCGTTTGACGACCATCATTGCTGACGATCATTTCTCCGGGGCTACACCTCGCGCCGGCTCAGGAAGGCGAGCCGCTCGAACAGGTGTACGTCCTGCTCGTTCTTCAACAGCGCGCCGTGCAGCGGCGGGATCAGTTTGCGCGGATCGCGTTCGCGCAGCATCTCCGGCGTGATGTCTTCGTTGAGCAGGAGCTTGAGCCAGTCGAGGAGCTCGCTCGTCGACGGCTTCTTCTTCAGGCCCGGCACCTCGCGGACCTCGAAGAAGACCCGCAGGGCTTCTTCCACCAGCCGCTTCTTGACGTCGGGAAAGTGCACCTCGACGATCTTGCCCATCGTCTCGGCATCCGGAAACTTGATGTAATGGAAGAAGCAGCGGCGCAGGAACGCGTCGGGCAATTCCTTCTCGTTGTTCGAGGTGATCATCACGATCGGCCGCAGCTTGGCCTTGATCGTCTCGCCGGTTTCGTAGACGTGGAATTCCATGCGGTCGAGCTCGAGCAGAAGGTCGTTGGGAAATTCGATATCGGCCTTGTCGATCTCGTCGATCAGAAGCACCGGGCGCTGCTCGCTGGTGAAGGCCTCCCACAGCTTGCCGCGCTTGATGTAGTTCTTGATGTCGGACACCTTGGCGTCGCCGAGCTGGCTATCGCGCAGGCGCGAGACCGCATCATATTCGTAGAGGCCCTGTTGCGCCTTGGTGGTGGACTTGATGTGCCAGGTGAGAAGCGGGGCGCCCAGCGCCTTCGCCACTTCCTCCGCCAGCACGGTCTTGCCGGTGCCCGGCTCGCCCTTCACGAGCAAGGGACGCTCCAGTACGATCGCGGCATTGACGGCGACCTTGAGGTCGTCGGTGGCAACATAGTCCTTGGTGCCGGTAAATTTCATCGAACTTTGCCTTTAACCTTCACTCTCTCGCGCAAGCTGAATATGCCTGCCTTAGCAGGAAAACGCCGCCGGAACAGCCCTAATCGGGGAAATGGGTGATGCGTCAGGCGCGCCTGACCAACGACAGGATCACGAGAACGATCACCGCGCCGATCGTGGCGTCGATGATCGTCCCCAGCGTGCCGGTGGCGAGATCGATGTGCAACTGCGGCAGCACCCAGCTGGCGACCAGTGCGCCGATGATGCCGACGACGATGTTGCCGATCAGACCGAAACCGGCGCCGCGCACGATGAGCCCGGCGAGCCAACCCGCGATCGCGCCGATGATCAATGCCGCCAAAATACCCATTGAAAAGCCCCACGAAGACTCCCGCCGGTTCAATTCTAGATGAAAAACCCGACCGGTCCAGTGTCGTGACGGCGGATTGAGCCCTTGACGCGCATGATATGACGGGCAATCTGTAACTCATGTTCCTGCAATTCTTCACCTCGCTCCGCGATGCGCAGGTCCCGGTGACCCTGCGCGAATATCTGACGCTCATGGAGGCGCTCGACGCCGACCTCGCCGAGCAGTCGGTCGAGAATTTCTATTACCTGTCGCGCGCGGCGTTGGTGAAGGACGAACGCAATCTCGACAAGTTCGACCGTGTCTTCGGCACCGTTTTCAAGGGGCTGGAGAGCTTGTTGGATGCGATGGAGAAGGCCGATATTCCGGCCGAATGGCTGAAGAAGCTCGCCGAGAAATACCTTACCGAGGACGAAAAGAAGCAGATCGAGGCCATGGGCTGGGACAAGCTCATGGAGACCCTGCGCCAGCGCCTGAAGGAACAGAAGGGACGGCATCAGGGCGGCAGCAAATGGATCGGAACGGCCGGCACCTCGCCCTTCGGCGCGCACGGTTATAATCCCGAAGGCGTCCGCATCGGCCAGGAGAAGAACCGCAATTTCCGTGCGGTGAAAGTCTGGGACCGCCGCGAGTTCAAGGATCTCGACGGCAA
>JBLMWS010000120.1:0-5751 GCA_050257355.1 Gemmatimonas sp.
GACCAAACACTACGAGAGCGCCGTCACCACACCGATCCGGGTCATGCGCCGTGCCGGGCTAGCAGCGTGAGTGCCTAGATCACGGCACGTCAGGCCGGCGCGTCATGCTCACGCTTTGGCACCTCCGCGTTGAAAGGGGGGCAGCGTCAGCGAGCCTATCGAGCCTGCGATCGCTCAGCAGCGGAATCGGATCGTCGAACGCGGGGTGCCTGCCTTCTTCCGTCATTGAGCTGCCTAGGGCAGTTCCAGGTTTAACCTTCGGCGCGGACATCAAGCTTAACGCGCGACTTTGGTTGCGGGGCTACGGCAGCGGGATTTAGCTTGCCGGGCATTTTAATAAATTTCGCAACGGCAGGCCCACAGCGAAGAGCGCCTCAGGCCTGAATTTCGCGGAGAGGATGACGGCGATGGCGATCAAACCGATCATCGATGTCCTGCATTGCGGCAAGCGCGTCAGGGTGGAATTTGCGCTTGAACGCAGAGGGATTGCGGCGAGATACAACATTCTTGTCAACGACAAGCCGGTCCAAGTTGGTGTCTTCGCCGAAGAAGTCATGCGCTGGCTCGGCGGCCTGATGGATCAGAAGGACAAGACGTCGTGAGCGACCCGGCGCTCGCCGCCGATCAACTCTGCGGGCAGGGCGTATTGGTCGTGTTATACAGCACGCATTGCGATTGCCGCGGGCGCGTATAGGCAAAGTCGCTCAAGTTGACGCCGGCCTTGTTCATGACATAGCCGACCGCCGGCACATAGGTGTAGCTGACGCTGGAATAGATGACGTAGGTGTTGGCGATCTGAAGCGAGGGGGGAATCGTCACCACCGTTCCCGCGGCAACCGGGGTCGTGCCGTCGCTGTTCTTGGCCCATTGCACGCGCGCCTGCAGCGACGAATTCACCCACAATTCGACGATGCTTTGCTTGACCGAAGGCGATGGGCAGGTGGCCGCGACGTAAGGCGTCATGATGCCGGTGGAGGCGCAGAAGAAGTTGGAGAGGTCGGCATCCTGCACCGATACCGATTGCGAGGTCAGGTCGGAGAGCGTGTGCGCCATGATCTCGACCTTGCGATAGGCGGTGATGCCGTTGGTGATCTCGACCACCCCGAAGAACAGCACCAGCATGATCGGCACGAGAATCGCGAATTCGGTCGCGGCAATGCCGCTGCGGTCGCGCGCCAGGCGCTTCGCGAGGCGCCGCAGACGCCGCCATGCCAAGGCGACCGGCAAACGCGGCGATCCGTCCCTTGCCGTCGCAGAGAGGCTTTGCCAGGTCGCGTTGCGTGCCATGCCGGTGGTGCCTCGCTGGAGATCTAGTTCGTGATGTGCGCCGTCAACAGCGCATGATTGAACATTGCGTTCAGCGCCGCCGTGATGTCCGCAGGCGAATTCGCCGTATAGAAGAAGCCGGGCGACGCACAGGCCTGCAGGCTTGGAGGAATGTTCGGGATATTCCAATTGGCGTAGTCGTCCTCGTCGCCGGCGAACGACGTGTTCACGGGATTGATGGTCTGGTAGGGAATGTAGAGCACGGAAACGATGATGCCGCGGTTCTTGAGCTGCTGGCAGGCGTTGGGGTATTGGTTGATCGGATTGTTCAAAACGGTGGCGTGATTGCTGCCGGACCAGCCGCCGTTGGGCACGCCTTTCATCTGGTTGTCCTGCGCCCCGTCGGTGACGAGGAAGACGTAAGGCAGCGTGTTGTTCCATGCGCTGCCGTTGCCGACGCTGGTGATCACGTTGTTCAGGCTGTTGAGCGCATTGTCGATATGCGTGCCGCCGGAGCCGAGGTTTGAATCCATATTGGTATCAAGCAGCGATGCTAAGTTGGCCGCGGCGTAGTTGATCGTGCCCTGGGTGGTGGAGCTGCCGTTGATGCTCGAGGTCAGCGGAAAATAATTCGAATAGAGATAGTGGATGAACGGGTAGAGGCCGATCCGGAATTGCTGCGGCAGCTTCTCGCTGCTGTTGGCGGTGGCGAGCAGCGCGTTCACGGCATAGCCGACAGCGTCAAGGCGCAATTGGATGCAGGAATCGGTGCCCGCGCTGGGACAGCTGGAAACCGGGGGGAGCGCCTGATACAGCGAACTGGGCAGGCCGGTCACGATCGTGGACGGCAGCTGCTGGTACTGCCCGGTCGTCGGATTCTTGTAAGGATATTTCGGCTTGCTTGGCGTCACCAGCAGATTTTGATAGCCGCTCTGGCTCACCCGCGAGATCGCGTAACCGAGACAATAGTTGTTCGTGGGATAACCCTGCGTGTAGCTGTCGGTGCACGCGCTGTTCTGCGGCGCAAAGTGGCAGGCGAGCGTGCATCCGGTGGGATACTGCCGATAGTTGTCCGAATTGACGTTCTGCATGCGCACCGCTTCGGCAGTGGTCGACGGCAAGCCCATCGATCCCGAAACGTCCAGTGCCAGATAGAAGTCGAGATACATCGGCAGCGAGCCGGCCGAACTCGAACTGCCGCTGACCGTCAGCTTCTGATAGCCGATCAGGCCCAGAAAGTTGGTCGGCACGTCCGCAGTGAAGCTGACCTTCGAGGTGATATTGGTGCTGTTCTTGGTGACGCTGGGCGTCACCACCAGATTGGTGAACCCGCTCGCGCCAGTGATGTTCGCGTTGAAGATGTTGGTCGCATCCGTGTTGCCGGCCGTAATCGGCCCGTTGGAGGCCATCTGTCCCGCCGCGTCGTACGCCGGCGAACCCTGGGCGATGGCGCCCACACTTGCCGCATCCGCCGCCGCCTGCAGCTTGGTCTTGACCCTCATCGCCATCGAGTAATCGACGGCGGCGCCGACGCCGGTGAGAAGTGGAATCGCCGCGATGGCGAAGATCACGGCGAGGTTGCCGCGCTCGTCGCGGCTGAAGCGCTTGAAGAGATCAACGCGGATGCCGCGCATTGTCCTGCCCTGGGTTCACTGGCATTTTCCGGCAGGACTATGCCGTCGCCTCCTTAAGCGAGGTTTAACCTTTGTGCAGACTTTGGGGCCAAAGCCGGCCTGATTCAGGCGGGCTGCCGGTTTGGTTCATCCGAGGTCACCGGTCGCAACGCGGGTTAGGATTCGTCAACCATGTTGCCGTCTGCGGCTGCGGCCCTGCGGGTTGCTCCAATATCGACCTCAGCCCGATAGTCCGGCGTCCGGAACGAGCGGTTCCCGCCTTGTAACCGTCGATGCGCCTCCCATCTTGGGTCACGCAGGTCAATCGCCGGAGCGATCGATGGAGCAACAGGTCGATTTCGCAAGCGAGACGTTCTTTCGCGATCCGGGTGCAACGATGGCGCGGCTGCGCGCAGCGGGGCCGGTGGTCGCGACCCGCTTTCCGATCATTGGCCCGGTCTGGGTCACGACGACGTATGACGCCGCCGCGCGCGTCCTGAAGGATTCGGCAAATTTCAGCTTGCGCAAGGATGACGGAACGGTGGCGGGTTTGCGCTGGTGGATGCCGCGCTCCGTGACCTTGCTCGCCAACAATATGCTGACGACCGACGAGCCGGATCACACGCGGCTGCGCAGCCTCGTCGATGAAGCCTTCCGCCGCCGCGCCGTGCTCGACATGGAGCCGCGTATTTGCGTCATCGCCGATCAGCTCGCCGGCGAGCTGTTTGCGGAGCGAGCGCCGGCCGATCTGGTGGCGCGCTTTGCCCGCATTCTGCCGCTGTCAGTGATCTGCGAGCTGCTCGGCCTGCCGCTGGCCGACCGGCCGCAGTTCATCGGATGGGCCAACGCGATGGCGCGCTTTACCAGTCCCGTCAACTTCCTCCTGATGATGCCGGTGGTCGGCAGGATGCGCCGCTATTTCGAAGCACGGCTGGCGCATGCCCGGGCGCAGGGCGGGGAGGGGTTGATCGCGGAGCTGGTGCGAGTGGAGCGGGAGGGCGGCCGCATCAGCGGCGACGAAATGATTTCGATGCTGTTCCTGCTCCTCCTTGCCGGATCGGAAACCACCACGCATCTGATCAGCGGATCGGTGTTCGAGCTCTTGAAGGATCCGGCGCGGCGGGAATGGCTCGCAGCCGATTGGAGCCGGCTTAACCTCGCCATCGAGGAGTTTCTGCGCTTTGTCGCGCCGGTGCAGTTCTCGAAGCCGCGCTTCGTGCGCGAGGATCTGGAGCTCGAGGGCGTGCGCTTGAAGAAAGGCGACAAGATCATGGCCATGATCGTCGCCGCCAATCTCGATCCCGCAGCCAACGAGCATTCGGACCGGCTTGAGCTGTCGCGGCGGCCGAACCGACATCTGGCGTTCGGCACCGGCATTCATTTCTGTCTTGGCCATCAGCTCGCCCGCATCGAGGCGCAGGCAGGCTTGCAGGCGCTGTTCACGCGCTGGCCGAAGCTGCAGCTTGCCGTAAAACCCTCCGACATCCATTGGCGGCGCCGGCCGGGCCTGCGCGCCATCGACAAGCTGCCGGTCACGGCGGCGGCGTGATCAGGCTGCAAGGAGGCCGCGCCAGCGCTTGATGGCGCGCGGCTCGCAGCCGGCGACGATCTGCCCTGCAACGCGCTTCCACAAGGAACCTCCTTCCGCGTGCATCGTTCCGTCTTCGCGACTGACAGACGTGGAGCCCCAAACCATGGCCGATCCGACGACGGTGCGGCGCGCGCCGCTGCTCACGCTCACGTGGCTCGTGGTCGCGCTCATGGGCATCGCGCTGGTCGCGGGCGGCGCCTGGCTCGCAATGCTGGGCGGCTCGCTTTATTACCTGATCGCCGGCATCGCGCTGTTGCTCACGGCTGCGCTCCTGGCGCTGCGCCGACCCGAGGCGCTTTGGCTTTATGCGGCGCTGCTGCTGGGCACCATGGGCTGGGCCATCTCCGAGGTCGGCTTCGACTTCTGGTCGCTCGCGCCGCGCGGCGACATATTGGTGCCGCTCGGGGTCTGGCTGCTGCTGCCGTTCATTACCGCCCATCTCGCGCCGGGTGCGCGGCTTGGCCGGCTTGCGCTCGGCGGCGTGCTGGTGCTGGCGCTCGTCGCGCTTGGAATTTCGATCCGCCGCGATCGTTACGACATTGCAGGCGCCCTGTCGGCGAACGCGAATGCCGCGACCGTCGATCAGGCGGCCGGCGAGCCGACGCAGGCCCAGGCGGACTGGACAGCCTATGGTGGCACCGGGTTTGGCACGCGCTATTCCGAGCTCAACCAGATCACCAGGGACAATGTGAAGAATTTGAAGCTCGCCTGGCAGTTCGAGACCGGCGACAAGAAGGGCCCCGACGATCCCGACGAATTCACCAACGAGGCGACGCCGCTCAAGGTCGGCGATCTCCTCTACACCTGCTCGCCGCACCAGATCGTGTTTGCACTCGACGCCGCGACCGGCAAACTGCGCTGGAAGTTCGATCCGAAGATCGCGCGCAACAAGACCTTCCAGCACATGACCTGCCGCGGCGTGGCCTATCACGAGACCAAGCCGGGCGCCGTCACCGCCGACGGCCAGCCCGCGCCGGGCGACTGCCCCAAACGCATCTTCCTGCCGACCGATGACGGCAGGCTGTTTGCGCTTGATGCCGGGACGGGCAAGCCCTGCGAAAGCTTCGGCGACCACGGCCAGATCGATCTCAAGGCGGGCAATGAGATCAAGACGCTGGGATTTTATGAGGGCACGTCGCCGCCTGTCGTCACCGACAAGATCCTGATCATGGCGGGCGCGGTGATCGACAATTATTCCGACCGCGTGCCCTCGGGCGCGATCCGCGGCTTCGACGTCTATTCGGGCAAGCTGATCTGGGTGTTCGATGCCGGCAACCACGA
>JBLMWS010000121.1:0-4342 GCA_050257355.1 Gemmatimonas sp.
CCGTTCCCTTAGTCCGTTCTTCGAAAAGCCCTTCTTGCGCGAGAGCGGAAGCGCCCTGACATCAACCAGAAGGCGCACGCCGACGGCCTTGAGCGTGGCGACGAACCGATCAATATCGGTACCTTCATAGCCAATCGTATAGAGCGTCGTCATCGGCAAATCTTCCAGCTCGATCTTATGTTGCTTTGCACCGATTAAGGTTTCTTTACAAGCAGCGATCTCACGCAAAAATCCGACTGCGCTTGCACGATCTCGCGGCGCCTTTCCTCGAAGTGGGGATGCCGATAGGCCTTATCGGCCTTGACCCGTTTCTTGCGTGGGGCGACATGACGCCTACCAGCCGCGAACGGCGGTAGAAAGATGAGATCGGCGTCGTACTGCTCAACTAATCCTACGTTCACCAGTACCGCGGTCGCGATCAGCAGGGCGCGCTCGGGGTGAGGCAGACCTCGACGCGCATCCTCCAGCGCAGGCGGTCGACGAATGGAAGCGGCGGCGAAAAGATCAGGCTCAAGAGCGACAGCTTTGGGCGGCCTTCGACATAGGGCCCGTACAGCACGTCCATGCGGCGTTGATACGCCACGCGGCCGAGCGTCGCTGCCACGAACGCACATCCCGCCACTCCGAGGATTCCGATCGTTTCGACAGTCATTGAGGCCCCCGCCTGTTTGATCCGTGGCTCTTCTCATACAGCTGGAATTTTAAGTTTCGGGTCGGAGACGCCGCCGCAATTGAGCGGTCGCATCAACAAGAAATTCACCGGGTGAAGATGAGGCCGGCGCGCAGGTCCGAGGCGTCAGCCGCTGCTCACGTCATTTTCAAGAAGCCGAACAGGCCGACCTTCACCTGATCGAGCACGAAGGTGAAGAGCGCGGTTGCGGCAAAGACGCTCAAGATGATCGAGAGCGGCAGCGGCGCCATCAGGATGCCGGCCCAGGCGAGCGTCGGCGCGATGGTCAGATCGGCGAGCGAGCAGACCAGCACGGCCGTGCTGGGCCGTGAGGACCAGAGACGCTCTCGCTCGCGCACGACGTAATAGATCATCTGTCCGTTGAACACGAGGATGACCAGGCTCAGCGTCCGCAGCCGATCCAGATCGAGCTGAAGATCATCCCTGCCGATCAGGAGCAGGCCGACACAAAAGGCGAGGTCGACCAGTCCGAGCAGGACGCCGGCGATCGTCAGCTGGCCGATCCTCCAGGTGTTGGGTTGCGGCGACGGTCGCACGCTGTCGGTGCTTGCGGACATCGCCAGAAAATCGCCGGTGACCATGTGGATGACCACCAGCAGCGGCGTCAGGACGGCATGACCGGTGATCAGGAGCCCCACCGCCAGATAGGTCACCTGTCTCACCTTGTGCAGGATCGAACGCAGCGTGTAGGTCAGGATGCGCTGGAAGGCGATGCGTCCCTCGGTGACCGCGCCGACGATGCCCGAGAGACCTGGCTCGGTGAGCACGAGACCCGCTGCCGATTTGGCAACGTCGGTGGCGGTGGACACCGCGATGCCGAGCTGCGCCTGCCGCAGCGCCGGCGCATCATTGGCACCATCGCCGCACATGCCGACCGTGTAGCCTTCCTGCTGGAAGGTTTTGACGAGGGTGTATTTGTCTTCGGGAAGCACGCCGGCGAACACGGCGAAGTCGCCCGCATGCGCGGTGTGCGGAATTGCCGTCGATGGAGCGACGGGCCCGTCCAAGCCGATGGCGCGCGCCACCGCGCCGGCGGTGGCCGGCGCATCGCCGGTCACCATCACGACATCGAGCCCCATCGATCGCAGCTTCGTAACGCAACCGGCTGCTTCAGGCCGCGGCGGATCGCTCAGCGCCACGAGCCCGAGCACCTGCAGCGCATCCGGCGCTCCTGCGGCGACGCCGAGAATGCGGAAGCCTTCCGATTCGAGTTCAGTCGCCTTCTTGTCGGCGTCCGGCGAAGGCTGCGCGATCGCCATGACATAGGCAAAAGCACCCTTGACGACCCGCAAGGTACGGCCAGTCTCGTCGACGACCGTTGCTTCCGCCATCTTGGCTTTGGGATCGAACGGTGTGAACTGCTGGCGGCGCGGCATGCCGGCGAGCGAAACTCGGCCGGCCGCCTCGCGCACCGCCGCGTCGACAGGGTCCAATCCGCCGTCTGAGCTCGCAACGCGCGCCCATCTCAGAACCTCGGTCTCGCTCCGGCCATCGATGCCGACCACCGCCGCGACCGCGAGCTCGCTGCTGGTCAAAGTCCCCGTCTTGTCCACGCACAGCACGTTCACGCTGGCGGCCTCGTCCACGGCCGAAAGCCGCGTCGGAAGCACGCCGCGTTTCGCCAGCGCCTGGGCCCCGATCGCCGTCGTCAGCGTAAAGGCGGCGGGCAACGCCACGGGAATGGACGCGAGGACCGCGATCAGTGCGAGCGGGACGATCTCGGCAAGCGGCAGATGGATCGCCCAGGCATAGAGGATCAGCGCCATCGCCAGCGCACCGTTGATGCCTGCCAGATAGAGCACGACGCGCAGCACCGCCTTCTGCTGTGTGCTCGCCACCTTGGCCGTTCGCACCAACTCGGCGGTGTGGCCGAACTTGGTCCGGCAGCCGGTCGCGGTGACCTCGGCAACCGCCTCGCCGCGACGCACCAGCGTGCCGGCGAAAGCCTCATAGCCCGCATCCGCTTCGATCGGCATGGACTCGCCGGTCAGCATCGACTGATCGAGTTGAACCGCGCCTTCGCCGATCCGCACGTCGGCCGCGACCACGCTGCCGAGCGTCAGCCTGATGATGTCGCCTTGGACGAGATCGGCCGCGGGCACTATCCGCCAGCTGCCGTCGCGCAGCACCGACGCATTCAGCGCCAAACGGGATTTCAGCGCCGCAAGCGTGGCCTGGGCCCGTCCTTCCTGAAAGAAGCCGAGGCCCGCGTTGAAGACGAGCAGCACACCGATGACCGAGGCCTCGATATATTCGCCGAGAAACAGCTGAAGCACGATCGCCGCCTCGAGCAGGCAGGGGACGGGTGCAATGAATTTGCCAAGCAGCACGCGCCATGCGGGTGTCTCGACGTCGGCTGTCGCGTTGGGACCAAAGCTCGCAAGCCGCCGCGCGGCTTCCACGCTCGTGAGGCCGCGCTCCCAGTCAGCCGGGGACTCCAACATGGCCCAGCGCCGGCTCTGCTTGGGCATCGTCATCTTCCCATTATCCATTGCAAATCCGCTGACGGGTATTGGCGCAGGCGCGGTCAGGCGACGCTCCCCTTCATCGGCAGCGGCGGAATTGACCTAAAACGCGCAAGTTCTCGAATGTTGACCGAGATCAACCGGAATCGTGAGCGGAACTCTCGCCTCGCGAACGTGAAGGCGCAACAGGGCGGGCCAACGTTCGGCCAAGGAAACGCGCGCGACAGGCCATCAACGGTTCGGAAACTATCCGAATCCTCGGCCCGGCCCGCTAACCAATTCGAAAATCGTTGTGGCCAAAGTCGCCGGCGACCGGAGGCAAGGACAGGGGAAATCAATGCCGACAAATGGGGAAGCCGTCATGGAAAATGTACGCCGTTATCGGGCGATCGCCTCGCTCTATCGCCAGACCGCCGCCTTCCGTCCGCGGCAAAGCTGCTCGCTGCTCGGAGAGGCGATGGAATGGGAGCGTCGCGCCGTGGCGGAGCTCGAGGCCTATTTCAGCCTGTGCGACAAGGCGGCCAACGGTGTCCTGTCGCAAGCTGCGCATTACGCGCCTGCCGGATGGGAAGCGCTGGCGGCCTGAGCTACGGCGATGCGAGCGGCGTGGCGCTGATCACTTTTGTGTGCGCGAGGTTTCCCAACCAACAATAACCCGACGCCCGCCGTTGCGCATCAAAGCACCTCCGGCTTGAGACAATCGCCAGCATTGGTCCGGCGCGATTCCGGGCAGCTTGCGAAACGACGAGGCATTCCGGTTACCCCGCGAGGGATACGCCACCACCATTCGCACCTAGAGCCCACGTCCTGAACGCTTGACGCGTCATCGTCGGCAATCCGGCAAATGACCAAACCAGCGCCTGCCTGATGCCGCGTCGGCAGAACCGCGCAGGACACGAACCATGCATATATGAGCGTGCCGAATTCGCGATTACCGGTTTCTCCCAACGCCCTGGTCACGTAAAGTTGGAGCCGTGGCGGAGCAGAGCGGATGACGTGGCGGGCGCGTTCGGGAGCAGGAATTGTAACGGCGATCGCGCTCGTCTCATTTCTCGTGCTGGGGTCGGCAACAGCCTTCGCACAAACCGATGAAATCCAAGTCTACGACGCCGAGATCGCCGCACCGGGCGTCCTCAATCTGGAGGTTCACAACAACTTCACTCCTTCCGGACTGAAGACGCCTCGT
>JBLMWS010000122.1:0-3794 GCA_050257355.1 Gemmatimonas sp.
TGCCACGGCCGGACATGGCGACGAGGCGATCACTGCAATCGAAAGCGCCCTCGCGCTGGCGCCTGAGACAATCTACCTGCAGGTCGACCTCGCTCGCCTGCACTTGCAGCGCAATGCGCGCGGCAAGGCCCGCGCCGTCCTCGAGAAGGCGCGCGACGCGGCGCCGGGGCGCGCCGACATCCTGACCGCGCTCGCCCGCGTGCTGCTCCTGGACGGCGCGTATGCCGCGGCCGCCGACACCTACCGCCACGCGCTCGCGCTGCGTCCCGACGATGCGATGACGCGCGCCGACCTCGCCGCATGCCTGTTGGAAATGGGTGACCGCGAGGCCGGCGAGGCGCAACTGCGTGCCGCCTCGCGAGGCCGGCCGCAAATGCTCGGTCGCGCCACGCACGCGCTCGTGCAGTCCTCGCACGGCCGCTTCTTCTTTCGCCAGAGCGCGGTGGCGACATTTTTGCAGAACGACCCGGCCAAAGCCACTTGAAGCGCGATGAGACGAGATTCACCTCCCCCCAGCCGGGAGAGGTCGATTTGCACAGCAAATCGGGTGAGGGCCGCAGCTTTGACGAGGGACCATAACCCCTCACCCGGGTCGCATCCCGCGATGCGATCCGACCTCTCCCTTTGGGAGAGGTGAACCCCGCGCTCCGCTTAAGCGCGAAAGCGCCGCCGATAGAGGCCGGGCTCGCGACTGATCGTCTTGGTCAGCTCGTGCACGCGCTGCGTCTGTTCGGCCGTCAGCGGCGCGGTCTCTGCGACCCAGGTTTCGCGCTTGACCGGCACGCATTGCGCGACCGGCGTGCCTTTCGGCAAGACGCCGGTGAAATTGACATCGTGCCAATGCGCCGGAAAATGGATCCAGCTGTCGGAGTAGCGGTCGCAATCGACGAACCCGCTCAAGGTCGTGAACGGCAGATCGAAGCGATTGGCCGGATGGGTGAAGAGCAGCGAGTAGCCCTCGGGCGCTTCGATGGTCCACAAATTGTGAAACTTGATCAGGAAGCGGTCGGATTCGAACAGCGGCGAACCGGTCACCTGGCTCGCGTCATGGAATCCGATCGGAGAGCGCGGGAAATCGAGTTCTCCGCCCGGAGGCAGGTCATTGTCCCAGCTGATCTCGCCGTTTTCGATCCTGAGATCGCAGATCAACGGCATCAGGAAGCCGGACGTCATGGCATCGACGAATGGAGGGCAGCGCTTGACCGTATCCTCCTCACGCCTGTTGATGGCGTTGAAGGCCTGCGTCGGCATCGCCTTCAGCCAGGCGGGAAGCCCCATCGCTGCCGGGATCGGCGGCGGCAGCTTGCCCTCGAGCTCCGCCGGACAGCGGAATTTGAGCATCTTCGGCGCGTCGTTGTCGGGCACGGCTCTCGTTCTCGACTGGCTGGTTTGCAAGGCAAGCGCCGGGCTAGCACATCGAAGCTCGTTCAGGAAGCAGCGCCGTCTGCAGCCGCAATCGCCTAATCCGTCGACCCCTCCGGCTTGTATCCGTCCGTCAGCGTTTTCAGGAAGGCGATGATGTCGGCCTCGTCCTGCGCCGTCAGCGCCGGCTGATCGCCAAGATGCCGGTCGAAGGGCGGATCGGCGACATCGACATTGGCGCGATAGGCCTCGGGCAAATCGTCGTATTTTTGCAAGCTCCCGTCCGTACCGCGCGGATAGACTTTCTCGGGATCGGTATCGCGGAAATCATAGAAATCGAGCACCTCCTGCAGCGTGTGAAACACGCCGTTATGGAAGAAGGCGTGGCGGCTCGCGACATTGCGCAAGCTCGGCGTCTGGAACATGCCGCAATATTGCGTCTGGCCCGCGATGTCCTTGCGCTGCGGGCCGCAGACGCCGAGATCGAAATAGCCGGGATCGCGATTGGCGGTCAGCGCCGCATTGCGCGGCACGCCGAGCGCCTCGTATTGGTGATCGGTGAAGAGCGGCGGCAGCCCGTCGCGGGTCGGACTAGACAAGTGGCAGCCGCCGCAATTGGCCTTGTCCGGATCGTTGAACAATTGCAGGCCGCGCCACTCGGTCTCGCTCAAGCGCGCTTTGCCTTCCAGCCAGTAGTCGTACTTGCTGGTGTAGGGATGGAAGCTCGGATCTTCGATCTGATAGCGTGCGACGGCAAACATCGCCTCGGAGACCAACAGGCGCGGACTGTCCAGCACGCCGGCGCCGAACAGGCCGACGAAGCGATCGGCATAGGGCGCGTGGCGCATCAGGCCGGCCACGCGATCGACGCTGCCGCCGTCCATTTCGTGCGGATCGAGCAACGGAAACAGCGCTTGTCCCTGCAGGGTATCGGCGCGGCCGTCCCAGAACAGCCCGCCCTGCGGCACGATATTCGCCGCCGACGCGGCCGTGGCGCTCGCGATCTTCTTCGCGCGCACGCTCTGGCTCGCGCGCGCGGCCATCTGCGCCAGGGGAACGACGTTGTCGTCCTCGTCCTGCTCGGGGCCGATGCTGAAGTTCGGTTGGCGCTCGAGATAGGTCAGCGCTGGCACGGCGCGCGCGCCTTGCCGCTTGAGATCGGGGCCGCCGAGCATGACCGGCCCCTCATTGGGCGGACCGTAATGGTGGTCCGGGCTGTGACAGGAGGCGCAGGAGAGCCGGCCAGAGGAGGACAGGCTGGCATCGTAGAAAATCTGCTGGCCCAGCTGCGCCATCGCAGACAAGGGTGCGGCCTGCGGACGGATGAGACGAACGGGACGCGGATTCTCGCCGGGCGAGACTTGCGCCTCGCCCGCCAAGGCGACGCCGGCCAGCATCAGCAGGCCGGCGCCGAGAGGCCACGACAAGTGGCGGGATCGCATGGCGTCGGATCAGATCAGTGGCGGTCCGGCGCGTAGGAAACGACCGTGCCGGCGGTGGGATCGAGGAAGAGCTTGTTGTTCCGCTCGTCATGGTCGCGATCGAAGTCGAACATGTCGACGATCGATCCGGCCGTGGCATCGAACGAGCCGCCGCCGAGGCGCTGGCCATGCAGCCAGTTGTCCTCGATGAAGCGCACCACGGACGCCTGCGAGATACGTTGGTGGCTCACGAAGTTCTTCTTGGCGTAAGACGAAATCACCAGGAAGGGGATGCGCGTGCCGGGGCCGCAACGGCCGTTCACCGGCTTGCCGTTGAGGCCGTTCGGTTGCGGCTGGGTGGCGACACCCGTACCGCACTGGCCGGGACCGTTGACCTGGTCGGCGGTGGCATCATAGGAGGCGCTGGTCGGCTTGACATAGGCGTGATCGTACCAGCCGTCGGAGTCGTCATAGGTGATGATCACGGCGGTGTCCTTCCACTCCGGCCGCTTCTGCAGGAAGTTGATCAGATCCACCGTGCCTTCCTGCTCGTCGAGCGGGTCGGAATAACCGGCGTGGGCGTCCTGATAGGCCGGCAGCTTGATGTAGGACACGGCCGGGAAGTTGCCGGCCTTCACCGCCGCGTAGAAGTCGTCCAGATCGTAATTGTGGTTGGCGGGGTCCGCGGTCTTGCCATCCTTCTGCATGCTGTGGCCGATCGCCTGGATCGAGCTCGGGCGGGCATGGGTCGGATTGGCGGTCGACACGTAGTATTGGAACCAGGCGTGATGCGGGATGTAGTCCGCCGTGGGCGCGCCAACTACGCTCGTGAAGGTGCTGCGCTTGCAGCCGGTGGTGCCGTTCGTGTTGGTGAGCGACAGGTCGAACCCCCCCATGAACGAGCCCCAGGTGATGTGGGCGTCGTTGAGCAGATTGCCGATGTTCTTGCCGTCCAACGTAAAGGCGCTCTTGGTGCTCGAGCACACGTCGTAGGCGGGATCGGTGTCGTTG
>JBLMWS010000123.1:0-6413 GCA_050257355.1 Gemmatimonas sp.
AAGCCGCCGCAAAATCGCGCCTATCGCCGCGAGCTGCGCGCCTGCGACCGAAAATACGAGCACCAGCACGGCACGATGTACCTGTCGTTCGCGGCCTTTTGCCGGGCGGAGGTCGCCCAGCGCTACGCGCATCAGGCGGCAAAAGCGGCGGGCGGAGCCGCCCGCTAGCCTCGCGCTCTCCCTCGCCTCAGGCGGCGAGCGCCGCCTTGGCCTTCTCGGCGATCGCCTGGAATGCGGCCGGCTCAGTGATCGCGAGATCCGACAGCACCTTGCGGTCGACCACGATCCCGGACTTGGACAGCCCGTCGATAAAGCGGCTGTAGGTCAGGCCGAAGGGGCGGACCGCGGCGTTGAGGCGCTGAATCCAGAGCGCGCGGAAGGTGCGCTTCTTGCGCTTGCGGTCGCGGAACGCATACTGGCCGGCCTTTTCGACCGCCTGCTTGGCGACCCGGATCGTGTTCTTGCGGCGGCCGTAATAGCCCTTGGCGGCCTTGTAGACCTTTTTGTGCTTGGCGTGGGCGGTCACACCGCGTTTGACGCGAGACATGACGGATATCCTTCAATGTGAACTGATGATCAAGAAGTGCCGCGCCGGGCGCGGCCGGGGGTCTGGCGAGTTACAAAGAGTGCGATCAGCTGTTGGGCAGAAAGTACTTTTTGATGTTGTCGCCGTCGGTCTTGAACAGCACGCGCGTGCCGCGCAGCTGACGAATCTGCTTGTTCGTCCGCTTGATCATGCCGTGGCGCTTGCCGCGCTGGGCATGCATCACCTTGCCGTTGGCAGTCACCTTGAAGCGCTTCTTGGCGCCCGATTTGGTCTTCAGCTTGGGCATTTGGCTCTCCTTCAATGGCCGCAATACCAGACGCGCCCGCGAGGGGCGCCGGTCGGCTAAAATGCTCGCTAGAGCGTTGAAAGTGCTAAGGTTTTCTCGTCAAGCGAGAAGCCCGCACAGCTGATCGCCACGGCAGCCCTTAATCAGCCGGGCGATCGAAGGTCGTGCTTATGACAGAGGGCGGCCAATTTGGCAACGATGGACAGCGGAAAATGGGCCGTCCCCGCCTGAAGGCGGGGACTAGCCGGTTAACGGTATCCACGGGCTAAATCAGCGTGGGGCGAGCACCATCACGACCTGGCGGCCCTCGAACTTGGCGTCCTGTTCCACCTTGGCGATCTCGGCGACATCGCCCTTGATCTTGTCCAACAGCTTGGTGCCGATCTCCTGGTGCGCCATTTCGCGCCCCCGGTAACGGAGCGTGATCTTGACCTTGTCGCCTTCCTCGAAGAAACGCTGCATCGCGCGCATCTTCACGCCGTAGTCATGCTCGTCGATCATCGGACGGAGCTTGATCTCCTTGATCTCGACCGTCTTCTGCTTCTTGCGGGCTTCTGCAGCCTTTTTCTGCGCCGAATATTTATACTTCCCGTAATCCATGATCTTGCAAACGGGAGGATTATTGTTCGGCGAAATCTCCACCAGATCCATGCCCGCCTCGGCGGCCATCCTGATTGCAACCATGGTTTCGACAGTGCCGTGGTTGGTGCCGTTCTGGTCGATCAGCTGGATCTGCGCATTACGAATATCATCATTGACGCGCGGCCCGTCTTTAGCGGCAGCGGGCGGGGCTCTATTGGGACGGCGAATGGGTCCTTCTCCGAGGTTGTGAACGATGTCGATATTTTGAAGTAAGAAGCTTCAACGGGCAAGCACACTCGGGCAGGGTTATGCGAAAAAGCCCGAAGCGCGCGGCCTTTCGGCCACGTCAGTCGAGATAGCGAGCAACAAACTATTCCGCAAGCGCATCCGTCCCCCTGACCCCTCCTTCTGGGGCGCGCCACGCAAACAGCAGAGCCGAGCAAACGTTCCATGACCAGTTCCGCCACGACCGATCCGCCGGTTTTCATTGAGGTTGGCAATGCGCCGGCCCGCCGGATCGCGGTGCGCACACGCCCGGGCGCCGCGCCCGGGCTGTTCTGGCTGGGCGGCTTCAAGTCCGACATGAAGGGCACCAAGGCGCTCGCGCTGGACGCCTGGGCCGCCGAGCACGGCCGCGCCTGCGTGCGGTTCGATTACTCCGGGCACGGCGAATCCGGCGGCGATTTCGTCGAGGGCACCATCGGACGCTGGCTGGAGGACAGCCTCGCCGTGTTCGCCCAATTCTGCCGGGGACCGCAGGTCGTGATCGGCTCCTCGATGGGCGGCTGGATGGCGTTGCTGCTGGCGCGTGAACTCGCCAAGCGGTCGGGCGAGGCGTCGCTGGCCGGGCTGGTCTTGATCGCGCCTGCGCCGGATTTTACCGAGGAGCTGATGTGGAAGGGTTTTTCGCCGGCCGCCCGGCGCGAGATCGCGGAAAAGGGCGTCTGGCATCGGCCCTCGGAGTATGGCGACCCCTACCCCATCACCAGAAATCTCATCGAGGAGGGCCGCAACCACCTCATCCTCGGGGCGAGCATTGATGTCGGATGTCCGGTTCGCATCCTGCAAGGCGCGCAGGACGCCGACGTGCCCTGGCAGCACGCGTTGCGGCTGGCGCATCGGCTTCCCGCGGAGGATGTCGTGCTCACCATGATCCAGGACGGCGATCATCGCCTGTCGCGGCCGCAGGATATCGCGCGGATCATTGCCGCCGTCGCCGAGATGGGGTGAGGTGCGCGAGGGAGAGACGCCATGAGCATCGAAACGAGCATCGAGGCCATGCTTCACGCCTTCTGTGACGCCGTCGAGCGGCGCGACGGACAAGCCTTCGCGGCCCTGTTCACCGAGGACGGCGTTTATCACGACGTATTTTACGGAATTTTTACCGGCCGTGCTGCGATCGCCGAGATGATCAATGACCGGTTCTACCGGACCGCGACCGATTTCCGTTGGGACATGCACGAGCCGGTCAGCGACGGGGTGACGCTCTACGCGCGCTACAGCTTCAGCTATCGCTCGATGCTGCCGGAGGCCAAGGGAGCGCGGGCGAGGTTCGAAGGCGTTGCCATCATGACGCTGCGCGACGGCGCCATTGTCGCCTACCGCGAAATCGCCAACACCGCGCCGGCTTTTGTCGATATGGGCTTCGCGCCGGAGCGCATCGCGAAAATCGCCGCCAGGCAAGGCGCCGAGCTGAAGACGCGGCCGGAGATGCGGCGGCATTTGGCGGACTGACGGGCTTGTCAACGCCTCGGCTATTCGCTGACGGCGTGCGGCAGAATCAAGCTCGGTCAAGCGCACAGCGCCATTCCTCCCGCACCGTTTGATCCGGCTCGGTTATCATTGCCGTCGCCGCGAGCGCCTCGATTCGCTCGGGCTGTAGCAGTTGCGACAGCGCCCACACCGCCGCGCCGCGCACCAGCGGATTTTCGTCCGCCAGAAGTCGTTCCGCCTCTTGCGCGAGCTCAGGATCGTTCGAATTGCCGATCGCGATCAGCACGTTGCGGATGAAGCGGTCGCGGCCGATGCGCTTGACCGGCGATTTCGTAAACAGCGCGCGAAAGGCCGCATCGTCGAGCCGGGCGAGCTCGGCCAGATCCGGCTTTCGCAACTCGGCGCGCGCCGCGAGCTTCGCTTCGCGCCCTTCTTGCGCAAACTTGTTCCAGGGGCAGGCGGCCAGGCAGTCGTCGCAGCCATAGATGCGATTGCCGATGGCCTTGCGGAATTCATGCGGGATCGCGCCCTTGTTCTCAATGGTCAGGTAGGAAATGCAGCGGCGCGCATCGAGCCGGTAGGCGGCCGGGAATGCCGCAGTCGGGCAGATGTCGAGACAGGCGCGGCAGGAGCCGCAATGATCGACCTCGCTTTCATCGGGCGGCAGATCGAGCGTGGTGTAGATCGCGCCCAAAAACAGCCATGATCCGAATGCGCGCGAGACCAGATTGGTGTGCTTGCCCTGCCAGCCAAGGCCCGCAGCCTGCGCCAGCGGCTTTTCCATCACCGCGGCGGTGTCGACGAACACCTTGACCTCGCAGGGATGGGCCGCAACCAACCAGCGCGCCAGAGCCTTCAGGCGTTTCTTGATCAGATCGTGATAGTCGTCGCCGCGGGCATAAACCGAAATGGCGCCGCGCGAGCGTTGCGTGAGACTCTCGAGCGGATTCTCGTCGGGCCCGTAATTCACCCCGAGCATGATGACCGCGCGCACCTCGCGCCACAGCCCGCGCGGATCGGCGCGGCGTTCCGGATTGGCCGCGAGCCAGTCCATGTCGCCATGGGCGCCCGCCGCGAGGAACTGATAGAAATGCCGGCCGGCATCGCGGATCGCATCGGGCGCGGCAACACCAATGCAGTCGAAGCCGAGCGCGCGCGCCTGTTGCGCCAGCGCGGCCTTCAGCTCGGCAAGGTCAGCCGCAACGCCCCCGCTCAGAAATCGAGATCCACATAGGTCCGCGACGCCGGCACGCCCGCCAGCCATTCGCTCAGCAGCGGGCGGAACGACGGGCGGGACTTGATCCGCGCGTACCAGGCCTTTGCTGCGTCGTTCTCGATCCATGGCACGTCGCCGAGATAATCGATCGCCGATAGATGGGCTGCGGCGGCAAGGTCCGCATAGGTCAGCCGCTCGCCGGCAAGATAGTTCCGCCGCTGCGCCAGCCAGCCGATATAGGCAAGATGATAGCGCACATTGGTCTTGGCGGCGCGAATCACGTCGGCGGCCGGCGGCCCGCCGCCATCCTCCTCGCTCATGAAGCGCTTGTAGATGCGCTCGGTGACCAGCGGATTCGAGGCCTCGTCGAAGAATTTTTCGTTGAACCAGGCCATCAGCCGCCGCACCTCGATGCGTTCGGCCATCGTGGTCGGCAGCAAGCGGCGGTCGCCCATCGCGGCCCCACGGGTCTCGTCGATATATTCCGCGACGATGGCGGCGCCGGGGATGGCTGGCTCGCCTTCCGTGAACAGCACCGGCGTCGTGCCGGCGGGGTTCATGGCGAGAAAGCCCTCGCGCCGCTCCCACGCGCGCTCTTCCACCAGCTTGAGATCGAGGCCGTATTCGCCGAGCACAAGGCGGACGAAGCGCGAGTGCGGGCAGAACGGGTGATGGAACAGTGTGAACATTAGCCCCTGTGAATATTAGGCGGTGCTTAAGAAACCACCAACTTTGGTCGGAAGCGGCGAAACTAGCCCGAGGGAACGCCCAGGCAACGGGTGTTTGCGCAATTTTTGCGATTGCGGCAAGGGAGCGAATAAGCGAGAAGAGCCCCGCTTTTTGGCCGAATTCCGGTTCTACAGGACACAGCATGATCTCAGATACGCTGCGCGCGGTGATTCTCGGCGTCGTCGAGGGTGTCACCGAGTTCCTTCCTGTGTCCTCGACCGGCCATCTGCTGCTTGCCGGGCGCTTCTTCGAGCTCGGCGAGGACAATTTCTGGAAGAGCTTCGACATCCTGATCCAGCTTGGCGCGATCCTCGCGATCGTCGTGCTCTACTTCGCCAAATTGTGGCGGATCGCACTCGGCATGTTCGCCGACCCTGCCGCGCGCCGGTTCGTCGTCGGCGTGCTGGTAGCGTTCCTGCCGGCGGTCGTCATCGGGCTGATTGCGGGAAAGTACATCAAGGACTTCCTGTTCAATCCCTGGGTCGTGTGTTTCTCGCTGATCGCCGGCGGCGCCATTCTGTTGTGGGCCGATGAGATCGACCAAAAGCCGCATGAGCATGATGCGACGAAGTTCCCGCTTTTGATGTATTTCTGGATCGGCGTCGCGCAGTGCCTTGCGATGATCCCGGGCGTGTCGCGCTCCGGCGCCACCATCGTCTCCGCGATGCTGCTCGGGGCCGACAAGCGTTCAGCGGCGGAGTTCTCGTTCTTTCTCGCCATCCCGACCATGATCGGCGCCTTCGCCTATGACTTCTACAAGAGCCGTGCCGACATGACGGCCGATCATCTCGGCATCATCGCGATCGGCTTCGTCGTCTCCTTCATCACCGCGCTCATCGTGGTGAAGACCTTCCTGGAATACGTCACGCGCCATGGCTTCGCGCTGTTCGCCTGGTGGCGCGTCATCGTCGGCACGCTCGGCCTCGTCGCGCTGGCGATGGGGCGGTGAGTTCCTGCTTGGCCCGTCACACCCCGCAAAGGCGGGGTGTCCAGTAGGCCGCGGCTTGTCCGTAACGACCAGCGTCTCTGGAATACGAGATCGACCGCCTTCGCGGACGATGACAGCCGAGAACTGGACCTTTTCATCGCGGACTTGAGACACGCAGCAACACTCTCGCCGCGCGATTCGCGCCCGAGTCTTGCTCAACGATCACCCTCTCATAAACCGAAGAGGGCGCAGGGAATGCCGGGTGCCGGCTGCACCCATGGTCACCGCGCAAAGAATTGCGCAGAATGCGCGCGTTGACCGACAGGTTCAGCCGAGACAACCCGGCATTCCCTGCGCAGTGGTTTACGGCTTGCTTCGGGCTCTCCCCGGTGAACCAGCTTGTTGCCACCGT
>JBLMWS010000124.1:0-3013 GCA_050257355.1 Gemmatimonas sp.
ATTCCGGACGCGCACTGGACAAGATGGATTCCGGAATTTTTCTCGAACAATCCGCCTCCGGCGCCGTGGTGGAGAACAATCAACTGCAAGGCAATCTGTTCGGCGTCTATGTGCACGGGGCCGCCGACGCGGTGGTTCGCCACAACAAAATCATCGGATTGCGCGAGGTCCGCATCAGCGAAACCGGCAACGGCACCACGGTGTGGAACGCGCCAGGTGCGAAAGTGATCGACAACGACTTTCGCTACGGACGCGACGGGATTTTCGTGGTGACGAGCCGCAACAATCTGTTCAGCGGCAACCGCTTCAGCGACCTCCGTTTTGCGATACATTACATGTATGCCAACGACGGCGAGATCGTAGGCAATATTTCGAAAGGAAACATCGTCGGCTACGCGCTGATGTTCTCCAAGCACCTGATCGTCCGCAACAACGTCTCAGACCACGATCGCGACCGCGGCATCCTCTTTAACGGCACCGACGGATCACAAATCGTCGACAATACGGTGATTGGCGGATTGCAGCCGGCCGAACGCTGGGCGACTTCGGACAACCGCTTCGGCGAAGAAGGAGCGGAAGCAGCCGTCTCGACCGGGGATGAACGCGTGGGTCCGGAGAAATGCGTCTTCATCTACAACACCAACCATAACCGTATTGCGAACAACTGGTTTGAGGGTTGCGAAATCGGCGTTCATTTCACCGCGGGCTCCGAGGGCAACGAGATGACGGGCAATGCATTCGTCAACAACGTCATTCAGGTCAAATATGTCGGGACTCGCCATCTCGATTGGTCCAAGGACGGCCGCGGCAATTATTGGAGCGGCAATCCGGCGTTCGATCTCAACGGCGATGGGATCGCCGACACCGCATATCGGCCCAACGATCTCGTCGACCGGGTGCTGTGGACCGCGCCCGGCGCGAAGCTCCTGATCAACAGCCCGGCCGTGCAGGTGATCCGCTGGGCGCAGGCGCAGTTTCCGGCGCTCCTGCCGGGCGGCGTCGTCGACAGTCATCCGCTAATGGCGCCGCCGGCGCGCCACAATCCCGAGGGCCCCGCGCCATGACAGCGACCGTTCGCATTTCCCAGGTGACCAAACGCTATGGACGGACCACGGCCGCCAACGACGTTTCCTTCGAACTCGGCGAGGGGGAGATGGTGGCGCTGATCGGTCATAACGGCGCGGGCAAGACCACGCTGATGAAGCTGATGCTCGGCCTCCTGCGACCAAACTCAGGCTCGATCGAAGTACTGGGCGAAAATCCGGCCGCCGGTCAGTTCTCGGCGCGGCGCCATCTCGGCTATCTCCCCGAAAACGTCTCCTTCGACACTGCCCTCACCGGTCGCGAGACCCAGACTTTCTACGCCAAACTCAAGAGCGAGCCGGTCAAGAAGGCGCTGGAGCTGCTTGAGGTGGTGGGTCTCGGCGCGGCCGCAGGACGACGCGTCGGCACCTATTCGAAAGGCATGCGCCAGCGCCTAGGGCTGGCCCAGGCTCTGATCGGCACCCCCCGCATCCTGCTGCTGGACGAGCCGACCACCGGGCTTGATCCCGAGTTGCGCCAGACCTTCTATGAGGTGATCCGGCGCCTCGCCGCCGACGGCACCACCGTGTTGCTGTCGTCGCACGCGCTCACCGAGCTCGAGGAGCGCGCAGGACGCGTGATCATCATGAATCGCGGGCTGAAGGTCGCGGATGGTTCACTCGACAAGCTGCGCAACCTGGCGCAGCTCCCGACCAAGATCCGGCTCAAGGTCTCCGGGCTTTCGCCCGGCGAAGTACCGCCCTGGTTGCCCAGGATCGCGCCGTGCCGACGCCTCAACGGCCACATCGTCGAGATCGACGCCGCGCCCGAACAGAAGATCGAGCTCTTGCGCTCGGCGACTGCCGCCGGCACCGCGCTCGAGGACCTCGACGTGTTTCCGCCGAACCTCGACGAGCTCTACGCCCATTTCCTTCGCCAAGCGGAGCGAACGCCATGAACGCCATTACCATCGTTGCCGCCAAGGAAATCCGTCAGGCCGTGCGCAACCGCTGGGTCTTCGCGGCGACCTTGCTGCTGGCGGGACTCGCTTTGTCATTGACCTTTCTCGGCAGCGCGCCGACCGGCAGCGTCGGCGTGCGTGCGCTCGATGTCGTCATCGTCAGCCTGTCGAGCCTGACGATCTTCCTCGTTCCCTTGATTGCATTGTTGATCGCGCATGATGCCATCGTCGGCGATATGGAGCGTGGCACCATGCTGCTGCTCCTGAGCTATCCGCTGGCGCGCTGGCAGGTGCTGCTTGGCAAGTTTCTGGGCCATCTCGCGGTGCTCGCCTTCGCCACCTGCCTCGGTTACGGCGCGGCGGCCGCGGCCCTGCTCCTGACCGGCAGCCAGTTTGACGGAGAGGGCCTCGCTGCCTTCGCCGCGATGATCGGCTCCTCGGTGCTGCTGGGTGCGGTGTTCATCGCGATCGGTTATTTCGTCAGCGCATTGGTGCGCGACCGCGGCACGGCCGCGGGCGTCGCCATCGGCCTGTGGCTACTGCTGGTGCTGATCTACGACATGGCGCTGCTCGGCCTGCTCGTGCTCGACCAGGGTCGCGGCCTGACCGGCACAACATTGAATGCGTTGCTTCTCCTCAATCCGACCGACGTCTATCGCCTGTTGAATCTGACAGGCTTCGCCAATGTCAGCCTGTTCTCCGGCATGGCCGGGCTCGCCGGCAGCACCTCATTATCCATCAAAACGCTGCTGGCCGCACTCACACTCTGGACGGCGGTTCCGTTGGGCTGTGCCGCCCTTGCTTTTTCGCGGAGGGAGCTATGAAACGCCTCGCGCTGGCCTGCATCCTGCTCGTGCCCTTTCTGCTCGCGGGTTGCAACGAGAGACAGGCCGCTACAATTCCGCCGCCGCACAAGATGACCGCCGAAGCGATCGGGCATTATTGCGGCATGAACCTGTTCGAACACAGGGGGCCGAAAGGTCAAATCCTCGTCGCCAGCCTGATCGAGCCGGTCTGGTTTTCCTCGGT
>JBLMWS010000125.1:0-11950 GCA_050257355.1 Gemmatimonas sp.
CCGAACCCACGGCGAAAAACTACAGCTTGCGCGAGGAATTAGCGCAAAATCGGGGAATTCTTCGGCGGCCTTGCGGTAGATTCGAACAATCGGATACTGGGGAGAGCTGTGGCGTAGAAATGGCGGAGAGAGTGGGATTCGAACCCACGGTACAGTTTCCCGTACACACGCTTTCCAAGCGTGCGCCTTAAGCCACTCGGCCATCTCTCCGGATGCCCTCTCTTGAAGGGGTGAGGCGGTTTTTGCAAGTGGCGCCGTGGCCGAGCGGCAATATTTATGCAAGCAATTGAAATATATACACAAAATTTACGTCCGATCCGGCGGCGTGGCTCGCTTTGCAAGAGCCGCCGGTCGAACCGGAATCGGTGCGGACGCCATGGCTGACTGGTGAGCGGGCAAGCGACCGCGCTACGCGTTGCTGTCCCGGCTCGGGCCCCCGATCAGTGGAAGCGCGCCACGCCCGGGGCGCCGCGCAGCTGCCAGCGAGCCGAGGGCTCGGCGAGGGCCGGCTCGGCGATGGACGGCGCCTCGTTCTGGCTGTCCTGCAGCGCGCGGATGAAATCGGCAAACCAGTGCGTGATGGTGTGGCGTTTCAGCCTGTCCATCATGGTTTCATAGCGCAGCCGCCGTTCCGTCAGGGGCATCGACAGGGCCATCGCGGTCACGCGCGCCATGCCGTCGATGTCGTGCGGATTGACCAGAAGCGCGGCGTCGAGTTCGTTGGCGGCACCGGCGAATTTCGACAGCACCAGCACGCCGGGATCGGCCGGATTCTGGGCGGCGACGTACTCCTTGGCGACGAGATTCATGCCGTCATGCAGCGGCGTCACAACGCCGACCTGCGCGGTGCGATAGAGGCCGGCGAGCACAGACTGGCTGAAACCCTTGTTGAGATAGCGGATCGGCGTCCAGTCCACCTCGCCATGGCGGCCGTTGACGTCGCTGACGAGCCGGGCGACGTCGTTCTGCAGATTGCCGTAGGCCTCGATGCCGCCGCGCGACGGCGTTGCGATCTGCAAAAGCGACACGGTGCGCGCCAGGGTCGGATGCAAGGTCCACATCCGGTCGAAGGCGTGAATGCGGTTGATCAGCCCCTTGGAATAATCCAGCCGGTCGACGCCGATCGCGAGCCGCTCGCCATTCAGGCTGCGCCGCAGCCGCGACACGTCCGGATGCGAGATCGCCTTGGCCGCGGCTTGTGCAAACTTCTCCGCGTCGATCCCGATCGGGAATACCGCGAGCCGCGTGCAGCCATAGCGCGACGAGACCACGCCATCCTGGATCGGCAGTTCGAGTTCGTCACGAACATAGGCCAGGAAGTTGTCGCGATCCTGCATCGTCTGGAAGCCGATGAGGTCAAACGCCAGCATCGCTTCGATCAGTTCGCGATGATGTGGCACGCCTTCGACGACAGCAGGCGCCGGCCACGGCGTGTGCAGAAAGAAGCCTATCGGTTGAGTCACACCGAGCTGGCGCAGCTCGGCTCCGAGCGCCAGGAAGTGGTAATCCTGCACCCAGAACGCAGTGTCCGATTTGCGGAAGCGCATCAGCGCACGCGCCATGAAGGCGTTGACTTCGCGATAGGAGAGATAATCGCCCTGCGACGTCCGGATCAGGTCGCTGCGCGAATGCAATGCCGGCCATAACGCCGAATTCGCAAAACCTTCATAATAGCCGCCATAGTGTGCTGCCGGTAGATCGAGCATCGCCAGCGCGCCGCTGCCAAGCGCCTCAATTTCGGCAAACGGTTCCTTCTGGAACCCGTCACGCACGCGCCCCGAGGAACCGACCCAAATCGCGCCGGAATTCTCAACAACCGGCAACAATGCTGCCGCAAGCCCGCCCGTCATGGGCTCGTTAGCCTTGCCGCGCGCAACGCGATTTGAAACTACGACGAGATTCACCGAAGAGTCCCCTCCCTGGTTGAACGCCCCCATTTAACTGCCGTTCATCAATATGGTTCCTTTTAGCCTCCCAGCGAATTGAAACCGAAATCGGGCCGGACCGCGGAGGAAATTTGGGCGCATCAACAAATCGAGAGCTGATGCAAGAATGTCGCACCAAGCTACCATCGACGCGCCCGATGCGGGTTCCTCGTGCATGATCCGGACAAGTGTGAAGCGTTTTCCGAAAACATCATGCCGACGAGCTAAAGCGTGATGGCGGTTCAACCCGATCTCATCGCGCTTCAGTGCAGCTACGACGCGGCCGCGCTCCGCTCCTCAAGGAGGAGATGCGCCAGGAACTCGCGCACGTCGTTCGGGGTATCGAAATATCCATCGACACCTTTGGCGCGATGCCCTACCGAGAATGCAAGCCCGTTCATATCAGGCATGATGGCGAACACGCTTTCGTCGGTGACATCGTCGCCGATGAAAAGCGGCTTACGTCCCTTGAACGGCGCGTGCTGCATCAACTCGCGAACGCCGTTCGCTTTGGTGAAGCCCGCGTGCTTGATCTCGAACACGCATTTGCCGGGCAAAACCTCGATTGGAGCCTCCGGCAGATCAGCCCGGATCAGCGAGATCGCTTCATAGATCGCGCGTTCCGCGTGCGGCGCCAGCCGGTAGTGCAGCGCCAGCGAATAGCCTTTGTCTTCCAGCAATATTCCGGGGCTGAGCCGCGCGATGGCGGCGAGCCGCCGCTTCAACTCCTTGTCCATCGGCGGCGCTTGCGCGGCGACCGCCTCGCTCTCGATGCCGAGCCGCATTTCCGCACCATGGCCGCCGACGGCCGGAAACTGGTCGGGCGCGAAAATCAGATCGATGTCGTTGAGCGACCGCCCGCTGACGAGCGCGAGCGCGCCCGTGGTCCGCTGCATCAACCCATTCAGCGTCTTCGCAAGCCCTGGCGGCACCCACACCTCGCGCGGCGTCGGCATCAGATCGAGCAGCGTGCCGTCGATGTCGAGCAGGATTGCGGTTTCGTTCAAGTGCGGGACGAGCGAGTGCGGCACCGGAAGCTGGTCCGGTCCATCCTCTTCTCGTGCTGACAGATCGTTTCGCGTTTCAGCCCGGTTTTGCATCATGTCATTCTACTCCAGGAAAGCCAGCGGGCGTGCGACCGTTTCAAGGGATTTGCGCTCGGCCGCAACACTGTAGCGCCACGCCACCATGGCGGCGACGATCATGAGAACGGAGCCGAGCAGATAGCCCATGAACACGCTGTCGCGTGATCCCGTATCGATCAGCCAGCCGAACAACGCCGGTCCCACCACGCCGCCGAGGCCCGTTCCGATCGCATAGAACAGCGCGATCGCGAGCGCGCGCACCTCGAGGGGAAACGTCTCGCTGACGGTGAGATAGGCCGCGCTTGCAGCGGGGGAGGCAAAGAAGAAGATCACCATCCAGGCGGCGGTCTGAGCTTGCGCGCTCAAGGCGCCGATCGAGAACAAGTAGCCCGACAGCGCCAGCAAGACCCCCGATACGCCGTAGGTGAGCGTAATCATGGTGCGCCGTCCGAGCGTATCGAACAGGCGCCCCAGCAGCACAGGACCGACGAAATTGCCGGCAGCAAATGGCAGGATGTACCAGCCGACGGCATCGGCGCTGATGCCGTAAAAGTCGGTCAGCACAAGCGCGAAGGTAAAAAAGATCGCATTGTAGAAGAACGCCTGCGCCGCCATCAGCGTCAGGCCGAGCAGCGCGCGCGTGCGATAGGTCGAGAACAGCGTCCGCGCGACCTCGGCAAGCGGCGTGTGATCGCGCATTCGCAGACGGATTTTTGTAAAGTCCGGTCGCGCCGGATCCTGCCTATGCCCGAGCACGCTGCGCTCAATATCGGCAACGATCGCCTGCGCCGCCTCGGGATGACCATGAATCATCAACCAGCGCGGGCTTTCCGGAATCCACATGCGCATCACCAGCACGATCAGGCCGAGACAGGCGCCGATGAGATAGGCGAGCCGCCAGCCGAGATCAGGCTCGATCACCGCGGGATCGAGCAGAATGATGGCGCTGGCGGCACCAAGCGCCGCACCGATCCAGAAACTACCGTTGATCACGAGATCGGTCCAGCCACGGTAGCGCGCGGGCACCAGCTCCTGGATGGTGGAGTTGATCGCCGTGTATTCGCCGCCGATGCCGGCGCCGGTCAAAACGCGAAACAGCGTATAGACAGCGATGCTCCAGGACAGAGCCGTCGCCGCGGTGGCGGTGAGATAAAGCGCAAGCGTGATGAAGAACAGCTTGCGGCGTCCGATCCGGTCGGTCAACCAGCCAAAGCCCAGCGCGCCGATCACCGCGCCGGCAAGATAGCCGCTGTTCGCGATGCCGAGGTCCAAATTGGAAAAATTCAGGCTCGGGCTCTGCTTCAGCGCGCCTGACAGCGCGCCGGCGAGCGTGACCTCCAGCCCGTCCAGAATCCAGGTGATACCGAGCGCGAGCACGACGCGCGTGTGAAAGCCGCTCCATGTGAGATGATCGAGCCGCGCGGGAATGTTGGTCTCGATGATGCGATCGTCCTGCGCAGGCGCCGCGGCGCATACGGTAGCGCCATGATCGACGGCCTGGCTGTGCTGCAATTCCATTGACGCTACCAATGCGAGACCCTCTCGGAGACCCGGGCCTCCAAGACTGACACGAAAGAACCCGCAAGCCATCGCGGCAAGGAGACTGCCCGCAAGCCCCAGATAACGCCGCAAACAGCCGCTCGGTTCCGAATGGAACCGGCCGGCGCGGCAGCAGTTTTCATCGGAGAGTCATGGAGTTGAGTGATGGCGACACGCGGCAAGGCCATTTCCCGCCATACGTCACGAAAGAGGACTTCACGACACAAGACCTCAGGACATAAGACCTCGCGCAAAGCGCCGGCTGCGCGCAGAGTTGCTTCGGAGCGGAGCGGCGCCGGGCGCAAAGCACGCACAGGTCGCAACGGGGCAGCGGCGAAGCGCGCACCCAAGCGCTGGTCGCAGCGCGTGACCCGCGAAAGCGACGCACTCGATCTCGAGCAGGGCGTCTTCAAGCAGACCAGCGCCAAGAAGATCGCCGCCTCGTTGAAACGCTCCGCAGAAACAAGCCGCCGCCGCAAAGCGGGCGCCTATCGGTCCGCGCTATCAATGCTGACGTTCTATATCAACCGGGCCGGCAAAAATCTGCCGAAGTCACAACGCACGCGGCTCGAACGTGCGAAGGACGAATTGAAGCTCGCATTTGGGCGGGAGTGATTTGGTCTGGACATGAAATGCAGCCGTCCCGGCACCGTTTCTGGAGCACGCCGGGACGACGAGCTATCGAGACACCATCCGTGATCATGAGCCTGACTTCCCCAGGACGACGGCGGAGGTTGAGGCCTTCAAAACAAATTACGCCGCCCGGATGTTGGCCATGAAGCGATCGAGTTCAGTGCGCAGCCGGGCGCTCTCGCCGGAGAGCGATTGGGCCGAGCTCAGCACCTGCTCGGAGGCGGAGCCGGTTTCGGTCGCACCGCGGTTGACCTTGACGATGTTGGCGGCGGCCTCCTGCGTACCAGCGGCCACGTTCTGGACGTTACGGGCGATCTCCTGGGTCGCCGCGCCCTGCTGTTCGACCGCCCCCGCAATCGAGGATGCAATCGCCGAGATCTGGCCGATGGTTGCGCCGATCTCCTTGATCGCGGCGACCGATTCTTCCGTCGCCTGCTGCATCCCGGCGATGTGGTTGGAGATTTCGTCGGTTGCCTTGGCGGTCTGGCTCGCCAGCGACTTCACCTCGGACGCGACCACGGCAAAGCCCCGGCCGGCATCGCCGGCACGCGCCGCCTCGATGGTGGCGTTGAGCGCGAGCAAATTGGTCTGCTCGGCAATCGCGGTGATCAGCTTGACGACGTCGCCGATCCGCTGCGCCGCGCGCGACAGCTTGCCGATGCGCTCGTCCGTCTGCTGAGCCTGGACCACGGCCGCTTCCGCAATCTTGTTGGATTCGTGAACACGGCGGCCGATTTCGCCGACCGACGTCGAGAGCTCTTCGGTGGCAGAGGCAACCGATTGAATGTTGGTCGCCGCTTCCTCCGAGGCGCCCGTCACCTGGCTCGACAGGCCTTGCGTCGACTCGGCGGTGCGCGTGAGCAGGCCGGCGGCCTGCTCGAGCTGGGAGGCCGACGACGAGACGTTGGAAACGATCGCGCCGACCGCCGACTCGAATTGATCGGCAAAGCGGATGAGCTCCGCCCGGCGCGCGGCGCCGGCCGCCTTGTTCTGCTCTTCATGCGCAGCCGCATCGCGCTCGGCCTTGGCGATCGCCTGCAACTTGAACTCCTCCACCGCGGCGGCCATGTCGCCGAGTTCATCCCTGCGTCCCAAGCCCGGCAGCACCACCTCGAAATTGCCGCCCGCGAGCTCGCGCATTGCACGGCACATCGCAATCATCGGGCGCGAGATGCCGCGGCCCAGCAACAGCGCCAGCAGGCCGCCGAGCAGAAAGCCCCCGGCCGCCAGCCCAATGATCAACCGCTCGGTCTGGCCGACAATTGTATTCGTTTCGGCTTCGATCCGCCGCTGCTCGGATACGAGATCCGCCTTCATGGCGCCGGCGCCCTGACTGATCGCCGCCGCCGATGCCTTGATCTGCTTGGCGAGACTATCGATCGTCTTCGTGTTCTCGACCAGCTTGGTCAGCGCCTGGCGGTACTCGACCAGCATTGTCTTGGCCTCCTTGAGGCCCGACGTGATCTCGACATTGTCGGTCGGAGCCACGGCATTGAGGCTGTTCTCGACGAATTTCAGCCGGGCCAGCGCGCTGCTCGCCACGGTCTGATCCGCGTTGATGATGAAATTGTTGGCGAGCGCAACCACGGTCTGCAGCTGAGTCGCGACCTGCTTGACGCCCATGTCAACGGCAGCCAATTGCGCTTCCGACGCGTTGCCCGCGATGTCGTCGAGCTTGTAACGCAACATGTTGGCGTTGCGGTTGAGCTGGTTCTGCGTCACTGTCGCGCTTTCGCGCTTGAGCCTCAAGACGTCGGCGAAGGTCTGCGAGAATTGCTTGAAATCGGCGGCGAGCTTGCCGAGGCGCTCGCGGCGCTCTGGCGCGCTCGTGCTGCTCAGCGCCTGGTCGATGGCGCCTTTCAGGCCCTGCTCGGCTTTCAGTGCGGCATTGGCATCGTCGTCCTTGCCGGTTACGACGTAGTATTGGACCAGGGAGCGATAGGAGATCAACTCGCTATCGATGTTGCGCGCGAGATCGGCCTCCGACACGCTGTCGCGATAGGCCGACACGGCAGCGGACACCCGCTCAAAACCAAGATAGGCGATGCCAAGGCTGATCGTCGAGATCAACAGCACCACCGCAAAGCCGAGCAGCACCTTGCCGCGAAATCGCAAGGCCAGGAATTTCGGGAAACCGTTTTTCGCTTTTCTTGCCCCAGACATTCCAACCTCGCGCCCGTCTTACCAAAGTTCTTGTTGAGTCAGCGTCAACCGGGGCGCAGGCGCACCCGATCGCACCGGTAGGGATAGGGCGGAAATCATAAGGGCCGGTAAATTCCGACCGCTGCCTTTGGTCGCATACTGCGCGATGGAATGAGAGGGAATTCACGTCGGAGCCGCGCTCGGGCCCGCCTCTTGACCTGCCCACAACACCAGCCTTATGTTTCCGTTTTGTTCCCGTCCGGTCAAAAGGCGTTTGCGGTCGTCCCGGACGTGGGTCGGACTGCGGTGGCTGCGACGATGCCGGCAAGCGGCATCGGCGCGGACGGGTGAGGTCGTTATGGTCCTGGCGCCCCGCGCTTGGAAGATCGTCACGCTGCCTTTCAAGCGCTCCATGGGCTGATGGCGACACAAGTTTGGTTCACCAACGTCCGGTCCACCAGGGCCGCGAGCCGGTCCTACCCTCTTACATGGCTGACGCATGAGGGGCTGGCATTTTGCTCGACCACAATCCGCCATGCGCACCTGCCCGCGTGAGTCCATGACCCTTCCGTGACCCTCGCGACGAAAATCGCAGTTGCAAAGTGTTTGAGCCCCTGTCTCTAATTAGACCAATTCAAAATCAGCGGGAGGCTCGACGTGTCGACGGTGAAATTGACGGTAAATGGCAAGGCGGTATCGGTCGATTGTGAGGACCGCACGCTTCTCGTCCATGTCTTGCGCGATCATCTCAACCTGACGGGGACGCATGTCGGATGCGACACCAGCCAATGCGGCGCCTGCGTGGTTCATATCGACGGACGGGCCGTGAAATCCTGTACGACCCTGGCCGGACAGGCTGACGGCTGTCACGTGACCACGATTGAAGGCATCGCCAAAGGCGACCAGCTTCATCCGATGCAGGAGGCCTTCCGCGACAATCATGGACTGCAATGCGGCTTCTGCACGCCCGGCATGATCATGTCGGCAATCGACATCGTGAAGCGGCACGGCGGCAATCTCGATGAAGCGACCGTCCGCCACGAGCTCGAAGGCAACATCTGCCGCTGCACCGGCTATCACAACATCGTCAAGGCGGTCTTGGATGCGGCTGGCCGGATGAAGGTCGCGCAGGCTGCGGAATAGCCACGGCTGAAGACGCACTTGTTCATGACATCGGACAGCCGCGCGTCGAGGGATGCAGCGGACGCAAAACTCCGGGAGGGAGGACTATAAGATGGGTATCGAAGGGATTGGCGCCCGCGTGGTGCGCAAGGAAGACAAGCGGTTCATCACCGGCAAGGGCCGCTATGTCGACGACATCAAGCTCGTGGGCATGAGCCATGCGCAGTTCATCCGCAGCCCGCACGCACATGCCAAGGTCAAAAGCATCGACGCCTCGGCCGCGCTGAAGATGCCCGGCGTGCTCGCTGTGCTCAACGGCAAGGAACTGGTCGAGGACAAGGTCGGCAACCTGATCTGCGGCTGGGCCATCACCTCGAAGGACGGCTCGCCGATGAAGATGGGCGCCTGGCCGGCCTTGGCGCCGGAAACGGTGCGCTTTGTGGGTCAGGCCGTTGCGGTCGTGATCGCGGAAACCAAGAACCAGGCGCGTGACGCCGCCGAAGCCGTGGTGGTCGATTACGAAGAACTTCCCGCCGTGCCCGACGTCCACGCCGCGATCAAACCGGGCGCGCCGCAGCTGCATCCCGAAGCGCCCGGCAACATCGTCTATGACTGGGTGATCGGCGACGACGGCGCGGTCAAGGACGCCTTTGCCAAGGCCGCCAACGTGGTGAAGCTCGATCTCACCAACAACCGGTTGGTGCCGAACGCGATGGAGCCGCGCGCGGCGATCGCGGACTACGATGCGGCGGAAGAGCACTTTACGCTCTATACCACCTCGCAGAACCCGCACGTGGCGCGCCTCGTGCTGTCGGCGTTCTACAACATCGCGCCCGAGCACAAGCTGCGGGTAATTGCGCCCGACGTCGGCGGCGGCTTCGGCTCGAAGATCTACATCTACCCCGAGGAGATGGTCTGCCTGTGGGCTTCCAAGAAGGTCGGCCGTCCGATCAAATGGGCCGCGGACCGTTCCGAATCCTTCCTCACCGACGCCCATGGCCGCGACCACGTGACCAGGGCCGAGATGGCCTTCGACAAGGACAACAAGATCCTGGGGCTCAAGGTCACGACCCATGCCAATTTCGGCGCCTATATGTCGCTGTTCTCTTCTGCAGTGCCGACCTATCTCTACGCGACGCTGCTGTCCGGCCAGTACGTGATCCCCGCGATCCATGCCGAGGTGATCGGCGTCTACACCAACACCACGCCGGTCGATGCCTATCGCGGCGCGGGCCGCCCCGAGGCGAGCTATCTGCTCGAGCGGATGATGGAGACCGCGGCGCGGCAGCTGAAAGTCGATCCGGCCGAATTGCGCAGCAAGAACTTCATCCGGCAATTCCCCTATCAAACGCCGGTGATCATGACCTATGACACCGGCGACTTCGTCGCCTCGCTGGAAGCGGCGAAGAAGGCGATCGACTATGCCGGCTTCCCAGCGCGGAAGGAGCAAGCCAGGAAGAACGGCAAGCTGCGCGGCATCGGCCTCTCCTGCTACATTGAAGCCTGCGGCATCGCGCCCTCGAAAGCGGTCGGGAGTCTCGGCGCCGGCGTCGGCCTGTGGGAGTCGGCAGAGGTGCGCGTCAACCCGGTCGGCACCATCGAGATCCTCACCGGGTCGCACAGCCATGGCCAAGGGCACGAGACGTCCTTTGCACAGCTGGTGGCGGACCGGCTCGGCATCTCGATCGACCAGGTCTCGATCGTCCATGGCGACACCGACAAGGTGCAGTTCGGCATGGGCACCTACGGCTCGCGCTCGGCGGCCGTGGGGCTGACCGCGATCCTCAAGGCGATGGAGAAGGTCGAGGCAAAGGCGAAGAAGATTGCAGCCCATGCGCTGGAGGCGTCCGAAGGCGACATCGTCATCGAGAACGGCGAGTTCAAGGTCGCCGGCACCGACAAGAAGATCGCCCTGCCGATGGTAGCGCTCGCCGCCTATACCGCGCACAATCTGCCTGACGGCATGGAGCCCGGCTTGAAGGAGACGGCGTTCTACGACCCGACCAACTTCACCTTCCCGGCCGGGGCCTACATCTGCGAGGTCGAGGTCGACGCGGCCACCGGTAAGACGAGCTTCGTCAACTTCGTGGCGGCGGATGATTTCGGGCGGCTGATCAACCCGATGATCGTCGAGGGCCAGGTACATGGCGGGCTGGCGCAAGGCATCGGCCAGGCGCTGCTCGAAGGCGCCGTCTATGACGGCAACGGCCAGCTCGTCACGGCCTCTTTCATGGACTACACCATGCCCCGTGCCGACGACCTGCCCTCGTTCCAGCTCTCCCACACCACAACGCTCTGCCCGGGCAATCCGCTCGGCATCAAGGGCTGCGGCGAGGCGGGCGCGATTGGGGCTTCGGCGGCCGTGATCAACGCGATCACGGATGCGATAGGCGACAACAAGTTGGAGATGCCGGCAACCCCGGACCGCGTCTGGCACGCGATCCACGGCAAGGCCGCTTGAGCAGAGTTCGTCATTCCGGGGCGACGCGAAAGCGTCGAACCCGGGATCTGAAGCTGAGGGTTCAAATCTCGACATTCCGCACTTCGCGCGTTCCGCGCGTACCGGAATGACCGAGCAAAGATTTCAGGGAGCATCCCATGTACCAGACCACCTATCACCGCGCCTCCTCGATCGACGAAGCAGCCGCGCTGTTTGCCAAGGGGAACGAGGCAAAATATCTCGCCGGCGGCCACACGCTGATCCCCGTGATGAAGCAGCGCCTTGCTTCGCCCTCCGACGTGATCGATCTCGCCAGGATCAAGGAGCTCAACGGCATCGAGGTGTCGGCCGATGCCGTCACCATCAAAGCCGCGACGCCGCATTACGACGTCTCGATTTCTGCCGACGTACAGAAGGCGATCCCGGCGCTCGCTCATCTGGCATCGCTGATCGGCGATCCCGCCGTGCGCCATCGCGGCACGATCGGCGGCTCGCTCGCCAACAACGATCCGGCCGCCGATTATCCGGCTGCCGTGCTGGCGCTCGGCGCCACGATCAAGACGAATAAGCGCAGCATCGCGGCCGATGATTTCTTCCAGGGCCTGTTCACCACCGCGCTGGAAGATGGCGAGATCATCACCGCCGTGGCGTTCCCGATTCCGGCGAAGGCGGGTTATGCCAAATTCCCCCATCCCGCCTCGCGCTTTGCGTTGACCGGCGTGTTCGCGGCCAAGACCAAGGCGGGCGACGTCCGGGTCGCTGCGACTGGTGCATCGCAAAACGGCATAATGCGCGTGGCTGCGGTCGAGAGCGCGCTGAAGGCCAATTGGTCGGCAGCCGCGCTCGACAACGTCACGATCCCGGCGGGCGGGTTGATCAGCGACATCCATGGCGCGGCGGACTATCGCGCCCACCTGATCAAGGTAATGGCGCAGCGCGCGGTAACAGCCGCTGGCTGATAGCATCTAAACGCAAGCAGCGAGTGCGGCGCGCAAGCCAATTGCGCGCCGCAGCGTTTTTGAGCGCGCGTTTTGCGCGAAAGGCGCTTGCGGCTCTTCCCGCAA
>JBLMWS010000126.1:0-5620 GCA_050257355.1 Gemmatimonas sp.
ATGGCCTCGACCGGCGAGGCCGTGACTTATCGAGAGCTGGAGGCGCGCACCAACCGGCTGGCACATCTGTTTCGTAAACGCGGGCTCAAGCGGCTCGACCATTATGCGATCTTCATGGAAAACAACGGCCGCTATCTCGAGACCTGCGGCGCGGGCGAGCGCTCGGGTCTCTACTTCACCTGCGTGAATTCGTACCTGACTTCAAGCGAACTCGCCTACATCCTCGACAACAGCCAATCCCGTATCCTCGTGACGTCGGCTGCCAAGCTCGATATTGCGCGCGAGGCGATCAAGCAGTGTCCGAGGATCGAGCTCTGCATCGTGGCCGGCGGCAGGGGTGAAAACGAGCGCATCGTCGGCCTGGAGGAGGCAACTGCGGGGCTGCCTGCAACGCCGATTCCGGACGAATGCGTCGGCACGGCCATGCTCTATTCCTCCGGCACCACGGGCCGGCCCAAAGGCATTCTGCGGCCGCTGCCCGAACAGCCGCCCTCGCAGCAATTGCCGCTGTTCGATTTCCTGGAGAAGCTTTGGCATTATCGCGAGGGCATGATCTATCTCTCGCCGGCGCCGCTCTATCATTCCGCGCCGCAGGCGGCCGTCAACCTGACCATCCGGGTCGGCGGCACCGCGATCATCATGGAGAGCTTCGACCCCGAGCGCTATCTGCAGCTTGTGGAGCAATGGGGCGTCACCCACAGCCAGCTGGTGCCAACCATGTTCTCGCGCATGCTGAAGCTGCCGGAAGATGTGCGCCGGCGCTACGACGTCTCGTCATTGGAGATCGCGATCCATGCCGCGGCGCCCTGCCCGGTGCAGGTGAAGGAAGAGATGATCCGATGGTGGGGGCCGATCATTCATGAATATTACGGCGCCACCGAAGGCCTCGGCTTCACCGCCTGCGACAGCGCGGAGTGGCTAAAGCACAAGGGCACGGTCGGCAAGGTGCTCTTGGGCGAACTGCATATTCTGGACGAGAATATGCAGGAATGCCCGGTCGGCAAGGAAGGCACGGTGTGGTTCAAGACGGGCTCGCCGTTCGAATATTTCAACGACCCCGATAAGACCAAGGAAGCACGCTCGGCGGACGGCAGCATGAGCACGGTCGGCGACGTCGGCTATGTCGATGCCGACGGCTATCTCTATCTCACCGACCGCCGCACCTTCATGATCATCTCGGGCGGGGTAAACATCTATCCGCAGGAATGCGAGAACCTGCTCATCACCCATCCCAAAATCGCCGATGCTGCGGTGTTCGGCGTGCCGAACGTCGATCTTGGCGAGGAGGTGAAGGCGGTTGTGCAGCCGATGCCGGGCATCACGCCCTGTGCCGAACTCGAGGACGAGCTGATCGCGTTCTGCAAACAATCGCTGGCGCGCCAGAAGGTGCCGCGTTCGATCGACTTCGAGAAAGAACTGCCGCGATTGCCGACCGGCAAGCTCTACAAGAGGCTGCTGCGCGACCGTTATTGGGGCAACAAGAATTCGCGGATTGTGTGAGAAAAGGCGCGGCCATTCTGGGTTCGCCCGCTTCGCGAGGGCCCGGGAATGACAAGCGTGAGGTTCAAGCCTTCACATCGCCGTCCGACGCACGACCCAAAAACATCAGCGCGATGTTGCCTGCGACCAGACTTGCCGCGGCGATCAGGCTCGCCCAGACGAACGCCTGATCGGATCGGCCGAACAGGGTCACGGTCAAAGGTCCGGCGATTTGGCCGGCCCCGAATGCCGCCGTCATCACACCGACTGCGAGCGAGGCCGGCGCACCGCCGAGGCGCAAGGCTTCCTTCAGTCCCGCCATGGTGATGACAACAAACGTGCCGCCCACGCAGACCGCCGAGATCAGGAGCGTCCAGAGGTTCAGCCAGATCGCGGGCGCCAGCACGCCGGCGGCAAGCACCCATTTTGCCCGCATCCACAAGTGCCGCGGCGCGAGCCCACGAAATAGCGACGCGCAGACCACGGTCGACACCGCGGCGGCCGCGCCGAACACCGGCCAGATCAGGCCGAAGATCGCGGGGTCATCGATATAACCGCGCGCCAGCGCGGGAAGGAACGTCGCCGGAATAATATAGCCGAAGCCGAAAGTGGCGTAACACGCGGCGGCAACCAGAGCCGGGCGCGGCAGCGCCGGAGGCGTGTCTGCTATGGGTTGCAAAACCGGCGCAGCGTCCGCATCGAGCCTCCGCCAGAGCAGCGCCGTCAGCAGCAGTGCAATGATGCCGAGTGCGATCCAGCTGGTGCGCGAGCCCCAGGCGTCGACACCCGCGGCAAGGCCGAATAGGCCGGCAAAGGCGATGCCGAAGCCGACACCCGAGAAGACGTGGCCGGACCATTCCTCCCGGCCGTGGCGTGCCAGGATAGGCATCGCCCAGGCGGAGGTCCCGATCAGCACGAAGGCGCTGGCCACACCGGCCAGGAATCGCAAGACGAGCCAGATCGTCTCGGATTGGCCAAAGCCCATGGCGGCAGTGAAAAGGCCGACGCACAACAAGCCCCACCGCATGGCGAAGGCGGGAGGCGGCGCGAGCGCAATGCAAGCCAGCGCACCGGCGAGATAGCCGAGATAATTGCCGGTCGCGAGCCAGCTGCCTGTCATTAGCGAGAGACCGGCATCCTGCTGCATCAAGGGCAGGATCGGCGTCAGCGAGAAGCGCCCGATACCCATCGCGCTCGCGAGCGCGAGCAGGCCGATCGAGGCGGCGGCCACGGCGGTGGGCTCAAGCTTTTTCCCGGTCATTGCGCCCGATTAGCGCATCCCGATATTCTCTGATATTGAAAATTGTGGATAGAATTGTTCTCGAAAGCAGAATGGAGCGCCTTTATGAACTTCGCCGACCTCCAGGTGTTCAAGAGCGTTGTCGAAGAGGGCGGCGTGATCAGGGCCGCCAACAAGCTGCACCGCGTCCCCTCGGCGGTGACGACGCGGATCAAGCAGCTCGAGGCGTCGATGGGCGTCAAACTGTTTTATCGCGACCGCCAGCGGCTGCATCTGTCGCCCGCGGGCGAACTGCTGAAGGATTATGCCGACCGTCTGATCCGACTGTCGGACGAAGCGCGTGACGTTGTCTCCGGAACCAAGCCGCGCGGCGTGCTCAGGCTGGGCGCGCTGGAGAGCACGACCGCGAGCCGGCTGCCGCCGATCCTTTCCAGCTTTCACGCCCGCTACAGGGATGTCCGACTGGAACTCGTCACCGGCACCAATGACGCGCTGTTGAAGCAGCTCGTCGAGCGGCAACTGGATGCGGCGTTCATCGCGGAATCCCCGCCCCCGAAGGCGTTCGACCATATTCCGGTGTTTGCTGAGCGGCTGACGCTGATCTCGAGCCTAGATCGGCAGCCGATCCGGCGTGCCGGCGACGTCCATGACGATTCTCTGATCGCCTTTCCGGAAGGCTGCGCCTACCGCCGCGTGCTGCAGCGCTGGCTCGGCCGCGACAGTCTCGCCACTTTCCGCGTGCTGGAATTGTCATCTTACCACGCCATTGTCGCCTGCGTGACCGCGGGCGCCGGAATCGCGCTGATGCCGGAATCGGTGCTGGATGCCATTCCGCAGGCCAAGGTGCAGCGGCACGCGATCCCGAAAGCGCAAGGCCAGATCACGACGCCGCTGGTCTGGCGCCACGGCGAAATCTCGCCCTCGGTGCTGGCGTTGCGCACGCTGCTTGCACCGCTGGCTCAACAAAAGCGTGCGGCGTAGCATCCTGACAAGAAGAAAGCGGTGAAGACAACGACCTCACCGCAGGCCCGCCAGTCCTCCGGCTGAACGACGCAACTGCGAGATGACAACCCGCTCATCCGACATGGTGAAAGATAAGCCACGCCGCCCTCACCGCGCGGCGTTGGCGCATTTTTGCGTTCATCCAAATTACCGATGTGACGTCAGGTCTCACCCGGTTGCCTGCGGCCATGGCGCTCGCTATCGTCGTTGCATAATCGGCCACCAAGAAGGCCGAAGCTCAGGGAGAGATGCATGGGGAGCGTGCGCGCGCTGGCCTTGATGGCCGCTTTGTCCTTCTTCGCGATTGCGGTCAACGCGCAGGCCGAGGAGCCGAAGCAAGGCGGCATCCTGCGAATCTACCACCGCGACAGCCCCGGCAGCGCCTCCATTCACGAGGGGGCGACCTATTCGGTCAACGTGCCGTTCATGCCGATCTTCAACAATCTGGTCATCTACAAGCAGGACGTCGCGCAGAACAGCATGGATTCCATCGTTCCGGACCTGGCCGAAAGCTGGGCATGGAGCGCCGACAACAAGACGCTGACCTTCAAATTGCGGCAAGGCGTCAAATGGCACGACGGCAAGCCTTTCACCGCGGCCGACGTCAAATGCACCTTCGACATGCTAATGGGCAAGTCGCCGCAAAAATTCCGCCAGAACCCGCGCAAGGCCTGGTACGAGCAAGTCGAGGACGTGACCACGAATGGCGACTATGAAGCCTCGTTCCACCTGAAGCGCCCGCAACCGTCGCTGCTTGCGCTGCTCGCCTCCGGCTACACCCCGATCTATCCCTGCCATGTCTCGCCGGCGGAGATGCGCACCCATCCCATTGGCACCGGTCCCTTCAAGTTCGTCGAATTCAAAGCCAACGAATCCATCAAGCTCACGCGCAACCCGGACTATTGGAAAAAGGGCCTGCCGCATCTGGACGGCATCGAATTCACCATCGTTCCGAACCGCTCAACCGCGATCCTCGCCTTCGAGGCCGGAAAGTTCGACATGACCTTCCCGACCGAAGTGTCGATTCCGCTGTTGAAGGACGTCAAGGCACGAGACCCGAGCGCGGTGTGTGTGGTCGCCCCCACCAACGTTTCGACCAATATCATTGTCAACTCGTCGAAGCCGCCGTTCGACAATCCGGACATTCGCCGCGCCCTTGCGCTTGCGCTCGACCGCAAGGCCTTTATCGACATCCTCTACGAGGGCCAGGCCGATATCGGCGGCACCATGCTGCCGGCCCCGGGCGGCCTATGGGCGATGCCGAAGGACATGCTGGAAAGCATTCCGGGCTATGGTCCCGACGTCAACGCCAACCGCGAAGAAGCGCGCAAGCTGATGCAGAAGGCGGGCTACGGCCCCGACAAGCATCTTGCGGTGAAGGTCTCCACGCGCAATCTCGCGGTCTATCGCGACCCTGCGGTGATCCTGATCGACCAGCTCAAGAGCATCTACATCGATGGCGAGCTTGACGTGGTGGAGACCGCCAACTGGTTCCCGAAGGTCGCCCGCAAGGACTACGCACTGGGCCTGAACCTGACCGGCAACGCCGTCGACGATCCCGACCAGTCCTTCTACGAGAACTATTCCTGCCACTCCCAACGCAATTACACCAACTACTGCAACCCGGAGATCGAGAAGCTGTTCGACCTGCAATCGCAGGAGGCCGACATCAACAAGCGCAAGAAGCTGGTTTGGGAGATCGACAAGAAGCTGCAGGAGGACGTCGCGCGTCCGATCATCCTGCATAGTCGCGCCGGCACCTGCTGGAAGCCTTATGTGAAGGGCATTACCGTGATGGTGAACAGCTCCTACAACGGCTACCGTTACGAGGACGTGTGGCTGGACAAGTGAGGTGCGTCGGCGCGGAATGGCAAATCGTCGACGAGATTTGACCGCGCC
>JBLMWS010000127.1:0-10473 GCA_050257355.1 Gemmatimonas sp.
TGCCGTCCTACGCCGCGCATGGCTGGAAATATCTCGCGCCCGACAGCCATGGCTGGTTCTACATTCCGTTCGGACCTCCGTTCAACATCGGCATTCCGCCGACGAGCGTGTCGCAGATCCGGCGTGTCGATCCGGCGACCGGCAATGCGGAGATCTGGGCGCTTGGCGTCCGCAACAGCGTCGGCGGCGACGTCGATCCGCGCACCGGCAAATACTGGTTCACCGAAAATGCCCGCGACTGGCTGAGCGACGACACGCCGTCGGACAAGCTCAACATGATCAACAGGATGGGCGAGCATTTCGGCTATCCCTACTGCCACGAAGGTGACATCCCGGATCCGAAATTCGCGATGGGGCACAAATGCTCGGAGTTCACGCCTCCGGTGCTCAAGCTCGGCGCGCATGTGGCTCCGCTCGGGATGAAGTTCTACACCGGCAACCAATTCCCCGCCGCGTACAAGAACTCGATCCTGATCGCCGAGCACGGCTCGTGGAACCGGCATAAATATCAGGGCGCGCGCATCGTTCGCGTCACGGCCGATCCCGACGGCAAGCATGCCAAGCAGGAAGTGTTCGCCTCCGGATGGATCGAGGGAGATCAGAACTATCTCGGCCGGCCCGCCGACATCGTCCTCGCCAAGGACGGCTCGATCCTCGTCGCCGACGACTGGGCCGGTGCGATCTATCGCATCAGCTACAGCAAATAGGACGAGTTGACGAAGCAGAGGCTGCGGCTGCCGAAGGGCATCTGCAGCCTCTGTCGTCGCGATCTCTTGCGATGCGCAATTGCCCGCAGCCTGCGGGTTGGACATCAGAACAGCCAGTGGCCGTCCGAATGGGGCGACGCATCCGCGGAACCCATCGGCGTCGGCCGCTGTTATGGGCTCCGGGCTTGACGTCGCCGCGAGAGACCGAGGCCGGGAGAAGTGGCATGCGAAACGGGTGGATCGGATTGTTGGCTCTGGCTGCGATCGGCGTTTCGTCGGCCGATGCCGCCGATCTTGCGGCCGGCAAGGCGAAGGCCGAGATTTGTGCGGGCTGCCACGGCGATAACGGCATTTCGCAGACGGAAAATATTCCCTCGCTCGCCGGCCAGCCTGATCAATTCATCCAATGGCAGCTCGTGTTCTTCCGCTCCGGTGCGCGCAAGAACGAGCAGATGCAGCCCATCGTCGAGCAGCTCAGCAACGATGACATCCGCAATCTCGGCGCCTATTTCGCGTCGTTGACCCCGCCGAAAGCGCCGTCGGACGACAATCCAAATCTGTCGAAAAAGGGCGCGCAGGCGGTCGCCGGCCGACGCTGCGCCTCCTGCCATACCGATAATTTCGCGGGCACCAAGGCGGTCGCGCGCATCGCCGATCAGCGCGAGGAATACCTCGTCAAGGCGCTGAAGGACTTCAAGTCCGGCAAACGCTCCGGCGGCGGCGTGGCAGCCATGGCGGATGTCGCCTATCCCTTGAGCGAGGAAGAGATCGAGGCGCTGGCCCATTATCTCGCCCATTTCTCGGGCACCTGATCTCGCCGGCGGCGCCCTCTTTGCGGTCCCGAGGACCAGTCCGTTCTTTCGCTTGACTGATACATAGCTCTGCGGTTATACGTCGATCAATAACCAACGAGTTATGGATCTCGATGCCCCATGCTCACGATGTGCTGTTCAGGACGCTCGCCGATCCGACCAGACGGGCGATCTTCGAGCGGTTATGCCGCGAAGGAGACCAGACCGTCGCGGCGTTGACGGCACGGGCCGGCGTCTCGCAACCGGCGGTCTCCAAGCATCTCGCGATTCTGAAGCAGGCCGGGCTGGTGCAGGACCGTCATGAAGGTCGCCAGACCCATTACAGCGCACAGCTCGCCGCGCTGGCCCCGCTGATCGACTGGACCAGCCAGATGACCGGGTTCTGGGAACGCCGGTTCGACCATCTCGAAGATCTGCTCAAAAGGATGGACCAATGAATGAATCGGCCGAAACACGCTCCGTCGTCGTCGAACGTGAATTTCCCTTTCCGCCGGAAAAGGTCTGGCGCGCGCTCACGCAACCGCATTTGATCGAGGAGTGGCTGATGAAGAACGACTTCAAGCCCGACGTGGGCCATCGCTTCGATCTGCGCGCCGAGTGGGGCGCCGTCAGCTGCAAAGTCCTCGTCGTCGAGCCGAACAAGGCGCTGTCCTACACTTGGGATGCGGTACGCGACGGAACCGACGATGGCCTGAAAAGCACCGTCACCTGGACTCTTACGTCCACCGGCCAGGGGACGCATCTGCGCATGGAGCAGTCGGGCTTCCGCGCCGATCAGCCGCAATATTACGGCGGGGCGCGCGCCGGCTGGCCGCGTTTCGTCGCGGCTCTGGAGCAGGTGTTGGCGCGGATCGATTGACGTCCGCCACATCCACGTAATCACGCGTCTTTATAGGAGGTCTCATTGAGTTGGAGCGCTTGCGTTCGCCAGCTTCATCGCTGGCTGTCGATCATCTTCACCGTGACGGTCATCGCCAACTTCGTCGCCATGGGCCTTGGCAAGTCTTCGCCCTGGGTGGTCTATTCGCCGCTGCTTCCGCTGTTTCTGTTGCTCTTCAGCGGCCTTTACATGTTCGTATTGCCCTATGCCACGAAGCGCCGCTCCAATGACCGGAGCTTCGGGGCTGCGGCGGAGGAGCGGGCATGACGAAGAGCAAGGCGGCGAATGGCCGCTCGCCTTCCGAGCTGATCGACGCGCGAATCAAGGAGCTCGCCGATTGGCGGGGCGACATGCTCAGCCGGCTGCGCGCCTTGATCAAGGATGCCGATCCCGACGTCGTCGAAGAGTGGAAGTGGCGCGGCGTCCCCGTGTGGTATCACGATGGAATGATCTGCACCGGCGAGACGTATAAGAGCGTCGTCAAGCTGACCTTCGCCAAGGGCGCATCATTGGAGGATCCGGCGCGTCTCTTCAATTCCAGCCTCGAAGGCAGTACCAGGCGCGCCATCGACTTCCACGAAGGCGAGACAATCGACGCAAAGGCGTTGAAGGCGCTCATTCGCGCCGCCATTGCCCTGAACAAGAGCGCGAGGTGATCTGCAGAAACTAAGGGTGAAGCGAGCGTCGGCCGCCTTTACGTCGAGCCCCGGGGACTCACTTGCGCAGTACCGCCAGACCCTCGATGAATACCTTGATCGCCAGGTCGTAGCTCTCATCATAGCCGATCGGCTCGAGAAACGACGACGCCATCTCGTGCAGCACGAAACCGCGCACCAGGGCTCGCAGGATGCGCAGCGCGTGCATGCTCTGCTCGCCGCGCACGCCGAGTTGGCCGAACACCCCGAGCACGACGGCGCCGAGTTCCATAGAGGCCGCGCGCCATTCCGGGCTGTCGGTCTCCGGCGTGCGGAAAGTCGCGGCCGACAAGCCCGGCCGCTCCAGCGCGTAGCGGCGCATCGCGTGCATCATGGCGCGCAAGGCGTCAGCACCTGTCTTTCCTTCGATGGCGTGCTCTGCCGCCTCGCGCAGCTCGCGATAACCCCTCACCGCGAGAATACGGCGCATCTCCGGAATCGTGGATATCTTGTCCGAAAGATGCCGCTCCATCTCGGCTGTGAGATCGGCGGCAATTTTCTTGTCCCAGCTGGTCTGGGGAGTTTCGAGGATGTCCGAAGGCTGCAAGATGGAGTCCGTGGGGGGCGATATCAGTCGATATGCGCCAATAGCGGACCGCACCTACCATTGCCAACCACGAAATGCGGCCGGAGCGAACATATTCGCCAAGCCTGCATTGGAACCCGCTTTCCTTACGCTGACCTTAAACGCGTTCCCGTTCGTAGGCCTTCAAATGGGTGTAGGCGACGTGCAGCCGCGGCACCGGTACTTTCGCAGTTTCGCCGCGCGCGATCAGATCGCCGATCACATGATCGGCTTCCACCGGCAGGCCGGCTTTGATGTCGCGGAACATCGAGGCCGTCAGCGGCGAGCCCTCGGTCGTGAGCATGGCCAGCGTGCGCTCCAGAAACGGCGCGCGGGGCGGAAAGCCTTCCGCTGCCGCAACCGCCTTGCACTCATCGAAGATGCCGAGCACGAAGTCCTTGCCGCGCGGGGCGGCGAGAATGTTGCCGAGCGAGGCGCGCATCAGGCTGGTCGCCGCAGCCAGCGAGGCCAGGAACACCCATTTCTCCCACATGTCCTGCAGGATGTTCTCGGACGCCGTGCCGTTGAAGTTGCCGCTCTTGAAAACTTCGGCGATGGCGCGGACCCGTTCGCTCAAGCCGCCGTCGCGCTCGCCGAAGGTCAGCGATTGCATCGGGGCAAGCTGCACCACTTCGCGCTTGTCGTTCAGCGTCGCTGCAATGGCGCAGAGGCCGCCGAGCACGCGCCCACGGCCGAATGCCCGGTCGAGAATGTCGAGATGGAGCATGCCGTTCAAGAGCGGGACGATCGACGTCTGCGACCCGACCGCCGGAGCGAACGATTGGATGGCGTCGTCGAGGTCGTAGGCCTTGCAGCTCAGCAACACCACGTCGAATTTTCCCGTCAGCGTGTCCGCCTGGACCGTCGGTGGATTTTTCAACGTGACGTCGCCATTCGGGCTCTTGATCACCAGGCCCGCGGAAGCCAATTCCGCCGCCCGGCGCGGCCGCACCAGGAAGGTGATATCCTGGCCGGCTTGCAGCATTCTGCCGCCGAAATATCCGCCGATGGCTCCGGCACCGACCACGAGAACGCGCATTGTCCGTTTCCTTTATCGTTTGCACGCAAAATAGCGCAACGGCCCGCCGTACGCCATCGTTCCTGTCCGGCCCATTTGGACCCGGCTATCGGATCGCGTCCAGCATCGATATGACGATCATCATATCGTGATCGGTGCAAGCCCGCTGCTCAGATGAGGCGCCGGACCGCACGTTTTCGCCACACCAGGAGGTAATAGCCCATCTGCAGCACGAACATGGCGCAGAAGGTGATCGGATAGGCGATCCAGACGCCCTGGATGCCGATCATGCGGCTGAGCACGATCGCCGCCGGCACTTCGATCGCGGTGATGGCAAACATCGAGATCAAAAGCGGCATCCAGACCGTGCCGCTGGCGCGCATCGCGCCGGAAAAAACGGTCGCCATCCCGAACACGACGGTGCTCCACAACACGATGTGCAGGAGCCCCTGCGCGAGTTCGAGCACCGCGCCGTCCGTGATGAAGAAGCTCATCAGGATGCGGGAGAAAAGATAGGCAATGGTCGCCAGGCCGCCGGTGAGCGCGAGGTTCATTTCCAGGCCGGTGCGGACGATGGCACCCATTTGATCGGCGTTGCCGCGCCCGATCGCCTGCGCACCGAAGATCGAGACCGATATCGAGATCGACAACGCCGGAAACTGCACATAGCTCATGACCTGGTTGACGGCGCCGTAGGCGGCGGTGGCATTGGAGCCGAAACTGTTGACGAGGCCGAGCAAGACCAGTTCGGCGAGCGACATCACGATCATGCCGATCGCAGTCGGAATCCCGAGCCGCAGCACCGTTCGCAACAACATCGGGTCGAGCCGCATCGAACGCCGGAACGCGGCGTCGAACGCCAGCGCGTGCTTGCGCCGGAGCAGATGCAGGTGCAGCCAGAGCAGTGTCACGAAGCTCGATATCGCCGACGCACAGGCGGCGCTGGCGATGCCGAGGCGGGGCAGGCCGAGCCAGCCCCGGATCAGAGCGGGCGTGACGGCAAGCCCGATCACGGTCGAGACCGACAGCGCAAGCAGCGGCGTCAGAGTATCGCCGACGCCGCGCATCATCGCGGTGATCAGGATGAAGGTGAAGGTCAGCGGCATCGCCATCATCATGATGCGCGCATAATGGTTCGCCGCATCGAGAATATCCGGGGGCGTGGCGAGCGCGACCAGGAGCTGCCGGCTGAACAATCCGCCGAGAATTGCAATTGCGCTCGCGAGCAGGAGCGCAACCGTCAACGTGGTGCCGGCGACCGCCTTCACTTTGCCGGGCTCGGCCGCGCCCCAGGCCTGGCCGATCAGCACGCCGGCGCCGGAGCTCAAGCCGACCACGAAGGCGACCAACAGAAACATCACGGGGAAGAACACGGACACGGCCGCGAGCGCGTCCACGCCGATCATCTGGCCGAGATAGACATTGTTGATGGTGCCGAACAAGGCTTGCATGATATTGGCCAACATCATCGGCGCGAGGAAGATCAGAAACGGTTTCCGGAGTGCGGAGATGGTCGACACGGCATTTCCTGTTGCGCAGCGTCGCGGCCGACGGCCGCGTCGCATCGGGGTGCGCGAGCTGATGTTGTCGGAATTGGTTGAGCGCGCCGCGGGCTATTCGACGCGATCGGCGTAAGCGAGCTTGATGACGTGGTCGCGAATATCGGCCGGCCAGGCCGCAACCAACGCGGCGAAGGCCCGGCGGTCGTCGGCGAACAGCGCGCGCGCGGCCTCTTCGAAATTGGGCAGATTGCCAGCCATCGCGGACATGAAGTGATAGGCGGCGTCGCGCGCCGCGCGCTGGCGGCCGGCATCGCCATTGGCGCGTCGCGCCTGGTCGACCAGCTTGCGCAGCGCAACCGAGGCGCCGCCCGGCTGCGCATTGAGCCATTCCCAATGCCGCGGCAGCAGCGTCACCTCACGCGCGACCACGCCGAGCTTGGGCCGACCGCGGCCACGCGGCTCGCTCGCCGTGATCGGCTCCGCCGCGGGACCCGCATCGGTTCCGGCAAGCCGCGCCAGCACCTCGTCAGCGCTACCCCGCAGGTCGAGATCCACGGCACGGCCGGTCTCGTCATTGAAAATCGCGATCGGCTCGGCAGCTTGGGGTTCGACCTGCCTGACCGCCAGAGCGACTTCGGCCAGCGGGCCGGAGGCTAGGCGCCGCTGGCCCTCAAAGGCGGTAAAATGATCCGACACGGAGGCGTCTCCTCAATCCAACTCATGTCCATTTATATCCGGATATAATTGGTCGTCAATATTTACCCGGGTATAAAACGGCGACCGATCTGTTCGTCGCATCGCCAATCTCGTGTCCGCTTGTTACGGAAACGGGTGCGACAATCCTGAGGGTTCCATGCTGACGGTTCATCATCTCAACAATTCCCGCTCGCAGCGCGTGCTGTGGCTGCTGGAAGAGCTCGGCGTCGCTTACGAGATCGTCCGCTATCAGCGTCAGCCGGACATGCGTGCGCCCAAGGAGTTGCGCGCCATTCATCCGCTCGGCAAATCGCCGATCGTCACCGACAACGGCAATACGATCGCTGAGTCCGGCGCGATCATCGAGTACCTCATCGAGACCTATGGCAACGGTCGGCTGATCCCGCCGCCGAAGACGCCGGAGCGGCTGCGCTATACCTATTGGCTGCACTATGCCGAAGGCTCGGCCATGCCGCCGCTGCTCCTGAAGCTCCTGTTCACGCTGATGCCCAAGCGCGCGCCGGCGCTGCTGCGCCCGTTGGTGCGCAGGGTTTCGAACCAGGCGCTGACCGCGGTGGTCAATCCGCAACTCAAGCAGCACATGGATTTTTGGGAGGCGGAGCTTGCCAGGAGCGAATGGTTCGCGGGCAGCGATTTCACCGCGGCCGACATCCAGATGAGCTTTCCGCTGGAAGCTGCGGCCGCCCGCGGCGGACTCGAACAGGGTCGTCCCAAGGCGATGGCTTTCCTGGACCGCATTCACGCCCGCCCCGCTTATCAGCGCGCGCTGGAGAAGGGCGGGCCGTATCAGCTGGGGCGGTGATCGCCGCTCGCGCCGGCGAGCGAACCGGACTGTCGCGCTACAACCTGAAGGTTCCGGGCTCGATGCGTTGCATCGCCCGGAATGACGGGGCCTTCAATCACCCGTCCGCGTGCAGCACGCGGCCGCGGGTCTCCGGCAGCGCAAAGGCGGCGAGGAAGAACACGCCGTAAGCTGCCACCGCAAAGATCGCGATGGCATTGGCGAGCGCTGTCGTGGTCGAGAGCGCACCGACGAGATACGGAAACAGCGCGCCGATGCCGCGGCCGAAATTGTAGCAGAAGCCCTGGCCGGAGCCGCGCAGCCGCGTCGGATAGAGTTCGGTGAGAAACGCGCCCATGCCCGAGAAATAACCCGAGGCGAAGAAGCCGAGCGGGAAGCCCAGGATCCACAGCACTTCGTTGTTCAGCGGCAGTTGCGTGTAGAGCAACACCACGGCGATGGCGCCGAGCGAGAAGATCAGGAACAGATTGCGCCGGCCGATGCGGTCGGCGAGCCAGGCGCCGACGAGATAGCCGATGAAGGAGCCGATGATGAGCGCGGACAGATAGCCGGTCGAGGAGACGATCGACAGCTTGCGCTCGGTGGTGAGGAAGCGCGGCACCCAGAACGTGACGGCATAATAGCCGCCCTGCATTCCCGTCGCCATCAGCGAGGCGAGTATCGTGGTCTTCAGAATGGGGCCGGAGAAAATCTCCCAGAGCGGTGGGCGCTCGCCGGCTTCGGCCTGTTTGGTGCGGGTGGCCACCGCGATCTCCGGCTCGGTGACGTAGCGCCGCAAATAGAAGATCAGGAGCGCCGGCAACGCGCCGACTGCAAACATCCAGCGCCAGGCGACTTCCGCCGGCATCAATTTGAACAGGATCGCCTGCGCGAGCACCGCAAGTCCCCAGCCGACCGCCCAACCGGATTGCACCGAGCCGACGGCGCGTCCCCGGTATTGCGGCCGGATCGCTTCACCCATCAGCACCGCGCCCGCCGCCCATTCACCGCCGAAGCCCAGGCCCAACACCGCACGTGCGATCAGCAGCTGATCGAAGCTTTGCACCACCGCGCAGACCAGCGACAGTGCCGAAAACCACAGGATCGTGAATTGCAGCGTGCGCACCCGGCCAATGCGGTCGGCGAGATAGCCGCCGAGCCAGCCGCCGATCGCAGAGGACAGCAGCGTCACGGTGCCCGCAAGGCCCGCAAAGCCGGCATCGACTTTCCACAGCGTCATGATGGTGCCGATCACCAGCGGATAGATCATGAAGTCCATGCCGTCGAGCGCCCACCCCGCAGAGCACGCCCAGAAGGTCCGGCGCTCGGCCGGGTTCATATCGCGATAGAATGCGAGCAGGCTGGTGTCTTCGATCGCCGCGGTCTCAGGATTTCGCGACGGGTCGGCCGTTGCCATTGGCGCTTCCTCTCCGAAAGAGTTTGGCCGGCTTATACTCCGCTGCCGCACGCTGGCAACTGCACCGGCCTATTCGCCTGCCGCCTCTGCACCGCGCGTGCGCGGGTCCGGCGCGCCCAACAGGCCGGTCGGCGTGACGAGGATGGAATTGGCGGAGGAGTAGCCTGCCGATTCCACGATGTGATGTCCCTTCGCCGCCAGCGCGGCCAGCACGTCGGGTGAAAACCCGGGCTCGACCGAAACCTGGTCCGGCAGCCATTGGTGATGCAGCCTGGGTGCGGCGACCGCCGCCGCAATATCCATTTTGTAGTCGAGCACGTTGACGATCACCTGCAGCACGGTGGAGATGATGCGGCTGCCGCCCGGCGAGCCCGTCACCAGTACGACCTTGCCGTCCTTCTCGACGATGGTCGGCGACATCGAGGACAAAGGCCGCTTGCCCGGCCCCGGCAAATTCGCCTCATAACCGACCAGGCCGAAGGCGTTCGACGCTCCGGGCGCGGCGGTGAAGTCGTCGAGCTCGTTGTTGAGCAGCACGCCGGTGCCCTCGGCGACCAGACCGACGCCATAGCTGAAATTGAGCGTGTAGGTGTTGGCGACCGCGTTGCCGTCGCGATCCACTACCGAGAAATGCGTGGTGTTGCTGCCTTCGTGCGGCGACGGCGCGGTCAGGATCTCGGCCGACGGCGTAGCGCGGTTCGGATCGATGCTCGCGCGCTGCTTCGCCGCGTAATCCTTTGCCAGCAAGGTCGCAAGCGGCGCGTTGACAAAGGCGGGATCGCCGAGATAGCGGGCGCGATCGGCATAGCCGCGCTTCATCGCCTCGATCAGAAGGTGCAGCGAGGCCGCGGAACCCTGCTTCATCTCGCCGAGCGGATAGGCTTCGAGGATGTTCAGCGTCTCCAGAAGCACCGTGCCGCCCGAGGACGGCAGCGGCATCGAAACGATCTCGTAGCCGCGATAGAGGCCTCGCACCGGCGTGCGGATCACGGCTTGATAGGATTTCAAATCCTCTGGCGTCATGATGCCGCCGGCGTCGCTCACCGCCTTGGCAAGCTTCGCGGCAACCGCCCCCCGATAGAATCCGTCCGGCCCTTGCGCCGCGATGGCCTCGAGCGTCGCCGCAAGCTCAGGCTGCGTCAGCTGGTCGCCTTCCCGCAACGAGCTTCCGTCGGGGCGACCAAACACCTTTATCGAGGACGGCCAGCGCGCCAGGCGCCGATACCATTGCGGCAGCGTGTCGGCGAGATCGTCGGTGACGACAAAGCCCTCGCGCGCCAGCCTGATTGCAGGCTGCAGCAGTTCGGCCAAACTGAACTTGCCTGAGCCGTATTTTTCCAGCGCCAGGCTGAGCCCGGCGACCGTGCCGGGAACGCCGA
>JBLMWS010000128.1:0-11076 GCA_050257355.1 Gemmatimonas sp.
CCAACGGCGTCATCTATCAGGGTGTCTCCGGCACAGGCGTTGCGGTCACGCCGAAGTCGATTCCGTTCACCCAGGCATTCAACAAGCGGTTCGGTAACTATCCGTCCTATGCCGGCTACACAGCCTATGACGAGGTCTATTACATCGCCGATGCCGTGAAGCGTGCGGGCTCGACCGACGCTGACAAGTTGGTCGCTGCGCTGGAAAAGACCGATTGGGAAGGTACGATCGGCCGCGTGCAGTTCTATGGCAAGAACGATCCGTTCACGCACTCGATCAAATATGGCAAGGGCCTGATCACGGGATTGATGCTGCAGTGGCAGGACGGTCAGCAGGTGGCGGTCTGGCCGAAGGAAGTGGCCAAGGCGCAGCTGAAGTTCCCGAGCTTCATCAAGGTCACCTCGAAATAACGACCTAAGAGACCGCGCTCCCGGACGTCGCGTCCGGGAGCATTGTCCCATACGCGACTTGCGGAGTATAGGCGGCGATGCTCTGCTGCCGGATGAGATGCTTGCTTTACAAATCCTGATCGACGGTTTTGCCGTCAGTGCCTTGTACGCGCTGGGCGCGATGGGCTTCACCCTCATCTTCGGCGTTTCGGGCGTGCTAAACCTTTCGCACGGCGCCATCATGGTGCTGGCGGCGGTCGCCGCCTGGGCTGCCGCAAGTATGCTGCACGCCAACACCTACACCGGCTCGCTGATCGGCGTCGCGGCTGCGCTGGTGGCGGCGTTCGCGACCTATTTCGCGGTGGTGCAGCCGATCCAGAAATCGAAGCGGATTCCCAACGAGGAGAAGGAGATCTTCGTCCTCACCGGCACGCTGCTGTGGGGAATCATGATCCAGGAATTGATCGCATATTTTTTCACCAACAATGCCAAAACCGTCCTTCCCATCGTGGAGGGCGTGGTCGATATCCTCGGCGTGCGCACGCCGAAGAACGAGATCTTCACCGCGGTGGTCTGCTGGGTCGTGATCGGACTATTGTGGTTCCTGGTGAACCGCACCCGCACCGGCAAGGCGGTGCTCGCCGCGTCCATGAACCCGCGCGGCGTGACGCTGCTCGGCCTCGAGCTCAACAACATCTACCTCGTGGTCTGGGCGATCTACGGCATTCTTGCCGGCATCGCCGGCGTCCTGCTCGGCATGTTCCTGGGCGTCAGCTCCTACAGCGTCGGCCCGCTCACGGCGAGCGCCTTCTCGATCGTCGTGCTGGGCGGGCTCGGCAGCGTGTCGGGCTCGCTGATCGCAGCCTTCGTGGTCGGCTATCTCGAGACCCTCACCGCCTATCTGATCTCGCCCGCCTACCGCACGATTCCGGCCCTGCTGCTCCTCGTCTTCGTCATGTATGTCCGGCCGCAAGGCCTGCTCGGGAGGCGTTGAGCATGACCGATTTCTTCAAATCGCGCCTGTTCCTGATTTCGATCCTCGTCGTCGCGATCGCCGCGACCCTGCCGCTCTACGTCTCCGGCTACGTGCTCGGCCTGCTCACGGTCGCCTATTATTTCGGCGTATTTGCGATGGCCTGGGACCTTCTGTTCGGGTTTGCCGGCGAGGTGAATTTCGGACCGACCTTCCTGATCGGGGTCGGCGCCTACACCGCCGGCATCCTCAACAATCAATATGGCTGGTCGGTCTATCTGTGCATCTTCCTCGGCGCGATGGCTTCCGTGGTCGCAGGCTTCGTGCTGGCGCTTCCGGCGCTGCGCGTCCGCGGCCCCTATTTCGGCCTGACCACGCTGGTCGCCGTCTTGATGCTGCAGAATTTCGTGGTGGTCTTCGCCGGACTCACCGGCGGCGAGATCGGCTTGACGATCCCTGACGTCATCACCATCAGCGCCAATATCAACTACTGGATCGCGCTTGGATTCATGGCCATCAGCGCCGCAGTCCTGTATGGCCTCGCCCAATCGCCGATCGGCCTCGTGTTGCAGGCGAGCGGCCAGGACCCGGTTCAGGCCGGCGCGCTCGGCTTCAACATCGTCAAGCACAAGCTGTTTGCCTTTATCGTGAGCGCATTCTTCTCAGGCCTCTCGGGCGCGCTGCTCGTGTTCTATTTCGGTACCGCTTCGGTCGGAACGGTGGTCGACGTTGCCGTCGGCGTGAACGTCATCGTCGCCGCCGTGCTCGGCGGCCGCCGCACCGTCCTGGGCGCCGCGCTCGGCGCGATCTTCCTGATCGTCGCCGGCGAATTCCTGCGCCCGACGGGCGAGCTTGCGACCTTCATCGTCTCCTTCGTGGCACTGCTGGTCGTGCTGTTCTTCCCCGGCGGCTTTCTCGGAGCCGCCCTGTCGCGCGAGGCGCGTTCGTGATGGATGCTCGCACCAGTTCCCTTCCCACGCTTCAGGTCCGCGGCCTGGTCAAGCGCTTCGGCGGCCTCACCGCCGTCAAGAATCTCAGCCTCGACCTCCGCGATGGCGAAATCCTCGGCCTGATCGGTCCCAACGGCTCGGGCAAATCGACCGCCATGAAGTCGATCATGGGTATCGAGCGGCCGACCGCCGGCGAAGTTGTCTTCCAGGGCGAAAACGTCGCCGGACTGCCCGCGCACAAGATCGCGCGCAAGGGCTTCGGCATGGTGTTTCAGCATTCGCGGCCGCTGAACCGGCAGACCGTGTTGGAAAATATCATGGTCGCGCTGCTGCCCGACAGCCTGCTGATGCTGTTTCCCGACAAGGCGCTCATCGAGCGCGCCAGGTGGATAGCCGAGCGCGTCGGCCTCGGCGCCGTCATCAATCGCCGGCCGCCGACCTTGCCCTTTGCCGATCTGCGCCGGCTCGAGCTTGCGAAGGCGATCGCGCGAGACCCGAAGGTCGTGCTGGTGGACGAGCCTTTCGCCGGCCTGACCCTGGCCGAGGTCGGCACCTTCTCCGAACTGATCCGCAGCTTCCGCGACGAGGGCCGCGCCGTGCTCCTGGTCGACCACAACGTCAAGAGCGTGGCTGCGCTGGTCGATCGCGTGCTTGCGATGTATCTCGGCGAGGAGATCGTCACCGGGCGCGCCGACGAGGTGATGCGCAACGAGACGGTGCGACGCGTCTATCTCGGCGGCGCGTTGCAAACCCACGCCCGCCCCGAAACCAGCTTCAAGGATCAGGTCCCGGCGCTCGAGGTGAAGGACCTCAACGTGCACTATGGCAAGGCGCAGGCGCTGGAGAACGTCTCGATCCATATCCATCACGGCGAGTTTGTTTCGATTGTCGGCCTCAACGGAGCCGGAAAGACCACCCTGTTCAACGCCATTTCCGGTTTCCTGCCCTATAGCGGCGACATCGTGCGCGACGGCGACAAGCTGCGCGGCATCAGCCCGGCGAAGATCGCCCGCTCCGGCATCGTGCAATGCCCGGAGTCGCGCGAACTGTTCGGCGAGATGACCGTGCGGGAGAATCTCGATCTTGGTGGTCAGCACCTCTCCGAAACGGAGAGGGATCGGCAGCTCACCTGGCTGTTCGAGCTGTTTCCGATTCTGAAGGCGCGGCAAGATCAGCTCGCACAGACCTTGTCCGGCGGCGAGCAGCAAATGCTGGCGATCGGGCGCGCCTTGATGATGCAGCCGAAGATCCTGATCCTCGACGAGCCGACGCTCGGGCTCGCACCCGTCATTCTCGAGCAATTGTCCAAGGCCCTGGAAAAGTTGCGCCAGACCACGTCGATCACGCTGCTGCTCGGCGAGCAGAACGTGACGTTCGCCCTTCCCCATGCCGACCGCGTCTATGTGCTGGAACACGCGCGCATCGTCTGGGAGGGCGATCCAGGCCGCTTCGCCGCCGAAGCCGGCGAAGGCTATCTATGAGAGGTCACGGCTGAGTTGCGAAAGCGCGAGGCGGCGAGCTTCACACGTCGCCGTGCGCGCCGGCTTCGGCAAGCTCCCGCAGCGCGGCCGCGTCGAGCACGACGATTGCACCGTGCTCCAGGCGAACCCAGTTGCGCGCGGACCACGCCCGCAGCTGCTTGTTGATGCTCTCGCGCGTCATGCCGACCATTTCGCTGATTTCCTGCTGCGTAATGGCGATGGTGTGGTTCTCGGGATCCGGCTTGCGCTTTTCGATCAGGCCTAACAGCGCGCTTGCAAGCCGGCCCGGCAGATCCTGAAGAATAACCTGCTCGACCTGCTCGCTGGTCCAGCGCAGACGCGCGCACAAGAGCTCGATGAATTTCATCGCCAGCGTCGGCTGGTTGCGCACGAAGGGAAGGAAGTCGCGGCGGTCGATGACGAAAATCTCGCAATTGGTGTTTGCGATGGCGTCGGCGGAGCGGGGCTGTCCGTCCAGCACCGACATTTCGCCGAACACCTCCCCCGGGCCGACCAGATTGAGAATCGCATTGCGGCCATCGGGCGAAGAGATGCTGATCTTCACCGTGCCGGTGATCACAGCATAGAGGCTGCTGCCCGGATCATCCTTGGCGAAAATCGAAGCGCCCCGCTTGAGCGCGGTGTGCTTGGCGTAGCGGCAGAGCTGGTCGAGCGCCTCGGGCTCGAGATCGCGAAAGATCGGATGCTCGCGCAACACCGATAGCTTGCTGCTCGAGGGGCGGCGAGCATCTCCTGCCTTGTCCTGGGGCACGCCGGTTGTGACTCCTGGAGGAACTGCTGGGCACGCCGTTCTTCCCTAGTCCAAGGTGCATATCATTTTCAACTGCAAAGCGCCGCTTGCGCCTGCCTGACGGCACCGAATCCGGCGCTGTCGCCACGCGAAATTCGCAATCTGTTGGTGCCCATCGACGCTTCTGCAACGTCCGCGCACCTCGCGCGTCGCGAGCAACGCGATCGGCGATGCGTAGAAGCCGCGCCGCTCCGGAGGCTACTTGGCTCGATTGGATTGGGTCTGACGGTCCGCCCACGCCAGCACGAGCGCAAATCCGACAAACACGGCAGTGACGCAGACACTTACGATCAAGGCGTCGAACGGCATCATGACCTCCCTTGAAAACCGGCGAAAAATATCGCTGGTCGGGGAAGAGTCGGTCCTTGATCTGGATCAAAACCGCCGGGCCTCGTTCAACTGGTCTCGTCGCGACTTAGGCTGCGGTCAGCGCTTCGACCCTTGCCGAATCCAGCAAACGGACGCCACCCGAAATGATTTCGATCGCGCCATCGCGCTCCAGCTTGGTAAAGGTGCGGCTCACCGTTTCGATGGTCAGACCGAGATAGTCGGCAATGTCCTGGCGGCTCATCGGCAGCGGCAGGGTGGCCGAGAGTCCGCCTTGCCGGGCCAGACGGTCGCGCCAGCCGATCAGGAACGTCGCGACCTTTTCCTCGGCGGAACGGCGGCCCAACAACACCATGTGGTCCCGCGCCTGGCTTAGTTCGCGGATGGCCAACTCGTTGATGCGGCGCAAGAGATGCGGCTTGTTCTCCGCAAATCGGAGAAAGGCGGACTTCGAGAACCGGCAGACTTCGACCGGACCGATCGCATCAGCCGAGAAATTATTGCGCCCGGAGGTGGTCATCCCCAGGAAATCGCCGGGCAGGGAAAATCCGACAATCTGTCGACGGCCGTCAGGGAGCAGCTTGTAGAGCCGCATCACGCCTTCAAGCACGTTGTAAAATGAGGTACCCAGCTCTTCTTCCGCAAACACCGTCTCGCAGGCCGCAAAGTGGACATGACGGCCGAGATGCTGAAACTCCTCCATTTCCGCCTTGTCCAGCGAGGCGCAGACGCTGAGCGGGCGTACCGAGCAATCCGCACAGGGTTGAGCGTTGGGCTCAATCGCGGCCAAATAAGCCTTCATCCACAACTCCGAGGCAGTCAGATGGCCGCGCCTCTCGCGCTCGCCGATTCCGTCGATCTGACGCATCATAACCAAACGCCCGGTCGGCGATTGATGCAGATCAAATTCGGCCGAAGCTTCACCCGTATCCTGGCACCGAATTCGCTTAAAACGGTGAGCTGATGCTACGATTTGCCCTGCGCGGAGCCCTGATGGCGGTGATGATGACGGCAGCCTTCATCGCGCCCGCTTTGGCCGCCTCGCCGGCCGCGCAGCGGGGCAAGGCCTACGCAAGGGCACATTGCGCGCGCTGCCACGCGATTGGCCGAACCGGCAACAGCCCCTTCAGGCCGGCCCTGCCATTCCGCACCTTGCACCGGCGCTATCCCGTCGACATGCTGGGCGAAGCGCTGGCCGAGGGCATCGATACCGGGCATCCGGCGATGCCGGAGTTCGTGCTCGATCCCGATCAGATCCACGACATGCTGTCCTACCTGACGACGCTGCGATAGACCGCAGCCAGGGCGACCAGCCCGCATCGCAGTTGCGCCGCTCGCGACCGCCGGCGGCTTTCCGCCGCTACAGCGCCTGCACGGTCCACCCGACCACGTCCTTGGCGATCCGCCCGAAGGCATCGTTGAAAGCCGCAACCGCTGCGGCCGGCTCGACCTGATCCAGCTTCTGGCTTTGTTCGAACAGACGAGAGGCGATCACCTTTCCGTTCTTGTCCACGAGCCGCGCCGACAAAGCGATCTCCGCTGCGGGACCGGCGTCTACCGCAATGCGAAACCGCCTGACGTCGATCAGGAGCTGATAGTCCCCCGGCCCGGCATCCGCGCCGCGCAGCGGTGCATGGGCGATGTCGTAGTTCTCGAAGGTGTCGATGAGCCTTGCCTGCAGCAGTTTCGGGATGCTGTCGGCCCAGAGGAAGTCGGCGAAATCGGGATGCTCCGTTGCCGGCGAAAACAGCATTCGCTGTGTTTGCAGCATGGCCACGGCCGTCGGCTCCGGCAGCGCCAATTGGCCCTTGAACGTCTTGACCGGGATTCCGAGGTTTTTCGGCGCGCGCAGGTCGTAGGTGACCTTCTGCTCGGGCGCACCGCCCCCCGTCATCTTTTCCAACCCTGCGATGATGCTGTCGAGCTTGCCGGTATTGCGCGCGAGCCCGTCGGAAAAGGTCTTGAAATTGGCAATCGTGTCCTTCAGCGGGCCTGCGTTCTCCGACAGCACGGCATCGACCTTGCGAAGTGCATCGCGCGCCGCCTGAGTCATGCTCTGCCCGGCACCCGGCTCTGCAATCAGGGGCGGCATCTGGCCCGATGGAGGCGGCAATTTGCCGCCCTCGAGCGCCACCACCGGCACGCCCGTCAGCCCCTGGAATTCGAGCCCGACCTTGGTGTCGGGCCGCACCGGGGTCCCTGTGGCCACCGCGATCGTCGCATTGACGCGGCGCGGATTGTCGGGGGCAAGGCGGAGATCGGTGACCTCGCCGACACGGATCCCGTTGAACAGCACCGCCGCGCCGACCAGGAGCCCGGGGACGGAGCCGTCGAACTGAACGTGATAGGTCGTGCGCGGTCCCAAACCGCCGGTGTTGTTGAGCCAATAGACGAAGCCGAAGACGGCGACGATGGCCGCCAGGACAAAGGCGCCGATCAGGACAAAGGGAGCGCGGGTTTCCATCTTTCAGCTCGCTCGAGGTTGCAGCATCAAAGAGCGCTTGCCGTGGAAATAGGCCCGCACCCAGGGATGCTCGGATTGAAGCAATTCGCGCATCGGCCCGATCGCGACGATCTTGCCGTCGGCCAGCGCCGCAACGCGGTCACAGACGGTGTTCAGGCTGGCGAGGTCATGGGTCACCATGAACACCGTCAGCCCGAGCGTCTTCTGCAGGGTCTTGATCAGCGCGTCGAAATCGCCTGCCGAGATCGGATCGAGGCCCGACGTCGGCTCGTCGAGGAAGACGATCGCAGGATCGAGCGCGAGCGCGCGCGCCAGCGCCACACGCTTGGTCATGCCGCCCGACAGCTCGGCAGGAAACTTATCGCCGTCCTCGGGCGTCAGCCCGACCATCTCGAGCTTGGCGATGGCGACCTCATCCATGAGCGCCTGCGACATCACCAGATTCTCCCGCAAGGGAAACTGAATATTCTGCCGCACCGTCAGCGAGGAGAACAGCGCGCCTTGCTGAAACAGGATGCCCCATTGGCCCGCGACGCTCTGCGTGGCGCGATCCAGTGCTGCGCCGATCGGGCTACCCATCACTTCGATCTCCCCGCCCCATCGGCGGATCAGCCCGATGATCGTCCGCATCAGCACCGACTTGCCGCCGCCGGATGCGCCGACAAGGCCGAGAATCTCGCCCTTGCGGACATCCAGCGACAGATGATCGATCACCACCTGAGTGCCGAAGCCGACTACGAGATCGCGGACGCGGATCGCGAATGTCTCTGCCGTCTGCTGCATCGACTACATCCCGATGGAGGCGAAGAACACGGCGAAGAAACCGTCGAGCACGATCACCAGGAAGATCGATTTGACCACCGAGGTCGTGGTCTGCCGGCCGAGCGATTCGGCGCTGCCCTGGACGCGCAGACCTTCGCTGCAAGCGACGATGCCGATCACCAGCGCCATGAAAGGCGCCTTGAGAATGCCGACCTTGAAAGAGGTGACCGAGACGGCGTCATGCAGACGGGCGATATAGATCGCAGGCGACATGTCGCCATAGAACTGCGCGACCAGTCCGCCGCCATAGAGCGCAGCCATCGATCCGATGAAGGTCAGGATCGGCAGCGCCAGGACCAGCGCGGCCACGCGCGGGAGAATCAAGACCGCGATCGGGTCGAGGCCCATCGTCGACAAGGCATCGATCTCCTCGCGCATCTTCATCGAACCAAGTTCGGCGGTATAGGAGCTCCCGGAACGACCGGCCACCATGATCGCGACAATCAGCACGCCAAGTTCGCGCAGCACCAGAATGCCGACCATGTCGACCGTATAAGACTCGGCGCCGAATTTCCGGAAATGGAAAAAGCCCTGTTGAGCGATGATGGCTCCGATCAAGAACGTGATCAGCATCATGATCGGGATCGCCTGCCAGCCAACCCGATAGAGCTGATAGACGAGCGATGTGAACCGCAATGTCCGTGGCCTGCGCAACACGCCGACAATGGCCATGAACAGCGCGCCCAGCATGTCCAGAAAGACTGCAATCTCCTCCCGGACCCCGACCGTGGCACGGCCAAGATCGCCGAGCTTTACGACCGCGGGGTTGGGCGCCGGCGCAGGCGCGGGATTGTGACGGTTGACCTGACGAACCTCCTCCATCAGCCCGGTGTAGTTCTCGGCGACCCCGACAATCTCGGCGGAATGCCCGGCGGACACCGCACGCCGGGACAGCTTTTCCAACAGCCAGGCGCCGAGCGTATCGAGCTCCCTCACCCCGGCCATGTTCAGCCGCACTCTGCTGGACCGATCGAGGTCGGGGACAATGGAGGCTGTGAGCCCCTCCAGGCGCGCGACGTTTGCCGCGATCCAGGCTCCTTCCGGGCGCAGCTCGAGCAACTCGCCGGACGGCGCAGCGGTTAATACAGGCTCGGACACCAAGGCTTGACCTTTCCTTCACTGCGCCTTCAAGCGCGCTGCCGCCTTTTTCGAGACGTCGCAAAGCTCTACGAGCTACTAAGCCTTCGCAACGCACCGCAATTGACCTGGCTCAAAGGCCACGATCCCAATCTGCCCATTGGGACAAATTCCGTTGACGCAAATCAAGACCCGGACTGGGCGCTGCTCTAGGATTTCAACATGTCATGCGAGGACGAGCCATGTTTGATCAGAGCGCGTTGAGGGACGAACTGCAATCGTTGAAAGTCGATTTGTCGCACCTGTTGAATGCGACGAGCGAAGAGATCCTCAACAACTCGAAATCCCGCGCCGAGGCTCTCGCCGATCAGGTGAAATCAGCGCTGGGCGAATTCGGCGAGGTGCTGGGTCAGGAGGAGGATCAGCTTGAGAAATTGATCGCCGACCGCCCTGTCACCTCGATTGCCTCGGCGTTCGCGCTTGGCGTGGTCGTCGGCCTTCTGTTGAGGAGACATTAGCGTGAACAGCGACAATATCGTCAAGCACCTGCGCGCGTTGTGGCGAACCGACCGGATCATCACCGACATCCGCTTGCGCCATCTGCTTGTCGGTCTCGGCCTGCGGGCATTTGCGGCCCTGATCGCCGCATTCGGACTGGCGATGCTGGAGCTTGCCGCCTACTTCGCACTGGTCCAGTCTCTGAACGCCATTTACGCCGCCGTCATTCTCGGAGCTGTGAATTTCGCGATCGCCGCGATCCTATTTGCGATTGCCGGCAGACCTCCGACGGGACGCGAGCTGGAGCTTGCGGGCGAAATTCACGCGACCTCGCTTGAAGCGCTGCAGCTCGAAGCGCGTGCGGCGCAGGCGGAATTTTCCGGAATGGTTCACCATCCGTTGAACAGCATCCTGCCGTCGCTGCTCGTGCCCTTGATTACGATCATCGTGCGGAGCCTGAAAAAACCGAAGCCGGCTACGCCTGCTTCCACCAGCCCCGCCGTCAGCGAATAGATCCTGGAGTGCCAAGCCGATGTCGGATGCCCATACCAAATCGATCCTGAATACGTCGCTTCCGCCGCAATTTCGGCGGATCCGGATCGAGCTCGCCCGCGAGAGCGGGCATCCCGAGGGCGACGCCGGCTTCGCCTACGTGATCGTCGCCCCGCTGGACGCCCAGGATCGGATCGACGCGAGGATATGGCGCGAGCATCGGGACGCCTGCCGCATCACGCGCTCACGGCCGGACGAAGAGGACCGTCATGGCCATCTTGTCCATCGCAATGGCGGCTGGGCATTTCATTACGAAGGCGGCGCAGGCGTTTCGGACGAATTCGGCTACAATTTCTCCGCCGAACGTTTCGTTGCCGGCGAATATGTCTCGCTGAACGAGGCAGGAAAGATGCACACCTACCGCGTCGTCTCGGTTTCGCGGCTGTGACGGTCGGCCCTGATCCCGCGAAAAATTAGAGCTTCAGCTGCACCTTGCAGAGATCGGCCTCGGTCGGGTCCGACCGCACCTCGAAGCCGAGATTGCGGCACATGTCGAGCATCACGACGTTCTCGCGCAGGACGTCGCCGGAGATCGTCTTGAGGCCTTCGGACCTGGCATATTCGATGATGAGCTGCATCAGCGCCCAGCCCAGTCCTTTGCCCTTCAGGTTCGAGCGCAGCAGGATCGCGTATTCTCCGCTCTCGTAGATCGAATCGGAGTGGAGACGGACCACGCCGATCAGCTCGTCGGTGCCTTCGTTGAAGGCGACAAGGGCCATCGCGCGCGCATAA
>JBLMWS010000129.1:0-6338 GCA_050257355.1 Gemmatimonas sp.
CGAGGATTTTGGCCCTGACGAGACCGTGCGCGCGGTGATCGGCGGGAACGGGTGATGCGGCGATCGCCCCCGGCCAGCAAAAACGCGAGCCGGGACTCATAGAGCCTCGTGCTCGCGAAGAGCGCGGACCCGAGGCGGCTCACGGACCATCTCGGTGCTCCGGTTCGCGGCTAGGTCAAGTGTCGGGACAAACCAAAACCGAGTGGTGCTACTTGGCCGGCCGCACCGGCGCGGAAAACTGTTCGGTGCGGTCGCGCTCGACCATGTCCACTACGGTGGCCATGGGCGCGGTCAGCTCGTAGACATAGCTGACATCGGTAAAGTAGCGCTTCGACGTGCCGCCGAGTGCCTCGGGCGCAACGCGGTCGAGCAGGATCAAACCAAAATCGCTGTCCGGCCGGCGCGTGGCCTCGCTGGTATTGAACTCCTCCCAGCGGAAGTGAAAGGTGGTGTCGGGCTCCTCACCCGTCACGTCCCAATTGGCGACGATGTGAGGGTGCTTTCCGACCAGCGACAATCCCTCGTCGGAATGCGAGGCGAGTTCGAAAAACAACAGCGACAGGCTTTGAGCTGCGCGCGCACTCACCGAAATGTCCGGCCCGCTCACCGCGATGCGCTCGGCGTGAGGAATGGCGCGCGCCTCGAACAAACCCTTCAGCTTCACGCCCTGCCACTGGCTCTCGCTCAACAGCGACACAACATTCGACATGGCATGGATGCGTCCGATCCGAAGCTCGCGCGCGACCTCGACGTCGGTGCCATGGCGCACAGTCCGCGTGATGATCGACTGGATGACAGCGAGGATGTTCTTGACGCGGTGGTTGAGCTCGTCGATGACGGCCGTGAGGCGCCGCTCGAAGCCGATCCGCACCTGGATTTCGCGGCTCATTCGCAAGTTGTTATAGGCGACATAGCCGAACAGGCCGCAGACCACCCCGGTCAGCGCGAGTCCGATGGCACCGACAATGGCCGCGGTCTGGTCGGCGCGCTTCGCCGCATTGCTCTTCGCGTAATAGGTGAGCGACCAGTCGCGATTGCCGAAGGTGACGGTGCGCGTCGCCGACGGCGTCGTTTCGGTCGGCGCGTTGCGATCGGTGACGACGCCCTGGTCGTTGGCGACCAGTTCGCTGTCGGGCCTGCGCGGATCTTTCAGCGCCACCGAGAACAACGACAGATCGTCGTTCGTCAACATCAGCGTCGCCAGGTCGTAGGAGAAGATCACAAAGCCGGCCGGCGTCGTGGCGTCGGGCTGCACCACCGGTGCTGCAAGCACGACGCCGACCGGGCCGTCTGGCCGCAGCAATGGCAGCGGATCGGAAGCGTACGGCTTGCCGTCGGCGGCCGCGCGCGACAGCATGGCGCCGACGCTGGAGTTGCTGTCCATTACCCGCCCGACAAAGGGCGCCGTCTGGCCGTTGCGGGGCTCCACGTCCATCAGCACGTCGATCGGCTGCTGCAGCGAATGCGCATCCACCGGCTTGCCGTCGAGGGTACGGATGGTGGAATCGGGATAGCCCGCCTGCGCGAGGGCTTTGCTGGCGGCCTCCAGTTCAATCGGCTTCAGCCGTGCGACCCAACCGGCCACCACGAAATCGGTCTTGAACGCGTAGATAGCGGACCGCAGCGGCTCCAGCATGTTGGCCTTGATGCCGGATGGCAGACGGAACAAGCCCGAGGCAACGCGGGCAAGCAGTTCGCGTTCGGTCAGGCGGTCCTGGACCAGGCTGGCATGCACGTCGATGGCGCGGGCCAGTGCTATGCCATCGATGGTGAGCTCCTGCTGGTGGACGCGGTACGCCGCCAGCCCGGAGAGGACGACCCCGATCAGCGCGATGAAGCCGATGATGAAACCAAGCCGAACCACTCGACTACTCGACAGTGAGCGGTTGGCGGACAGACGGACCGGTCATCGAAAATTCGCCGGCACGGCGATGACGCGGAAGAAAATGAAGGCCAACCGGCTGATATGATGATGCAGTCATGATCGGTACGCAACCGCGGTCGGCAGTGAAGCTTAACGCTGGCGCTTGCTTGGAGACGGCTGTCGGCCCTCCGCGGAAGCCGAATAGCCTTAACCGCGGGGCAAAAACTTGGTTCCAGCGGGCTACGCGATTTCCGGCTGGCAGCGAGCTTTCGTCGCAGGTGCCGTCATAAACCTTAACGCTGCTTAACGCTTCCCGCGGCTTAGTCAGGCCGGCCGCGAAGGCCGCAGCCCTCCCTTCGACTCGATGAAGCCGACGATGCGGTCGAGCCCGTCGCTCATCTTCAGGTTGGTCATGACGAAAGGCCGCTCCCCACGCATCCTCTTGGCATCCGCCTGCATCTTCTGCAGCGAGGCCCCCACATAAGGTGCAAGATCGATCTTGTTGATGACAAGGAGATCGGACCGGGTGATACCGGGACCGCCTTTGGAAGGAATCTTGTCGCCGGCTGCGACGTCAATGACATAGATGGTGAGATCGGCGAGTTCGGGCGAGAAGGTCGCGGCGAGATTGTCGCCGCCGGATTCGATCAGCACGAGATCGAGATCGGGAAATTTCGCGCGCATGTCCGCGACCGCAGCAAGGTTCATCGAGGCGTCCTCGCGAATCGCGGTGTGGGGGCAACCGCCGGTCTCGACACCGGCGATGCGGTCGGGCGTCAGCGAACCGGAGCGCACCAGGAATTCGGCGTCCCACTTGGTGTAGATGTCGTTCGTGATCGCGGCGATGTCGTAACGCTCGCGCATCGCCTTGCAGAGCAGGTCCATCAGCGCGGTCTTGCCGGATCCGACGGGGCCGCCGACCCCGATGCGAAGCGGGCCGTGAGAACTGGGCATGGATAAAGGTCCTTCGATTGCCGTCGTCTCGGCGACCGCCGCGACGACAGTGGAAAGTACGGCGCTTCCATCACGACCTGAACAGGCGGGTGTACTGCGTTTCGTGGCGCAGGCCGGCGAGGTCGGCACGGAAGGTCGCGGACCCGACGTCGTCGAGCGTGGCGAGGCTCGCCCGCTCCGCCGTGATCGCAACGACAGGCTCCAACAACGCGAGGACGCGCTGGCTGTCGGTCTGGCCCAGCGGGACCAGACGGCTCGCGGCCGAAATCCAGTTCGAGACCACGGCATGCAGGAAGGCGTGCAGCGTCGGGTCAAGCGGGATCGCATGCGCGGCGCCGACGAGACCGACCGCGACGGGATAGACGATAGCGCCGTCGCAGGCCGCGAGCGCCGGCTCCAGGTCGGAACAGATCCAGGCCGCCCGCATCGCTTCAATGAAAGCGCGGCCTTGGGTGGTCGCCTCGAGCTGCCGCTCGCGCGAAGGCACAAACGCGGCGGCGAGTTCGGCGATGTCGCGCAAGCGGGCGTGGTCCGCCGCCTCCACCGCGCGATACGCCTGCGCGAGAAACACGCCGTCGCAAAACCCGGAACCGTCGGTCAGCATCGCGGCGAGCCAATCGCGGAGGCTTTCCGGATCAAAGATATCGCCTGCTTCGACCGCCCATTCGATGCCGCTGGAATAGGAGAAGCTCCCGACCGGAAAGGCCGGCGAGAGCCAGGTCAATAAGCGATAGAGCGCCGCCGCATCAGTGCCCATCGCGGCCTCCATCCCAGGCGGTTCGCGCCTAGTCGTGGTCATGAGCATGGGAGTGACCGTGATGATGCCCATGATGACCATGCCCATCGTGGTGATCATGCCCGTGATCACGATGATGATCATGATCGTGACGATGATCATGCGAGTGGTCGTGATGCGCGTGATCCTGATGCGCCGGCGCGTCATGCGCGTGTTCGTGGGCGGTGCCGGCATAGGCGCCGCCTTCAGGATCGAACGGTGCCTCGATCTCGATCACGCGGGCGCCAAGCCCCTTGACCATCGCCTCGATGACATGGTCGCGCCGAACGCGTAATGCCTTCGGCATGATCTGGGTGGGCAGATGGCGGTTGCCGAGATGCCAGGCAAGCCGGATCAGGTGATACGGATCGGCCCCCTTGATTTCGAGCAGCGGTTCGGGCGCGGCAACGACCTCGACGAGCCGGCCGTCCTCGAGCACCAGGGCATCGCCGCCGCGCAGCGCGACGGCGGCTTCGAGATCGAGAAGAAATTCGAGCCCCCGCGTCCCCCGCATCGCCATCCGCCGCCGATGACGGTCGTCGAAATCGAGCACAACGGTGTCGCTCGGTGTCTCCACCCAGCGATGCTGCGGCTTGACGTGCGTGGCGCGGATCATTCTGGCGTGCCCCTTCAGAACTTCTCGACTTTCGCGTCGCTGATGATCTCGATCACCGTCGGCGAGGCCCGCAGCGGCGTCGAATAGTCCCGCCATGCCTTGATGTGCGCGGACCTCGCGTGGGCATTGAGTTCCTCGCGGCTCGCCCAGCGCTCGACAACGACGTAAAGATTGGGATCGTTGACGCTGACGTGACCATCATAGGAAATGCAGCCTTTTTCCTTCAGCGTCTCGGCGATGCACTCCTTGTGGCCCTTGATGAAAGCGTCACGGCTTTCCGGCTTCATAAGCGTGGTGGCGATGACGTAGATCACGGACTTCCTCCCGGCTTTTTGTACTGACAAAGTGATATCGGTGCGACCTTAGAACATGAAATAGCGCTGCGCCAAGGGCAGCACCTCTGCCGGCTCACAGGTCAAGAGCTCGCCGTCTGCGCGCACCTCATAGGTTTCGGGGTCGACTTCGATCCTGGGGGTGGCATCGTTGTGGATCATGCTCTTTTTCGAGATCTTGCCCCGCGTGTTCTGCACCGCATAAAGCGTCTTGTCGATCCCGAGCTTGCGTCCCAATCCTCCCGCGACCGCGGCCTTCGAGGTGAAAACAAAGGAGGAGGCGGTGAGCGACTTGCCGAAGCCGGCGAACATCGGCCGGTAATGCACCGGCTGCGGTGTCGGGATGGAAGCGTTGGGGTCGCCCATCGGGGCCGCCACGATCGAGCCACCCTTGATGATGCAATCCGGCTTCACGCCAAAGAAAGCCGGGGACCACAGTACGAGGTCGGCAAGCTTGCCCTTTTCCACCGAGCCGACCAGCTTGGACACGCCATGCGCGATTGCAGGATTGATGGTGTACTTGGCGATGTAGCGCTTCACCCGGAAATTGTCGTTGTCCTTGCCTTTGTCTTCCGCGAGCGCGCCGCGCTGCTTCTTCATCTTGTCTGCGGTCTGCCAGGTACGGATGATGACTTCTCCGAGCCGGCCCATGGCCTGGGAGTCCGATGACATCATCGAGAGTGCGCCCAGATCGTGTAGAATGTCCTCGGCCGCGATCGTTTCCTTGCGGATGCGGCTTTCGGCGAAGGCCAGATCCTCCGCAATATTGGGATCGAGGTGATGGCACACCATCAGCATGTCCAGATGCTCGTCGATGGTGTTGCGGGTGAAGGGCCGCGTCGGATTGGTCGAGGACGGCAACACGTTCTTCAGCCCGGCGATCTTGATGATATCGGGCGCGTGCCCGCCGCCGGCGCCTTCGGTGTGGAAGGCATGGATGGTGCGGCCCTTGAAGGCCTTCACGGTATCCTCGACGAAGCCCGACTCGTTCAGCGTATCGGTGTGGATCATCACCTGGATGTCGTAGTCGTCGGCCACCGACAGGCAGTTGTCGATTGCCGCCGGCGTCGTTCCCCAATCCTCGTGCAGCTTCAGCGCGCACGCCCCGGCCTTGATCATCTCTTCCAGAGCGGCCGGCCGCGACGCATTGCCCTTGCCGGAAATGCCGAGATTGACCGGGAACGCATCGAACGACTGGATCATGCGGCCCATGTGCCACGGGCCCGGCGTACAGGTGGTGGCGAAGGTGCCGTGCGAGGGGCCGGTGCCGCCGCCGAGCATCGAGGTCACGCCACTCATCAATGCATGCTCGATCTGCTGCGGACAGATAAAATGAATATGGCTGTCGAAGCCACCCGCGGTGAGGATCTTGCCCTCGCCCGCGATCACGTCGGTGCCCGGGCCGATGACGATCGTGACGCCGCCCTGGATATCGGGATTGCCGGCCTTGCCGATCGCGCTGATCATGCCGTCCTTGATCGCGACGTCGGCTTTGACGATGCCCCAATGGTCGAGGATCAGCGCGTTGGTAATGACGGTATCGGCCGCGCCCTGCCGGTTGGTCACTTGCGACTGGCCCATGCCGTCGCGGATCACCTTGCCGCCGCCGAACTTCACCTCTTCACCGTAGATGGTGAAATCCTTCTCCACCTCGATGATGAGGTCGGTGTCGGCGAGCCGCAGCTTATCCCCGGTGGTCGGGCCGAACATGTCGGCATAGACGGAACGCTTAATCTTCACGGACATCAGAGGCCCCCACTGACAGCATTATATTCGCCAGACTATATTCGCCATGAC
>JBLMWS010000130.1:0-5654 GCA_050257355.1 Gemmatimonas sp.
GACGCTCGCGCTGCGGCACGCGTCGCCTCGTGCGTCGCGGCAGGTTTAGGCGCAGTTGGCAGTACACGCGCCAGGTACGCTTGTGATTCCAGCCGTAGCCTTGTGACCGTAGCCGGTCATGGCACTTCCAGAAGCCCCAGCGCTGCTCCTCAACCACGATCGCTTGCAAGGCGGCGATGAGTTCGGCGTCCTTTGCAACATGATCCATAGCCGGCTTGTAGTACGCCGCCCGCGAGAGCCGGGCTGTTTGACAAGCGCGAACGATCGGCAGACCGTGCACCTCGATCATGATCCGGATCGCTTCCCGCTTGGCTGACGGCGTTAGAGTTTTGGCTGAGAACATCCTTAATCGCCGTGTTCTCGAGCGCCAAGTCGGCGTACATGCGCTTCAGTTTCGCGTTCTCAGCCTCGAGCTCACGTAGCCGCTTGAGTTCCGAGACGCCGGCACCGGCGTACTTCGACTTCCAGTGGTAATAGGTTGCCGCGCTGATGCCGTGCTTGCGAGTCAACTGTGCGACCGTAACGCCGGCCTCCCCTTCCTTCAGAATCGCAACGATCTGGGATTCAGTGAACCGTGACTTCTTCATGGGACCTCCCTGCAGTCGTCAATCCTGCCAGAAAAGTCCAGTTGTCGTTGTCTACCTCGAGGGGAAGCGTACGCGTTTCTCCGCGGGGATTTCCACCAACCCCACCGGGCCAAAGCAAGGGCGACTGGATTGAGACGCTCGATACGGCGTTCGCGGCGGCTTAGTCACTTTCGAAGCGCCGATGGTCCGCTGACATGCGGGTTTCCCGCTTCGTAGAAGCGCAGGAGGCGCGTCGTTTGCTTCGAGATCCCGATGCGCGCCGACGTGACGACGCGCCCCGGCGGCCGCACCGCGGAGGCGAGCCACAACGGGCTGCGCGAGCACAGGTCGATGCCGTCGAGGCGGCGGTCGATGGCCATGGCTTCCGCCAGCCGACCGGGGCCGCGCGCAAGGTCGGCGAGGCGATGCACGCGGCGGCGCGCCTGCATGATCGCTACGCCCTCGATCGGCTCGAGCGCACGCAGGAGTACGCCGGCGCCGACGCCGGGACGCTCGCCCGACACGTTGACGCAAAAATGCATGCCGTAGATGAAGTAGACATAGGCGTGGCCACGGCGCAGGAACAGCGAGCGGTTGCGATCCGTCTCGCCGACGTATGCGTGGCCACTGGCGTCGCCCGGCACGTAGGCCTCGGCTTCGACGATGCGCCCGCTCGTGCGGCCCTCGGTGGCATCGCGCACCAGCGTCTTGCCGATGAGAAAGCGCGCGAGCGCGGCGGTATCGACCGGAAGGTCGGCGCGCTTCAGTCTTTGCATCGGGTCAGACTTGCCTTTCGCTTTGCGGCCGTTTCTGCGGGGTAGTACAGTCAACATAGAACATCTACGACCTCATTGCGAACGCATCGTCGTGGCAACGCGGCCGGCAATGACAAAATAACGCGTGCGTGACTTTTGCGTGACTCTCCTATGCATCAATGGGGGCGTTGCTGTGCAAACTCGATGGAGCGATCAACGCAAGTTGTTGATTAGAACGACCCGCTGGCATCTACGAAAGGCTGCGAACCAGGGGGTCGTGGGTTCAAATCCTGCCGGGCGCGGCACGGCCGATGAAGATGGGCACTATTCGCTCGCCGTGGCGTTATGATGCCGCAGGCCGCTGCGCGCTCTAATCGGTAAATCTGCGACGCGCCGCGATCTTGCGCGACGCCATATGAGAGGCCGCTTCCCGATTTCGCGGGATGTCCGGCTATGCTTCGATAGAAGCCCTGTCGGTCGATCCCGGGATCGAGGCAATGGGCCAACAGGCGACTTCCCGGCACCTGACGAACCGGCTACACTTGTTTGGGCGAGCCGGACCGAGTTGGGAGCCGTCATGAGCGAAGTACAAGTCGGGCAGAAAAACTATGAGATGCCGCCCAAGGATGGGATCACCATCGCGCACTTTATGGTCGTCGCCGATATCGAAAGATCGCTTCGATTTTACGAAAAGGTCTTCGGTAGTCGAATTCTGAGCAGAGGCGATAGCAAGGGCGCGCCGGGTTACCTCCAGCTCGCGAACATGTGGCTCATCGTCAATGTCGGGGGCGGCCCGACACCCGACAAACCAAAGACAACGCTCAGCGTCCCCGCCGACCTCGATTTAGTCAGCAGCTTCATGAATATACGGGTTGCCGATATTCAGGCTTGCTACGAGCTATGGAAAAGCCGAGGAGCCGAGTTCATCACGGAGCCAAAGGCAAAATACGGAGAGACACGCTGCTACATTCGCGATCCCGACGGGTACATTATCGAAGTTGGTCAAAGCGACCCGGGCGTCACGTACGGCTAAAGAAGGATCGGTGTTGGGCCACCATGAGAGCCAAGAAGAACATGCCGAGCGCGGTTAAGCGTGAGCGTGGCGGCGGGCGCCTGTGCTCGTCGGTACCCATATCTGGGGCCCGCCAGAAGCGACCAAGCCGGTAATATTGCGAAGCCGAATTGATCCTTCAGAGGGGAAAACTCGGCAAACCAGCCGAAAATATTACCGGCCGCTTTGACCAAGATCGTTGACTGGCGCGGCTTTCCGGGCGATGACCGGACGGACTCTTGATCCGCAGCTCACCCTCGTCTTGCTGAACCGGGCGCGCGCCTAAATCAGCCACGTCTGATTTTCTCGAAGGCTCTGCAGGAAGCGTTTTCGACCAACGGATTTCTAATTCGCCGGTCGCTGGTTTGATACGTAATGGCCGGTAGTGTCCCGAGGTACTGAGGGGGCACAACAAGCAATGCTGCGGCATGAGCATACCTCCCACGCTGGCGGCGCCGCCGGTACCACGCAGCGCGCCGGCCACGACACGCAGCCGCACCATGCGCACATGGTCGCCGACTTCCGCCGGCGATTCTGGGTTTCGCTTTCGCTGACGGTCCCGATCCTCGCGATCTCCGAGCACTTCTGGACGCTGGTCGGGCTCCGGCCCCTCGTCTCGTTTGCGGGCGACCGCTACGTACTGTTTGCCTTCGCGGCCGTCGTGTACTTCTACGGCGGATGGCCCTTCCTCAAGGGCGCGGGAAGCGAGATCGCCAAGCGCAAGCCGGGGATGATGCTGCTGGTCGCCGTGGCGATCAGCGCGGCGTTCTTCTACTCGGCCGCCGTCACGTTCGGGCTCACCGGCGCTGGCTTTTACTGGGAGCTTGCGACGCTAGTTGATGTGATGCTCCTCGGCCACTCGATCGAGATGCGCTCGGTGATGGGCGCCTCTGGTGCGCTCGAAGCGCTCGTGCGCCTGCTGCCCTCGGAAGCGCACCGGCTCAAGGCGGGCGGATCGACGGAGGAGGTGACGATCGATCGGCTCGTCCCTGGCGACAAGGTGCTGGTCAAGCCTGGCGAGCGTGTGCCGACCGATGGGGTGATTGTCGCCGGCTTAACGAGCCTCGACGAGTCGATGCTTACGGGCGAATCGAAGCCGGTCGAGAAAGGCCAAGGTGGTGCAGTCATCGGCGGCTCGGTGAACGGCGACGGGGCGATCACGGTCGAGATCCGCAAGACCGGCGGCGACACGTATCTCGCGCAGGTGATGGAGATGGTGCGGCGAGCGCAGGAGTCGCGCTCGCGAAGCCAGGACCTGGCCAACCGTGCTGCGGTGTGGCTCACCGCGATTGCGCTGGGTGTTGGCGCGGCGACGTTCATCGCCTGGCTCGCGATCGCGGGCGACTTCGAGTTCGCGGTCGCGCGCGGGGTCACCGTGATAGTGATCGCCTGTCCACACGCGCTGGGCCTGGCCGTGCCGTTGGTCGTCGCGGTAAGCACCAGCCTTTCGGCGAGCCACGGACTGCTGATCCGCGATCGCGCTGCGTTCGAGCGCGCGAGGAACCTGCAAGCCGTGGTGTTCGACAAGACCGGCACGCTTACGGAGGGACGCTTCGGAGTGTCCGATATCGTCCCGCTCGGTGAGCTTGCCGAAGAGGAGTGCCTGCGGCTCGCGGCGGCCCTAGAGAGCCAGTCCGAACACCCGATCGCGCGGGGCGTCACGCGCGCTGCCGCAGAGCGCAACTTGAAGCTTCCTTCGGTGAGCGAGTTCAAAAACCTTACCGGGCGCGGCGCGCAAGCCCGCATCGACGGTCGCGACGTGCTCGTCGTGAGCCCAGGATATCTGCGCGAAAAGGGTCTTGCATCCGATGACGCACGGATCGCAACGCTTGCCCAGCAGGGAAAAACACTGGTCTATCTCGTGGTCGAGGGCAAGGTCGCGGCCGCAATCGCGCTCGCCGACATGGTGCGGCCGGAATCGCGCGCGGCGGTGGGCGAGCTCCAGCGCATGGGCATCCAATGCATGATGCTTACCGGTGATTCGCGCGCGGTGGCGACGGCGGTCGCTGCCGAACTGGGGCTCGACGACCTCTTTGCAGAAGTGCTTCCGGAAGGGAAGGCCGCAAAGATCAAGGAGGTGCAGGGGCGCGGCGTCAGCGTGGCGATGGTAGGCGACGGTGTCAACGACGCGCCGGCACTCACGCAGTCCGACCTCGGCATCGCGATCGGCGCCGGGACCGACGTCGCGATCGAATCGGCCGATATCGTGCTCGTGCGCAGCGATCCGCGCGACGTCGCCGCCATCATCGGTCTTGCGCGAGCTACTTACAGCAAGATGGTGCAGAACCTCGCGTGGGCGACCGGCTACAACGCGTTCGCGATCCCGCTCGCCGCGGGTGTCGCGGCGGCGTGGGGAATCGTGCTTACACCCGCCTTCGGGGCGGTGCTGATGTCGGTGAGCACGGTCATCGTAGCGATCAACGCCCGCCTGCTGGGGAAGCGTCGTCGTGGACCAAACTGAGCACGGTTCGCGCGCCGATTTCAACGATCTCTAATCCGGAGGTCTAACCCGTGACATCCCGGTCTGTCAGCCCGCGAAGGGACCGAGCAGCTTCACACCGGTCGCCGCGAAATGCTTGACGTTGCGCGTCACGAGGAGCAGGTCGTAGGACACTTTAACCGGGTCTTCATGGTAGGGTGAGCGACCATGCTTGCAGTCCCAGTGAGTCAGGGCGATCACATCTTGGGTCCGGCGACGGCCAGGATCACGCTTGTCGAGTACGGAGATTTCGAGTGCCCCAACTGCGGTCAGGCGTACCCGGCGGTGAAAATCCTGCGCGCGCATTTTGGTGATCGCATGCGCTTCGTGTTCCGCCATTTCCCGCTGCGTGAGGTGCACCCTCACGCCGAATTGGCGGCGGAGGCGGCAGAGACCGCAGGCGCGCAGAGCACGTTCTGGCCCATGCACGATTTGCTTTTCGAGAACCAACTACATCTGAAGGCCAAGAGCCTCAGACGGTACGCCGAAGGGGCCGAGGTCGATCTGGAGCGCTACGACTACGAGATGAATGATCACGTCTACCTGCAGCGCGTGCAAGAGCATATCGACGGCGGGACCAGAAGCGGAGTGCGATCGACCCCGACCTTCTTTGTCAACGGCAGGCTGTGCGACGTGTCGTTCGGACTCGAGCATCTGCAACAGGCCATAGAGGCTGAACTCGAGCGTGGCCGGTATCCTGGCCGCCGACGTTGACGATCGAATCCAGACGGATGCGTAGGATTGGTGCGCATGGAATCTGCCATTCCTGACAATGTACCGCCCGCGAGCCCGGTGGCATCAGA
>JBLMWS010000131.1:0-17306 GCA_050257355.1 Gemmatimonas sp.
CCGACCTGGCGCTGCCGCGAGCCGAAGGCGCTCGCCTATGTGCTCGACAATCTCGACAGTCTCGTGGTGAAGGAAGTGCACGGCTCCGGCGGCTACGGCATGCTGATCGGCCCGACCGCGACCAAGGCCACCATCGAGGCCTTCCGCGACAAGCTCAAGCGCGAGCCGGAAGGCTTCATCGCCCAGCCGACGCTCGCGCTCTCGACCTGCCCGACCTGCACCGAAACCGGACTGGCCCCGCGTCACGTGGACCTGCGCCCGTTCGTGCTCACGGGGCGGGATCACACCACCATCGTGCCGGGCGGGCTTACCCGCGTGGCGCTGAAGGAGGGCTCGCTCGTGGTCAATTCGAGCCAGGGCGGCGGCACCAAGGACACCTGGATACTGGACGATTAGGCCATGCTGTCGCGCACCGCCGAGAACCTGTTCTGGCTCGCCCGTTATGTCGAACGCGCCGAATATATCGCACGCACCATCGATGCGACCCTGCGCGTCACGGCCCTGCCCGCTGCCTATGTCGGCAAGACCAACGAATGGGAGTCGGCGCTGCTCACCGCCGGCATCAACCGGAGCTTCTACGACACCTACGGCGAAGCCAATGCGCAGAACGTCGTCGAATATCTCTCCTTCAATCCGGCCAACCCGTCCTCGATCAGGAACTGCATCGAGCAGGCGAGGCTCAATTCGCGCGCGGTACGCACGGCGCTGACCAGCGAAATGTGGGACACCATCAACGGCGCCTGGATCGAGCTGCAGGAGGTCTGGAGCAAGGGCACCACGAGCCGGGACGAGCTCGCGCGCTTCCTGCGCTTCGTGCAGGAGACCTCGCTCCGCTTCGACGGCTCGGCTTACCGCACCATGCTGCGCAACGACGCCTATTGGTTTTCGCGCCTAGGGGTGCATCTGGAGCGCGCCGACAACACCGCGCGCATCCTCGACGTCAAATATCACGTGCTGCTGCCGGAACAGGAGCATGTCGGCGGCCCGCTCGATTTCTATCAATGGAGCTCGATCCTGCGCTCGGTCTCGGCGCTCACCGCCTATCATTGGGTCTATCGCGAAACCTTGAAACCCTGGCTGATCGCCGACCTCTTGATCCTCAACGACTCGCTGCCGCGCTCGCTTGCGAGCTGCTATGGCAACATGGTGCGCAATCTCGACCAGATCGGCGTCGCCTACGGCCGCCAGGGCCCCGCCCAGCGCCACGCCCGCGGCATCCGCAACCGGCTCGAGCACAGCCACATGGATGACCTGTTCCAGCGCGGCCTGCATGAATTCATCCAGGAGTTCATCGCCGACAATGCGCGGCTGGGAGAGATCATTACGAAGCAGTATCTGGTTTGATGGGCAAGGCGCGACCACGCTTGAAACACATAACCACTCGTGCCAAGGCCGAGCTGATGATCGCAGTCGCCGTGATGCTTTAGAGGCATGATCGTGCTAGATCGAACCAGCCTCTCAACTATCACCGTCCCCCTGAGGCGCTCGCCACCGGGTCCGCGCGAAGCACGGCCCGATGACAGGCTCCGCGAGCCTCGAAGGGCGACGGGCCGGATGGCAGCCACGGGGCCGTTCATCCTTCGACGCCGCCGCGTCGCGACGGCACCTCAGCATGACGGAACCGAAATGAGTCTGCCCAACCAAGATGATCAGCCGATAGCTGCATCGAGCTAACACGCCCCCATGCGCCTGAAGATCTTTCACGCCACCACCTACCGCTACGATCCGCCCGCCTCCGGCGTGATCCAGATCCTGCGCATGACGCCCGGCAGCCATGACGGCCAATATGTTGCGGACTGGCAGATCGACGTCTCCACCGACTCCCGCCTCGACGTCCACGAGGACGCGTTCGGCAACGTCACCCATGTGATGACGAACGGCACCACGGCCGATCTCACCATCACCGCGGAAGGCCTGGTCGAGACCCACGACAATGGCGGCGTGCTGCGCGGCGCCGACGAGCGCTTTCCACCGAGCCTGTTCCTGCGCGGCACCGCGCTCACGTCGGTCAATCCGGCGATGGAGAACTTCGCGCGGCAATTGCGCGCCGAAGCCGAAAACGACGTGCTCGGCTTCCTGCACACGCTGATGACGCAGGTGAACGAACACATGACCTTCGACGAGGACCCCACCCACAGCGGCACCTCGGCGGCGGAAGCGTTCGCGCTCAAGCGCGGGGTGTGCCAGGACTACGCGCACATCTTCATCGCCTGTGCGCGCACCGGCCTTGTGCCTGCGCGCTTCGTCTCCGGCCATTTCCTGCGCGCCGACGGCGTGATCCATCAGGCGGCCGGGCACGCCTGGGCCGAGGCGTTCGTGCCCGATCTCGGCTGGGTCGGCTTCGATCCCGCCAACGGCATCAGCGCCACGGACGCCCATGTCCGCGTCGCCATCGGCCTCGACTATCTCGGTGCCGCCCCGGTGCGTGGCACCCGCTACGGCGGCGGCGCCGAGACGCTCTCGGTGGCGGTGAAGGTCGAACAGGCGGGACGGCCGGGGCAATGGCAGTCGCAGACGCAGTGAGCTTTTGACTCCGTCATTCCGGAGCACTCGCGTGAGCGAGTGAATCCGGAATCTCGCCCTCCCACTACTAAGCTCCGGGTTCGCACATCGCATGCGCACCGTGCAATGACGGCGGCATCTCCGCAACAGGTGCTCCGAACCATGTGGTTAGCGCATCAGTGAGACCAGCTTGCGTCTCGTCGCCCAGCCAAGCGACATATCCGTCCGGGCGGACCAGCACGGCCGCTGGAGCCGTGACCACGCCAATCACCGGAAGCTCCCACACACCAGCGCATTCGGCATCGACCAGCCGGACACGATCCGCCCACGGCGTAACGTCGAGGCGGCCAGGCACCCCGAGGTTGAGCAGCACTGGCCGCGCGTCGTACAAAAGCGTGAACATCCGCAGCGGACCGTTGGCGGTGATGAGATCGAGATCGGGCATGCGACGCCCGAGCAGCGGGTGTCCTGCGCCGAGGTCGTAATGAACATCGAGCCCGGACATCATCGCGGCGATGCGTTTGCGCGGCGCGTCCATGCTAAGGAGCTCGGAAAGGATCTCGCACAGCGCATTAACGCGGTCGTCCGGCTGGCGAAGGAGCGCGACCTGCGCCATGGTGTTGCGCAAGACGCGGGCCGCAACGGGATGCCGCTCGGCATGATAAGTATCCAGCAGGCTTTCCGGTGATGTCCCCTTGACCACCTGGGCCAGCTTCCACCCCAGATTGACCGCATCCTGCACGCCGATGTTGAGGCCCTGTCCGCCGACCGGATAATGGACGTGCGCGGCATCGCCGGCCAGCAGTACCCGCCCGTTGCGATAGGACGCCGCCTGCCGGGCCATATCGGTGAACCTCGCGATCGATGTCGGACTGTGAACTCCGTAGTCGGTCCCGTAGACGGCGATGAGTGCCTCGCTGAGATCGCGCAAGGTGGCTTCGCGGGCCGGGTTGAGATGCCCTTCGGTCACCAACGCCCGCACAGGGCCATCCTCCGACCTGCTCAGGGCATGAATGCCGAGAGCATCTCGCCGCAGACCCCATTCCGGCTCTTCAGCCAACTCCACCTCGGCGATCAGATTGCTGACAGTCGGGTCCCATCCGGGAAATGCGATGCCGGCCATTTTGCGGATCAGGCTGCGGCCGCCGTCGCAGCCGACGAGATACTTAGCCCGCAGCGGCTGACCGTCGGACAGCTCGACATCGACGCCGGTCTCGTCCTGCGCGAAACCTGTGACCTCGCGTCCGCGATAGATCGTCACCGGCAGCTCTTCGACCCAGCCGGCGAGGATTCGCTCGACGTGGTTCTGCCAGAGCGCGAGCCCATAATTGTGTCGGCTGGGAAAATCGCTGATATCAAGGCGATTCCACGCAAACCCCGCGACCTGGGCAACCTTTCCTTGCGCGAGAAACCGGTCGGCGATGCCGCGCTGGTCGAGAACCTCGATGGTACGCGCGTGCAGGCCGCCTGCCCGCAACCCGACAAGGTCCTGACTGGTGCGCCGCTCGACAATGGAGACATCCACTACCGCCAACGCCAATTCGCCGGCCAGCATCAGCCCGGTCGGCCCTCCGCCGACGATCACCACGTCATGGTTGTTCATCGCCGCACTCCGGCCCGGCCAGCAGCACCGATCGACGCGATTGCTCGCGACCGGCACATCGACAACAGCACGCTCATGTCACGACCCCGCAGGTGATGGCTTGGGTCGGCGTTCTACGCGATGAGCCGAGCCTTGAAACAAGCCCATTGCGCGCCACATATTGAGGTGGGAGGAGTGGTGTTGTTTCCCGGTGATTTCGGCAAGGTCGGAGGCGGCGTGTCTGATCATGTCAATCGCTCCCCTGCCTCCAGCATAGCGGCGGATTACGCTTCGCTAATCCGCCCTACTCCTGCTTCGCTGATTTGGCCGACGAGCGCCCGCCGCAAATTCCCTGTCAACCCTCCCATACAAAAATATTTCGCTTTTCCGAAATTCTGATTTTCCGTATAGTGCGCGACATCCCGCCTCGATGCAGAGGACGTATCGCGATCGTCACGACACGTGAGGCGGGGATGCGGTGGACGCGGACGCGCCGACAGACGAGCGGCGGCGTTGCGGACGGCGAAGTCGTGTGGTCCTGGCGCGCCCATGCAGGCGCCAAGTTTCGCAGGCATGATGATCTGCGAGGCGACGGTGGCAACAAGCTGGTTCACCGGGGAGAGCGCGGAGTAAGCCGTAAAACCACTGCGCAGGGAAGGCCGGAGTGTCTCCGCCTGTACCTGTGGTCACGCGCCCTTCGCGCAAATTTCTTGGCGCGAGGGCCCCGGGTGCAGCGGCCACCCGGCCTTCCCTGCATCCTCCGTTCTCGGAGGGTGCTGATGGTGATGCAAGACTCGGACGCTTGGCGCCGCGAGGACGTGGACTTATGTCTCCCGCACTCTCACTGGTCATCGCCCGCCACCGGATCTCGCCTTCGGCGAGCCGATGACAGGCTAAGGCGGGCGATCCAGTACGCCGCGGTCTCTCTGCGAAACTTCGGACGGCTGTGGAATACTGGATCGTCCGGTCCCGTCTTCGCCAAAGGCTTCGACGGGGCTCACGAGTCCAGGGCGCGCCGGAGCTTTAGCGGAGGCGGCAAGCCGGACGATGACATCGGAGAAGAGTGGCTGGCGCAGGCAGGAATCGGGGTTGGAGCCCTCCCCGAAATTCGCTACTAGTTGGCCCGCCGATCGCCAAAAGGTTTAAGGGACGGAAATGACCTATTGTTGCGGAATTCTGGTGCGGGACGGGCTGGTCATGATCGCTGACACCCGGACCAATGCCGGGCTCGACAACGTCTCGACCTTCCGCAAGCTCCACGTCTTCACCCAACCCGGCGAGCGCATCATGGGGATCGCAAGCGCCGGCAACCTCGCGATCAGCCAATCGGTGCTGTCGACGCTGACGGAAGGCATGGAAGACCCGCACACCGGCGAGATCGAGACGCTCATGAATGCGCCGACCATGTTCCAGGCGGCGCAGCGGATCGGCAAGGCGATCCGCGCCGTGCACGCGACCGAAGGCCCGGCCTTGAGGGCCGAAGACATCAGTTTCGACGTCTCGTTCCTGTTCGGCGGCCAGATCAAGGGCGCGCGCATGCGGCTGTTCATGATCTATCCAGCCGGCAATTTCATCGAATGCACGATCGATACGCCCTATTTGCAAATCGGCGAACACAAATACGGCAAGCCGGTGCTTGACCGCGCCATGCATTACGACGTCGAGCTCTACGACGCGCTCAAAGCCGGCCTGATCTCGATGGATTCGACCATGCGCTCCAATCTCGGCGTCGGGCTGCCGATCGACGTGCTGGTGGTGCGCAACGACGTCTGCGAAGCCGATCTGAACCACCGCATCGAGGCGGGCGAGCCCTATTTCCACGACTTGCGCGCGCGCTGGTCGGCGGCCTTACGGGCAGCGCATCAGAGCATCCCACGACCACCGTACAAGACCGAAACCGAAGCCAAGAAATAGAAGCGAGGAAACCAATGAGTGAGCCAGCAAAGATCGCCGTCGTGACAGGCGCAGGGACCGGCGTGGGACGCGCGGCGGCGCTTTCGCTGATGAAGGTCGGCTTCACCGTGGTACTGACCGGCCGGCGGCTCGACAAGCTGCAGGAGACACAGAAGCTCGGCGAGGAGATCGGCGGCAAGAGCCTGCCAGTCGTCGCCGACATGACCGACCCCGCCTCCATCGCAGCGCTGTTCGCCAAGGTGACGCAAACCTACGGCCGGCTCGACGTGCTCTTCAACAATGCCGGCATGGGCGCGCCCGCAGTGCCGTTCGAGGATTTGCCGCTGGCGCAATGGCAGGCGGTGGTGAACACCAATCTCACCGGCCCGTTCCTGTGCACTCAGCACGCCTTCCGCATCATGAAGGACCAGAGCCCGCGGGGCGGACGCATCATCAATAACGGCTCGATCTCGGCGCATGCGCCACGGCCGCTCTCCGCCGCCTACACCTCGACCAAGCACGCCATCACCGGCTTGACGAAGGCAAGCAATCTCGACGGCCGCGCCTACGACATCGCGGTAGGCCAGATCGATATCGGCAATGCCGCAACCCCGATGACCGAACGCATGGTCGAAGGCGTGCTGCAGCCCGACGGCCGCAAGATCCCCGAGCCGCGCATGGACGCGAAAGCCGTCGGCGATGCCGTGGCCTACATGGCCACGCTGCCGCTCGACGCCAACGTGCTGTTCATGACGGTGATGGCCTCGAAGATGCCGTTCGTGGGGCGGGGCTGATCATCGACGAACGCGAGCGCTCATGTGTCCCCGTCATCCTGAGGCGCGAGCGTGAGCGAGCCTCGAAGGATGAACGGCCCCGCTGCGGCACCGGGGCCGTCGCCCTTCGAGGCCTCCGCGGAGCGGAGGCGCCTCAGGGTGACGGTGATAGTTGGGAGCTGGTAGGTATCGCTTGGCTCTACGTACCTGATCCCAACTACTCCAGCCGGTCCACATCGCGCAGTGTTGGAAACAGCTTCATCCACGCAAGCGCCACGACAACTGTGGCGACGCCGCCGAGCACGGCGGCCGGAACGGTGCCGAACAGGGCCGCGGTCACGCCGCTCTCGAACTGGCCAAGATTGTTCGACGCGTTGATGAAGAGAAAATTCACCGCCCCGACCCGGCCGCGCATGTCGTTTGGGGTCGACAATTGCACCAGCGAGAAGCGGATCACGACGCTGACCGTATCCGCGGCCCCGAGCACCGCGAGCGCCAGCAGCGAGAGCCACATCCAGTGCGACAACGCAAACACCACGGTCGCCACCCCGAACACGATCACCGCCTGGAACATGCGCATCCCGACGCGCCGGCGAATGGTATGACGCGCGAGCCATGTGGTCATGACCAGCGCGCCGACCGCGGGCGCCGCGCGCAGGACGCCGAGACCCCACGGGCCGGTCGCAAGGATGTCGCGGGCATAGATCGGCAACAGCGCGGTGACGCCGCCGAACAACACCGCGAACAGGTCGAGCGAGATCGTGCCGAGGATCGAAGGATTCTTGCGGATGAAATGCACGCCGGCAAACAGCTCGCCCGGCGTCGCGCTGCCCTTCGGCGCGGCCGAATGTGTGAGCCGGATGGCACCGATGAACAGCGCCGCGAGCAGCCAGAACAGCACCATCAACGCGTAGGGCAACGCCGGCGAGACCGCATAGGCGAAGCCGCCGAGCGCAGGTCCCGCAATGGTCGCCAATTGGGCCGATCCGCTCGACAGGGCGGTGGCGCGCTGCAACGAACCCTCGGGCGCGATCAAAGGCAACAGCGCGGCCGTGCCCGGCTGTTCGAATGCGGCCGTTGTTCCCAGGACCAGCGTGGCAACAAAGATGTCGACCACGGAAAGCCAGCCGGCAAAAGCGCCCCAGGCCAGAAAGGCCGTGGTCAGCGCCTCCGCAAACTGGCAGGCCTGGACGATCCGCTTGCGTTCGTAGCGATCGACCGTATGTCCCGCCACGAACACGAGCAGCGCGGTCGGAAGAAAGCCGACCAATCCGATCGCACCGAGTGCGAAGGCGCTGCCGGTCAGGTCGTAGATCTGCCAGCCCATCGCCACGATGCCGATCAGGCTGGAAAAGCGGGACAGGCTACGCGACAGCAGGAAGAAGATAAACGAGCTTTGCCTGAGCAGCGTGCCGGCGCTCGCGGACGTCGAGGAGGACATTTGCGGATCGGTGGCGGAGGAAGGCGGGCTTGTCAATTGCTGCCGACGCGGGGCTGTCCGGCATTGCGTCGGCATCGCGCCTCGGCATAATCGCGAGGAAGGCTCGCGCGGGGGATTCATGCTTCGACTGCAATCGGCGATCGGCATTGTTGCGCTGCTTGTGATCGCTTGGGCCTTCGGCGAGAACCGCCGCGCGGTGTCGCTGCGACAGACTGCGCTCGGCCTCCTCGTGACGCTCGCGACCGCCGTCGTGCTGATCAAGCTGCCGCTGGTCGCCCATGCGTTCGGCGCGATCAACGACGCGGTCGAAACCATCTCGGCGGCCTCGCGCGCCGGCACCTCCTTCGTATTCGGCTATATCGGCGGCGGGCCTGCGCCGTTCGACATCAAGGCGCCCGGCGCCGATTTCATCCTGGCGTTCCAGGCGCTGCCGATCGTGCTCGTCATGAGCGTGCTCACCACGCTCCTGTTCTACTGGCGGGTATTGCCGCCGATCGTGCGCGGCATGGCCTGGCTGCTTGAGCGCACGCTCGGCGTCGGCGGCGCGGTCGGGCTGTCCACGGCCGCCAACATTTTCCTCGGCATGGTCGAAGCGCCGCTGTTCGTCCGGCCCTATCTCGCGCAGATGACGCGCAGCGAGTTGTTCCTGGTGATGACCGGCGGCATGGCGGGGATCGCCGGCACCGTGCTCGTGCTCTATGCCACCCTGCTCGCACCGATCATCCCGGACTCCGCGGCGCATTTCGTCATCGCCTCCGTGCTCGGCGCGCCGGCCGCGATCCTGATCAGCCTGATCATGGTGCCCGAGACCGGCGATCATCTCACCGGCGGCGCGCTCGGCGACGATCCCAAGATGGCGGCGTCCAGCACCATGGATGCGATCGTCAAGGGCACCTCGGCCGGGCTCGAGCTCTTGCTCAACATTGTGGCCATGCTGATCGTGCTGGTGGCGCTGGTTTATCTCGTCAACGCGATGCTCGGCATGTTGCCGCGTGTCGGCGGCAGCGCCATCTCGCTGCAGCGCCTGCTCGGGCTCGTGATGGCGCCGGTATGCTGGCTGATGGGCTTGCCGTGGTCGCAAGCCGTGACCGCCGGCCGATTGATGGGCACCAAGACGGTGCTCAACGAATTGATCGCCTATGTCGATCTCTCAAAGCTTGCTCCCGACGCGCTCGATCCGCGCTCGCGGCTGATCATGCTCTACGCCATGTGCGGCTTTGCCAATTTCGGCAGCCTCGGCATCATGATCGGCGGGCTCGGCACCATGGCGCCGGAGCGTCGCGGCGAGATCAATGCGCTCGGCGTGAGGTCGATCGTCTCGGGCACGCTGACGACATGCCTGATGGGCGCGATCGTGGGAGTCATGACGTGATGTATCCCCGTCATTCCGGGGCGGCACGAAGTGCCGAACCCGGAACCTCGAGATTCTCAGATGTGCAAATTGCACATCAGAGTTCGCTCTTCGAGGCGCCCCGGAATGACGGAGTCAAAATCGATAGCGTCTGCCCCTGCAAATCTGGTGATGGCCTACGTCGTCAATTCCACCGTCCTGAAATCCGCCGGCAGAATCACTTCCAGCACCTCGGCATCGTCGGAATAATCCAGGATCATGTGCCGGACGCGCGGCGGCTGGGTCCAGGCGCTGCCTGCGCGCATCAAGCTCTCGCCCTGCCCTTCCATGTAGGTCTTCAGCCAGCCTTTCAGCACATAGACCATCTGGAAATCGACATCGTGGAAGTGCAGCTTGGAGACCTCCTCCGGATTGCAAGGCCCGGTGAAGCGGATGACATGCGCGCGGGCAAGTCCGGCTGTGGCATCGGCAATGCCGAGATCGCGGTAGCTGGCATAGGCACGCAGGCCGTCGGCCTTGAAATCCTCTTCACGGTGATGGCTCACCGCGATGCGCTGCTTCGGCCTCGCCTTGGCTTTGGTCTGCGTCTTGGCCTTGGTCGGCAGGCTGCGCGTCTTGGACTTCACCGCCTTGCGGGCGGTCGATTTGGCAGCGCCATGCCGGCCGGTCCATTTTTTCGCAACGGCCGAACGCGCGGCCGGTCGTGCTGTCGGCTTCTTCTTCGCCATTGTTGCCTCCCTGATCGTTATCGGGACAGGAGGCTAACACAAATGCGCCGCGCCAGGGTGAACGAAGCGACGCGAGCCCACCGCCTGATGCGGACGCCAGCCATTGGTGGCGCGGCGCTGGGCGCGCCCTTCTCTCCGCTGCGGGACCAGGCGTCAGTGCAGTCGAAACACGCCGTCGACCGCGCGCAATTCGGCCGGCTTGATCAGCCGGCAATGTGCCACCGTGACCGAGTGCAGCGGTCCGTCCAGCTTCTTTTGCCAGAAGGCCAGGAAATCCTGCAGCGCCGGGAATTTCGGAAACAGATCGTAGTTCTGCCAGACGTAGGTCTGCAGCAGCGAGGGATGATCCGGCATCCGGTAAAGGATCTGCGCCGTCGTCAGCCCGTACCCGATCACCTGCTTCCGAAAGTCGTCGGAAACAGCCCCAAGACGAGAAACCATGCCAACCTCCATTGCTGGAGCGCATGCCTGGGGTGGCCACTACCCCTTACGAGCCACCCGATTGAGATGCGCTCACATGAGAGAAATGTGACGCACTGAACCAACCCATCACAAGCCTAAATGTTTAACGTCCTGTTGAAATTTCCCGCATTGGCAGCAGCTTACCGCATGTGCTAACACCGGTTGCGCACCTCTTCGGGGGCGTTAAGCATGCCGGCCGGTTTTGGCAGCCGCCGCTTTCGAGTGCTAATTTTTTCGCTAAAAGGCCTTGTCGGCGGCAAATTTCCCGCCTATCTCCAGCGCGCCCGCGCTGGCACTCGCAGTGCGGGACTGCTAAATCTCTGAAACTCTCTAACAATTTCAGTATCTTAGGAGGACTGCATGAAATTCCGTCCGCTTCACGACCGCGTCGTGGTTAAGCGCATCGACGCCGAAGAGAAGACCGCTGGCGGCATCATCATTCCCGATACGGCCAAGGAAAAGCCCTCCCAGGGCGAAGTGATCGCCGTCGGTCCCGGCGGTCGTGACGAGAGCGGCAAGCTGATCCCGATCGACGTGCAGGTCGGCGATCGCGTGCTGTTCGGCAAATGGTCGGGCACCGAAGTCAAGATCGACGGCCAGGAGCTGTTGATCATGAAGGAGAGCGACATCATGGGCGTTCTCACCGACGCCAGCGCGAAGAAGAAGGCCGCCTAATCAACCTCTTGCAACGCTCACCCTGAGGGCGCCTGCAAGGGCCTCCCAAGACGGGTGAGACAATCAACTCAGGGAAACCAGATATGTCAGCCAAAGAAGTCAAATTCGGCGTCGACGCGCGCGACCGCATGCTGCGTGGTGTCGACATTCTCTCCAACGCCGTAAAGGTCACCCTCGGCCCCAAGGGCCGCAACGTGGTGCTCGACAAGTCCTTCGGCGCCCCCCGCATCACCAAGGACGGCGTGACGGTCGCCAAGGAAATCGAACTCGACGACAAGTTCGAGAACATGGGCGCGCAGATGGTGCGCGAAGTCGCCTCCAAGTCCGCTGACGCGGCCGGCGACGGCACCACCACCGCCACCGTGCTCGCCGCCGCGATCGTTCGCGAAGGCGCCAAGGCGGTTGCCGCCGGCATGAACCCGATGGACCTGAAGCGCGGTATCGACCTCGCGGTCGAGGCCGTGGTCGCGGACCTCGAGAAGAACTCCAAGAAGGTCACCTCGAACGAGGAGATCGCCCAGGTCGGCACCATCTCCGCCAACGGCGACGCCGAGATCGGCAAGTTCCTCGCCGATGCGATGAAGAAGGTCGGCAACGAGGGCGTCATCACCGTCGAGGAAGCCAAGTCGCTGGAAACCGAGCTCGACGTGGTCGAGGGCATGCAGTTCGACCGCGGCTACATCTCGCCCTACTTCGTCACCAACGCCGACAAGATGCGCGTTGAGATGGACGATCCCTACATCCTGATCAACGAGAAGAAGCTCTCCTCGCTCAACGAGCTGCTCCCGCTGCTCGAGGCCGTGGTGCAAACCGGCAAGCCGCTGCTCATCGTTGCGGAAGACGTCGAAGGCGAAGCGCTCGCCACCCTGGTCGTCAACCGTCTGCGCGGTGGTCTGAAGGTCGCCGCCGTCAAGGCGCCGGGCTTCGGCGATCGCCGCAAGGCCATGCTGCAGGACATCGCGATCCTGACCGGTGGCCAGGCGATCTCGGAAGATCTCGGCATCAAGCTCGAGAACGTCACGCTGAACATGCTCGGCCGCGCCAAGAAGGTGATGATCGACAAGGAGAACACCACGATCGTCAACGGCGCCGGCAAGAAGGCCGACATCGAGGCCCGCGTTGCCCAGATCAAGGCGCAGATCGAGGAGACCACCTCGGACTACGACCGTGAGAAGCTGCAGGAGCGTCTGGCCAAGCTCGCTGGCGGCGTCGCGGTGATCCGCGTCGGCGGCGCGACCGAAGTCGAGGTGAAGGAGCGTAAGGATCGCGTTGATGACGCGATGCATGCGACCCGCGCAGCCGTCGAAGAAGGCATCCTGCCGGGCGGCGGCGTCGCCCTGCTCCGTGCCTCCGAGCAGCTCAAGGGCATCCGCACCAAGAACGACGACCAGAAGACCGGCGTCGAGATCGTGCGCAAGGCGCTGTCCTGGCCCGCCCGTCAGATCGCGATCAACGCCGGCGAAGACGGCTCGGTTGTGGTCGGCAAAATCCTCGAGAAGGATCAGTACGCCTACGGCTTCGACAGCCAGACCGGCGACTACACCAATATGGTGTCCAAGGGCATCATCGATCCGACCAAGGTGGTTCGCACCGCGATCCAGAACGCGTCGTCGGTGGCTTCGCTCCTGATCACCACCGAGGCAATGGTCGCCGAACTGCCGAAGAAGCAGGCCGCCGGCCCCGCCATGCCTCCGGGCGGCGGGATGGGCGGCATGGACTTCTGATCCAGGCGCACGACGAACATCCGAGACATGCAAAACCCCGGCAGCAATGCCGGGGTTCTTGTTTGCGCGATCGCTATCGTCATTCACGATCGCCGACGGCCATCTCCCGTGTAGACAGGCATGACCGCATATCACGCCGCCAATCGAGACGGAGATGGTCCTGGACAAAACTCTCGCTGTTTGGGCGGCTACGCGCGGATTACTGGATCCGCGCCACGACCGCGAGCTTCCTGATGCCCTTGCTGCGATAGGCGTCGAGGAACGCGTAGTAGTTCCTGAAGGAGACGCAGCCGTTGGAATCGCCGTTGGGCCCGAGCATGTAAGTGTGCGCGAGCAGGCCCTCGCGGCCGTAGATTGCGTTCTCGCCCCCGAGCGGGGTCAGCCGCAGCGCCGGCACGCCATGGAACAGCGCCTCGCGCGGCTTCAACGAATAGATGTGCGGCGGCGTCACGCCGCGCATGCGGATCGGCGCCGAGCTCGGGTCGTCGAGCCTGGAGCCAAGGCCCGAATGCGCTTCCAGCCGGGTGCCGTCGGGCAGATACACGGTGTGCGCGGAAATGTCGTAGACGGCCGTGTCGAGATCATAGGGCGGCGAACCGCCGCGCATCGGGTTCTGCTCGTGCTCGATCGAGGCGGTCACGTTCGCATCCGCCGAGGCATAGGCGAGCAGCGAGCCGGACTCGCGCTTGCCCCAGAGCTTCTCGACCATGTTCGACCGGCCACCGGTGGCGATCGACATCATCGTCGCCTTGGCGCGTTCGGCCATGTCCCGCAATGATACACCATGCGCCCTTGCCGGCCTGGCCTCGGTCGGATGCGCAGCCGGTAGCGGTGGCACGTTCATCGCGACCTGTTTCGGCGCAGTCTCCTTCGGCTTGGCGGCTTCGGCGAGCTTCGACGCCGCAACGGGCTTCGGCGCTTCGGCGACCTGCGGGGCCGGCGGCGGTGCGCCCTCTGCGGCCCGCGAGGGCACGCTGGTCGGCTCCGCGGCCGCAAAGCGGGCGTTGAACTGGTCGGGCGTAATGGCGGCTACCGTCGCCGACTTGGCGCGCTGCGCCAGCTTAGGTAGCGCCGCAAAAGCCTCGCTGATCGCCTGCGCGGCGCTTCGTTCGGCGACCGCGACCTTGGCAACGGGCTTCGCGATGACCGGCTCCTCGTAGCCGGCGCTGCCGAGGGTCGGATAAACGCTTGCGGAGATAACATTGGTGTAGACGGTCCAGCCGCAGCCGAGCACGAGGCAGGCGATCGCAACCCCGCCCAACAGATTGTGGGAGACAGCTGTCCCAGACGATTTCTTGCGGCTTCGCCCCGCCAACGCAACACTAGCCAACGCTGTTCTACTCTTATTGACCCACCAAGCGCCTGGGACCATCCAGTTTCGTTCGCTCATTGCCGTGCAGATCGGCTCCCCATCGGCACAGCATCTCGCAGAGGCGCAGAGCGTCATTAAGGCGACTTTTAGTTAAATGCGGATTAAGTCCGGGCGGATATGAGGCAGGTCGTCAGGTCGTTAAGGCCTTTTATTTCCGGCGAAAATACGGCCGCCGAGGCCCGTGCTTTCCCGGACCGCCGCAAACGGCGCCCGTACGGGGGCACTGCAGTGCGCCTTCAGCCTTGGGGCGACAGCTCTGGCGGAGGGGAGCGGTCGAGCACGTCGCCGGTCGGCCCGCGCAACAGATCGAGCGCATAGGTCTCGATTACCAGCGGCCCGCGCTTGCGCGGCAATTCCGCCACGCGTTCGATGCTCGTGAAGCGGCCTTTGAGATAAGGCGGCTGCTCGGTCCGCACTTCATCGATATAGAGCAAGGGTCCGGCGAGCTTCGCGGCGTCGGGCTCGGGCATATTGACCCAGCGGATGCGCTGGATCGGTTGCACCACGCAGGTGCCGCGCGGCAGATAAAAGCTCAACCAGCTGGTGGTGCCATAGTCCGGCGCCAACACGCAGGTCGCACCGACCCGGGCACGAACCGCTTCGATTTGGCCGGCCAATTCGCGCCAGCCGACGCCGACGCTGCGGACGGTGGCATCGCGTCGGTAGCCGCTCAAGATCCCGGTGTTGGCCTGCACAATGAGCAGCGCAAACATGGTGATGCCGACCGGCGCAGCCCAGCGCAGGCAGAAATCGGCGACCCGCTGCCGCCATGGCTTCCAGTTCAAACCATGGGCTGCGGCCGCGGCGGCGATGACAAAAGCGGGATAGACCGGCGCGAACCAATTGGCTTCGACGCGCGCATGCAGCGAGTGCCAGACGAAATAGAGCGTGATGGTCCAGAACATGCAATTGATCAGCACGCGCGCGGGCGAAGCGCCCGTCTTGCGCCGGATCAGCGCTTCAAGTCCCATCACGCCCAGGACGAATACCAGCGGGGTCGCAAAGGCGAATTGGGTAGGAACGAGCTCCAGGATGTAGCCGGGTCGAAAATCCTCGACACGTGCGCGCTCCGTCATCTGCTTGACGAACGAGACCCATTGATGGTCCGCATTCCACAGGATCACGGGTGCGAAGAGGAGAAGCGCGAGAAGACCGCCGAGATAGGGCCAGGGCGTGAGCAGCCAGCGCCGCTGCTTCGGGATCACCAGCAGCCATATCAGGATCGCCGGACCGAAGAACAGCGCCGTATATTTTGACAGCAGCGCTGCCCCCACGCCCGCGCCGACCGCAAGCCACCAGGCGCCACGTGCGCTCTCCAGCAGCTTGGCCAAAAAGAACAGGACAAAACTCGAGGCGACCAGCAGCGGCGAGTCCGGCGTGACGATCATGGTGCCCACCGACACCATTAGCGTAGCGTTGAGCAGAATGGCCGCGATCGCTGCGATCCGCACCCCGCCGAACAGGATCGAGGCGGTACGATAGACCGCGTAGCTCATCGGCAGCGCCAACAGCACCGAGACCAGCCGAACGCCGAATTCGGTATCGCCCGCAATCAGCGTGCCGGCGCGAATGACGAGCGCCACCATCGGCGGATGATCGTAATAACCCCCCGCCAGATGCTTGGACCAGGTCCAGTAATAGGCCTCGTCGAAGGTGAGCGGCGTCCACGCTGCGGCAAGCAGCCGCAAGGCCGTGAGCGCGAGAATCGTCAGAACCGTGTTGCGGACGAGCCGACGGTCGGGGCTCATACCGTCATCGCTTGCGCCAGACGAACAGCCCGGACATCGCATAATTCCAGACCACGCCCATCAAAGCCCCCGCAGCGCCGGCCAGCCACCAGATCGGCTCCCGGGCGTAGACCGAAAATGCCACCCCGACATTGGCAAACAGGCCGACGCTGCAAACGAGATAAAAGGCCAGCAACCCCCGCACGATCGCGAAACCCTTCAGCCGCTGGTCGCGATAGGTGAGGAAATTGTTCAACACGAAATTGGAAGTCATGGCGACAAGCGCGCCGGCAGCCTGGGCTTCAGCAAATGGCAGATCGAAAAGCCTCAACGCGAGGAACAGCGTTCCGAGGTGCACCAACAGACCGGTGCCGCCGACCATCGCAAACATCAGGAACCGCAGCGAGACAACATCATTGGTAAGCTTGGCGAGCACGAGCCCGAGAAAATCCAGCGCCACCATGGAGTCCAGCTTGCTCTCGCCGTGCAACCGCGAGCCGAACCGATAGGGGATCTCGATCGTCTTGAGCTTGCCATGTCCGGTAGCGACGATGTCGAGCAGGATCTTGAAGCCTTGCGTGGAGAGCTGCGGTGCCAGCTGCTCGAAGCGGTCGCGGCGGATCATGAAGAACCCGCTCATGGGATCGGCGATCTCGACCCGCAGCACGCGCTTGGCCACTTCGGTCGCGAAGGCGCTGGCGCTGGCGCGCTGCTTGTTGAAGCTATCGGCGCTGCCGCCGGCGATGTAGCGGCTGCCGACCACGAGTTCGGCCGCCCCGCTCTGCAGGAGCGACAGCATCGTCGGCAGCTGCGTCTCGTCGTGCTGCAGGTCGGCGTCCATCACCGCCGCATAAGGCGCACAGGAGGCCAAAATGCCTTCGATGCAGGCCCCCGACAGACCACGCCGTCCGATCCGGCGGATACACCGCACCCGGCCATCCCGGCGCGCCAGTTCGCGAACCACCTCCCAGGTGCCATCGGGAGAGTTGTCGTCGACATACACCACTTCCCACGCGACACCCTGCAACGTCGCCTTCATCGCGTCCACATCATCCCAAGCGCGACCTCGCGGCGCA
>JBLMWS010000132.1:0-14418 GCA_050257355.1 Gemmatimonas sp.
CCATTGTTGACGACAGTCTCGTCATGCAAGGCACTGTCGCTGCCGATGACTGCGATCAGACCTGAATTGTTGAGCATCCCATTTTGCAGAACGCCACCGTACAACTCGAGAGTGCCGGGAGAGCCGCTCTCTTCAGACGCGCCGCGGATCGATACGGTCCCGCCATCGATGGTTCTGGAGTCGAGATCGAGAACGGCACCTCCATCAACGATGATCCGGCCGTGATTGGCGATATCGACCGAAGCAGTCATCGTACCGCCTGCGACGTCGATCGTGCCGCTCGGGCCATTGGTAATGCTGCTTGAGCCGGCAAACTCGCCGCCCTGCCTAAGCGTCAGCATGCCCTCATTCATCAGCACGCTGGCATCGACGCAATCAGCGGCTCCGGCAACCGTGACGGTACCCTGATTGTTGAGAACTGCGTTGCCGTCGAGAGTGAGACCGTCGCTTCCGATGTCGAGCGTACCTGTGCTCAGGACGTCGAGCTCAGGACTCTGCGGAGTGTCCGACGCCGCGTCGGTCCCGTTTGTCATCGTCAGCGATCTGGCGATGATTGTTCCGTCGTCGTGAACAAGCGAATCTGCACTGAGGCTGAGCGCCCCGGCAATGGTCAACGATCCTCCCGCCAGCACGTCGAGCACCGGCTGGGAGCCTGCGAAATCGGAGTAATCGTCCATCGTCAGCGACTTCGCCACCGCTGACGTCTTCCCGTCGATCGTGACGGGATAGGACGGCTTCAACCCGATCAGTTGATCGGTAATGACGATCACGTCGTCGTTCGCGGTGGGAACGGTGCCGGTTTCCCAATTCGCCGCATCGCTCCACGAGCCGCCCGGCGTCCCGCCCGAGGCGGTGTCGATCCAGACCACCGCCGGATTGTCGCTGCCGGTCAAGGTGACGGTGACCGCCTGGTCAGAGGTCGCGCCCTGCGAATCCGTTACCGTCACCGTGTAGGTGAGCGTGAGCGTCTGTCCCTTTGGGATGAAATCCGCCACATAGACTGGAAGCGCTGCGAGCTGCCAATCGACGGTACCGGTACCTGTATTGGTACTGTCGAGCTCGATCGAGGCGGTCAGCGCCTTTTCGAACAGGGCGAGCGGACCCGGCGGCACGGTCGATCCGTTGGAGAGCACCGCGTCCGTCAGCTTGGCATTGACCGTGTGAGTATCCGTGAGGTCGACATCGGTAAAGGTCAGCATGCCTTTGGTCGGATCGGTCGAGGTCAGGACGCCGCCGGGCTGGCTAGTGCCGCCGGAGAACGCGATCTTCTGGGCATCAGTAGTAATGACGGGCGCATCATTGGTGCCGGTCACCGTGATCGTGATCGGAACGACGGTGGATTCGTCGTTCGGCGCGTAATTGTTATCGACCCGCACGTTGTAGGTCAGCGTCAGCCTCTCGCCGGCGGCGAGGAAGTCGAACGCGCTGTCGGCGATGCCGTAGCTGAAGTTTGCCCCGCCGGTATTTTGATTGCCGGAATCGGGAACGACCGTGATCTTGAGCTCCGTCGCTGCGACGTCGGCAAGCTGCAGCGCGTTCAGCGAGGCTGTGACGTCCTGATGTTGGGCGTTCTGATAAGTGAAGGAGTTGAAGTCGATTTTCACCGTCGGCAAGTCGCCGGCGTTGACGTCGACGAAATTCACCCTGCCGGAAATAGAATCGCTATCGGCGCCGTCGCCCGTCTTTCCGATCAGCTCGGTCAGCGCAAAATTGGTTGTGGGCTGGGCGTGAGGGTCGAGGACGGCCACCGTGGGCGGCCCGGGGATGTGATTGATGAAATTGCCTGGTCCGGACGTCTTCGGAGGATCCGCAGCCGGATTGCTGCCGAGGATCTCGAACACCGGGGTCGCGGTAGCCCCGCTCGCCAATTTGATTGTCGGACCGACGAAGAGTTCCGGATTGAGCGTATTGGTCTGCGCCGTCGTCGTCTTCGGATTGGTGTCGTTGGCGCTGAACTTCAGCGTGAAGACGTCCTGGATCAGCTTCTGGATATCGGGCGAGAGCGGCGCATTCGTCTGCGTAACCACGCCGTTGGTGATATTGATCTGCTGCCCGGCCTGGTTGACCTCCGCGATCGGCTGCAGCGTGGTCTTGTCGAACAGGATGTAGGAGCCGGTGTGCCCGTCCGGCTCGACCAGCACCTGGAAATGCGCGTCCGGAGTCGCGTTCTGGCCGGGCACGGTGAAATCGATCTCGACCAGCACCGCGGTGCCGCGGATGCCCATGGTCGCGACCGGCGTGTCCACCTTCATGTCGCCGTGCTTGGCGGTCTCGCCCGCGACGAACGTGATGGTGCCGGCAACCAGGCTGAGCAGCGAGGAGTTGTTCGACCCATTGGGGTCGTAGACCATCTCGTTGAGCACCATCCTCGCGTTCGCGGAGAGACCGAACACGGTCCCGTCGATGAAGGTGAGGCCGAGGGTGGAATCCGAGCCGCACTGGACGACGTCGCCCTTCTCGACGTTGTCACCCATGTTCAGGATGATGGAGACGCCGTTGCGGATCACGGTGGCGCTGCCGACGAGCTTGGTGACGTGCCCGATCACGTCCCCGCCGGTCGCGGCTGCGCCGGCCTGGCTGACCTCGACCGCGCCGGTCAGCGCGTTGACGATATCGCCGGTGAGATGGGCGCCATCGGGTGAGGCCAGCCCGGCGCGCTTTTCGCCCTTGAAGTAATCATGCAGGACGAGTTCGTGGTCGTCTCTGGAGAGAACCAGGTCGAGCCCTGAGCGCTTGAAATCCGCGTTGAACAGGAAGTGCGCGTCGGGAACGATGATGGCATCGGCCGGTGCGTGACCGTGAACCGAATCAAGATGAACGTTGAAATGGGATGCCGAGCCCTGGCCGTCAGAGGGAATCGTGGCGTCAAATTTGCCAGCGTAATTCAAAGGGCCACCGCAATACGGTTAATATTTACATAACAATCAAAGTCGAAACCTTGCATATCACTGGTGATCCCGTTGCGGAACCATCTTGAGCGTGCGCAAGGTTAGACCCTAGAGCTCGAAACGCCTTCTCCTGTTTCGCAAATCGAACCATGCATCAAAGCATTTTGCGCCATATTTCGATCAAGACGAAACGTGTGCGAGGTAATTATAAGTATATCTCATGTATTTTCTTGTTTTTACTTTCTAATAATACTTCGCTTTTCTTTCACCTGCGTGCAGATGCAGGAGGCTGCACGATTTTCCGGGCGAAAACTATGATCTGAATAACAGGTCGCCGGAATCCTCGCGCATTATCCATATCCAGCAGAAAACGGCCGTGACGGTGTGAGCCAGTTTGGACGGCCTCGCACCGCCGGCGCCTCTGATTGTTAGATTTGTCGTCAAACCGGCAAAAAGGTTTTCAGCCTGTTTCGAGCTTTCCGGCCCGGAAGTGCCGGCGCTTAAGCAGACCACAAGCACCGCTCCGCATCATCGAGCCCGAAACGATCCGGTCACGCGTGAGCGCAGCAGGCCTCGGCGATGCCCGGACAGGGGCGTCGTCAGATGGGGATTCTCAATTATCAGCGCGTCGGCCGCGCAGCCGTGCTCGCCTGCGCGCTCGCATATCTCGGAACGGCAATCCGGCTTGAGGCGGCGCCACTGGATTCGCATGCTGCGATCAAGCTGTCGGCTTCCTCCGGCGAACCGTTCGGGCTTGCCGCGAGCGCCATGACTCCGGGCGCGTTGCAGGACAAATGGAAGGCGCTCACGCGCAAGCTCGACGACGAGCGGGTGCAGCTTGCGCTGTGCGACGGAGACCGCGAGCACTGTGCCTCCGACGCCGCGCTTAGGTTTCTCGCCATTGTCGACCAGGGCAGGGAACGCGAGGGCCGCGCCCGCCTCGGCGAGATCAACCGTGCCATCAATCTTGCGATCCATCCAATGAGCGATCTCGCGCAATACGGCCAAATGGACGTCTGGAGTTCGCCGCTTGCAACGTTCTACCGGGGCGCCGGCGATTGCGAGGATTATGCCATCGCAAAATTCGTCGCCTTGCGCCAAGCCGGCGTGCCGGGGAAGGATTTGCGCATCGTCATCATGCGCGACGTCTTCCATGGCGAGGACCACGCGGTGGCGGCCGCGAGGCTCGATGGGCACTGGCTGATGCTCGACAACAGGCGTATGGCCATGGTCGAAGACGGTAACATCCGCAATTATCGGCCGCTGTTCGTCATGGACGAGCAAGAGTTGAAGAGGTACGCCGACCCGCGGCTGCTTGTGAGCCTGCCGGATCGCAGCGGCGTGGCGCCGCTGGCCGTGCAGCCCGCTCTGATCGCCACTTCCAATTGACGCATCGAACTCCGTCCGCTGGCGGGTACCATAGTTCATGCCCGCGCTTGTTGCGGCGCATTCGAACAGCCCGGCCATTTTTCGTTTGGCGAAAAGATGGCGATGCAAATTTTCTCTTTTTGATTTCGTCTTCACCACTTCATTGACGGCATCACTCCTCGCGACTTAGCATCGTCGCACGATCCGTTAGAGATCGCAGGGAGGAAATGATGAAACGCTGCGCGCTTGCCGCCTGCCTTGTCATGCTCGCGCCGTTTGCCGCGAATGCGCAAACCGCCGATCAATTGATCAAGGGCTCGACCGACACCTCGAATGTCCTCAATTACGGGATGGGTTACAATCTGCAGCGGTTCAGCCCGCTCAAGCAGATCAACCGGGATAATGCCAAGGACCTGGTGCCGGTCTGGAATTACAGCCTCGCTGACGATCGCAGCGAGGAGTCGCAGCCGCTGGTCTACCAGGGCGTAGTATACGTCACCACCCACAACGCCACGATGGCGATCGACGCCAAGACCGGCAAGCAGATCTGGAAAAGCAAGATCGACTATCCGCCGCAGACACCGCGCATCGTGTGCTGCGGCATTATCAACCGTGGCGCCGCGATCCAGGACGGCAAGCTGTTCCGCACCACGCTCGACGCCAATGTCATCGCGCTGGACATGAAGACCGGAAAAGAGCTGTGGCGCCAGAAGGCCGCCGACATCAAGGAAGGCTACTCGATGACGGTGGCGCCGCTGGTTGCCGACGGCGTCGTGCTTACCGGCGTCTCCGGTGCGGAGTTCGGCACCCGCGATTTCATCGATGGATGGGACCCGCAGACTGGCAAACACCTCTGGCGCACCTACACGGTACCGAGCCCCGACGAGCCCGGCGGCGACACCTGGAAGGGCGACACCTGGAAGCTCGGCGGCGGTTCGACCTGGATCACCGGCTCCTACGACCCGGAGCTTCACACGGTCTATTGGGGCGTCGGCAACCCCGGCCCGTTCAATGCCGCCGTCCGACCGGGCGACAATCTCTACACCTGTTCGGTGCTCGCGCTCGATCCGAAGACCGGCAAGATCAAGTGGCACTATCAGTTCTCGCCGAACAATCCGTTCGACTATGACTCGGTTGCCGAGATGGTGCTTGCCGATCTCCCCGTGGACGGCAAGCCGACCAAGGTGTTGATGGATGCCAACCGCAACGGCTTCTTCTATGTGCTGGACCGGACCAACGGCAAACTGCTCGCCGCCAACCCCTATGTAAAGGTGACCTGGGCGAGCGGCATCGACATGAAAACCGGCCGCCCCATCGAGACCGACGTCACCAGGGATGCGCGGCAAGGCAAGAAGGTGACTGTGTATCCCTCGATCCTCGGCGGCAAGAACTGGGAGCCGATGTCGTTCAATCCGCAGACCGGCCTCGCTTACGCCAACACCCTGCTCTTCGGTGGCCACTACAAAACCGAGCCGGCCACCTATAAAGCGGGCGAATGGTATCTCGGCATGGACCTGACCGACCTCTGGGATTGGGGTACCGGGCCGCGCGGCGCGCTGAAGGCGATCGATCCCATGACCGGCAAGGCCAAATGGGAGGCGCCGAGCGACATTCCGCGCTTCTCCGGCGTATTGTCGACCGCGGGCGGGCTCGTGTTCGCCGGCAAGCTGACCGGCGAGTTTGAGGCCTTCGACGCCGACACGGGCAAGAAGCTGTGGCAGTTCCAGACCGGCTCAGGCATCGAAGGGCAGCCGGTGACCTGGCAACAGGACGGCGTGCAATATGTCGCGGTGACCAGCGGCTACGGCGGCGTGTATTCGCTGTTCTCCGGTGACGAACGATTGGCTCAGGTGCCCGCAGGCGGGTCGCTGTGGGTCTTCGCGGTCAAGCCTCACTGAGCGGGTTGAATTGCGAATGGAAGCACGGTTCAGCAGGGCGGCGCGTTTCGCCGCCCTGGCGCTGTCGGTGGTCGCGCTCGCGACCGCGGAACGCGCGATCGCACAGCAAAGCGCCGATGCTCAGCCGGCAAAGATCGAGCGTGGCAAGGAGACCTTCGCCCATAACTGCTCGCACTGCCACGGCATCAACATGGTCAATTCCGGCACCATCACGCCCGACCTGCGCAAATTTCCCGGCGACAAGCAGCGCTTCGTCACCACGGTGAAGAACGGCAAGAACAACCGGATGCCACCCTGGGGCGACATTTTGACCGATAAGGACATCTCGGATCTGTGGGCCTATGTGTCGAGCCGGAGGACGCCATGATGACCAGACCCCTGGCGATCCATGTGGCCGCGCTCCTTTTTGCGGCGGTCGCGGCGACATCGGTCGGCTCTGTAAGCGCGGCGGAGGAGCCGTTGAAGGTCTGCCTGGACGAAAATCTGCCACCGCTTTCGATGCATCATCATGGGAAGCCCGGCAGCGGATTCGACGTCGCGCTGGCGCAGGCCGTCGCCACCGAGCTCGGCCGCCCGCTCAAGGTTCAATGGTTCGAGAGCAAGCTCGACGAGGATTCGAGCCCGGCGCTGGAAGCCAATGCGCTGCTTTCCGACGGCAAGTGCGCACTGCTCGGCAGTTATGCGCTCACAAAGGACTCGCTCGTCGTGCCGGGTATCAAGACCGCCAAGCTGCCCGATTTCGAGGGCGCGACCAAGGACGATCACAAGCGCCGCGTCGCGCTCGGCGTACTCGTGCCGAGCCGGCCTTACGTGTATTCGACACTTACGGTCGTGCTTGGTGCCAAGGCGCACGATCATCACGTCGAAGGCCTCAGCGATCTCGCGGGCCTGCGCATCGGTATCGAGAGCGGCACGCTTGCAGACGCCATCCTGATGAATTTCCATCATGGCGAGCTGATCGACAACATCACCCATCTGGTCCCCGGCCGGGACGATCTGCTCGGCGCGCTCGACCAGGGACGATTGGACGCGACGCTGGTCGACTCGCGCCGGCTCGATGCCTATCGCGCCACGCATTCCGACGCCAATCTGACGGCTTCCGGCTATTATTATCCGATCGGAGCCAATCGCGGCTATGTCGCGCTCGCCGGCGAACGCGACCTCCTGGCGGCGGTGAACAAGGCTCTTTCCGATTTGCAGGACAGGGGCCGGATTGCCGAGCTCGCCCACGATGCCGGACTGACTTATCTGCCGCCGCGCGAGCCACTGATCCTCGACGAGGTCTTGCCGCAGATCCTGCACCAATAAGCGCCACACCAAGAGGCCGTCACCGCGCTCGAACCGCCGGCATTTGCCGTGCCCGATTCACCGTGCTGCAACATGTTCTGGTTCATGGTCGAGCTGCGACGCAGCGACCACCCTGGACGACATCATGAATGCGGACCTCCCGGCCCTGCAGGTGCAAGGGTTAACAAAGCGTTTTGACCGACTTGCCGTTGACGCGCTCGAGCTCACCATTCGCGCCGGCGAATTTTATGCACTCGTCGGCCCGAACGGCGCCGGCAAGACCACGACCTTGCGCATGGTTGCGGGATTGCTGCGGCCCGATGCGGGGTCCGTCGCCATTTTCGGCGTCGACGCACTACGAGATCCGATCGCAGCCAAGCAGATCATGGCATGGGTCTCCGACGAGCCGATGATCTACGACAAGCTGACGCCGCTCGAATATCTCGAATTCGTCGCTGGCCTTTGGGCGGTGGACCCCGCGCGTTCGACCTCCTCCGCACGCGACCTCCTGATCTCGCTCGGGCTCGAGCCGCATCTCAACGAACGCTGCGAGGGATTCTCCAAGGGCATGCGTCAGAAGGTGGCGCTCGCCGGCGCCCTCGTGCACGATCCTCGCCTGATCATCCTGGACGAGCCGCTGACCGGGCTCGATGCGGTCTCGGCGCGTCATGTCAAGGGACTGCTCGGCGAGCGCGTCCGCGCCGGCTGCACCGTCGTCATGACCACGCACATCCTCGAAGTGGCCGAGCGGATGGCCGACCGCATCGGCGTCATCGCGGCCGGCCGGCTGGTGGCGGAGGGTACGCTGGCCGAGCTGCGCGCGCAGAACGGGCAGGAAAACGTAAGCCTCGAGGATCTCTTCATCGCGCTCGTCGACGTCAAGGCCGAGGCGGCATGAGTTCGGCCACGACGCTCACCTGGTTTGCCCGGCACGAGCTCAGGCTCGCCTGGCGCGAATGGCTTGCCATGATGACCGGCGGGCGGCACGGGCGAAAGCGCGCGGCCGTCATCGGCCTGATCGGCTTTGCCGCGATCATGCATCTGCCGGCCTATGCCGTGGTCGGCCGCTTCGCCGGCCTGCAGGCGCCGCTCGACAAGAGCTCGCTGATCGTCCTGTCCGCGACGATCTTGCTGGGCTGGGCGTTGATGCTGTCGCAGGCGATCGAGTCGGTCACGCGGGTCTTCTATGCCCGCGCCGATCTCGATCTGATCATGTCCTCGCCGGCCAGGCTGAGAAACCTGTTTTCGGTGCGCATCGCGGCTATCGCGTTGGTGGTGACCGGCATGGCGCTGTTGTTCTCGACGCCGTTTGTCGACGTCCTGATCCTCTGCGGCGGAACGCGCTGGCTCGCCGCCTTCGGCGTCGTCGCGGCCGTCGGACTTTCCGCGGCGGCGCTCGCGATCGCGGTCACGATCCTGCTGTTCCGCCTGATCGGACCGGGCAGGACGCGGCTGATTGCGCAAGTCCTCGCCGCCTTCATCGGCGCCGGCTTTGTCATCGTGCTGCAGATCGCGGCGATCGTCTCGTATGGCACGCTGTCGCGCTTTGCCGTTCTGACCTCGGACACGGCGGCGGCGTTCGCGCCGGATGCGGCGAGCATTTTCTGGTGGCCGGCGCGGGCCGCGCTCGGCGACGGTCAGGCGCTGCTGCTTCTGTTGTCGACGAGCCTGCTTCTGCTGGGCGGCGTGATGGCGGTTGTTTCGCCGCGCTTCGCCGACACCGCGATCGGGGCGGCCGCGCAGGTCAACGCGAGCCGCCGAGGCCGTCAAGGCGCCGCGTTTCGCCGCAGGTCGCGGCAGCAGGCGCTGCGCCGCAAGGAATTCATGCTGCTCGGCCGCGATCCCTGGCTGATCTCGCAGACCTTGATGCAGCTGCTCTACCTCGTTCCACCGGCGCTCCTGCTGTGGCGCAGCGCGCCAAGATCGAGGTCGTGCTGATCGCGATCAGCGTGATTTTCGCGCCGTTGATCGCAGCGCTTGCCGTCGCCGCGCCGCTGCAGGCGCTGATCACAGCCAGCGGCGTGATTATTGCGGCCATCTCGGCGACTGCGATCCAGCTCTGGTTTCGCGTCCAGGCCAAGCGGAGCCAGTTCCGCCGCCGGCAGACCTCGTCAAGGCTCGCGACCTTTGCCGAGGCCTTCTCCTCCATCGGCTGGGCCGCCACGTCGGCGCTGGCGCTCGCAATCCCCGCCGCGGCCGCCATTAGCGGCGCGATGACGCTCGGCATCATCGCGGCAGCCTGGAAGCTCAGCCCGGAACGCGAGTGAAGCGCTCCTATCCGCCAATCAGTTCCAGCGCCGCGACCGCGAAGGCTTCGGGCTCTTCCTGCGGCAGATTGTGCCCCGCGCGCGGGACGACACGATGGCGGCGCGGTCCACTAAATCTCGCTGCCTGCGCGGTCCCGTCGGTTGCCGGCGCGACCCCGTCGCCATCGCCATCGAGCGTGATCGCGGGCACCCGGATCGGCGGCAACGCGGCCAACCGGCTCTGAATGGCGGCATAACGGGGATCACCCGCAGCAAGGCCGTAGCGATGGCGATAGCTGTGGATCGCGATATCGACATAGTCTGGATTGTCGAACGCGACGGCGCTGCGCTGGAACGTCTGCTCGTCGAAGCGCCAGTTCGGCGACCATTGCCGCCACAGGAAGCTTGCGATCTCCCGCCGGTTGGCGGCAAGGCCGGCGCGGCCACGCTCGATCTGGAAATAATATTGATACCAGTAGGCAACCTCGCGGGGAGGCGCAGCCGGCTGCATGGCGTTGGCGATATCCTGGATCAGATAGCCGTTCACCGAGACGAGGCCAAGGCAGCGCTCGGGCCACAGCGCAGCACCAATGCAGGCGGCCCGCCCTCCCCAATCATAGCCCGCGAACACTGCGCGTTCGATCGAGAGCGCATCGATCAGCGCGATCAGATCGGCGCCGATCGCCGCCTGCTCGCCGGAACGCGGCGTCGACGGGTCGAGAAAGCGGGTCGGGCCGTAACCGCGCAAGTACGGGACGATGACGCGGCAGCCCTGCTCCGCGAGTATCGGCGCCACATCGACATAGGAATGAATGTCATAGGGAAAGCCGTGCAGCAGCACGGCGACCGGGCCGTTCTCCGGCCCTGCCTCGAAATAGCCGATATTGAGCACGCCGGCCTCGACATGGCGCACCGGCTCCAGCCGCTTGGACGAAGATGCACGAACCGCCATGGCTGCAACTCCCGATATCCCCCTCGATGAGGTATAGCGCAATTTTCTCCAAGTTCGATCCTGGCCGCGATGTTGATATCTTAAAAGATGGAGATCCGGCATGGACGTCAGACGTATCGACTTCACCACCGTATTGCACGCACAAGGACCCGATCCCGAACGCACCGAGGCGCTGCAACTCTACGGCCGTTTCGTCGGCAGCTGGGATGCCGAGATCACGGCGCGCGGCGCGGACGGCGTGAGCCACGAGGCAAGCGGCGAGATCCATTTCGGATGGGTGCTGCAGGGTCGCGCCATCCAGGACGTCTGGATGATTCCACGGCTCTGCGAGCGCGACGGCGCACCGGCGTTTCCGATTGCCGGCAATTGGTACGGCACCACGATCCGGGTCTACGATCCGACGCTCGCAGCCTGGCGCATTTATTGGATCGATCCGGCAACCAACTCCTTCCGCCAGCAGATCGGACGGGCAGCCGGGCAAGATATCGTCCAGGAAGGCACGACGGAAAGCGGCGTGCACACGCGCTGGAGTTTTACGAAGATCATGCCGAACTCGTTTCATTGGCTCGGCGAGGCAAAGCCGCCCGGTCACGTCGATTGGCGGCTCATGACGGACGTGCGCGCGCGGCGCCGCTAACGCGCCACGTGGCCGCGCGTATTGTTTCCTCTCCGCGAGGCGGATCGTCTGGACCCCATAGGGCGCTGGCCCCGACGTCAGACTGCGATAATATCGGCGCATCGCCGGGCAACGGCGTCATCAATTCCGGGAGTGAACGCCGATGGCCGCGAGCAGTGCGCCTGCGTCAAAGAGCGGGCTTTACGCGGACCCGCGCGAGGATTGGCTTGCGCGGCATCGCGAGGAGGTCCTTGACCCGACACGGCCCCTCGTCGACCCGCATCACCATCTCTGGGACCGCGGCGGACAGCGTTATCTCATCGAAGATATGGCTGCGGACATCGCAAGCGGCCATAATGTCATCGCCACCGTCTATGTCGATTGCCGCTCGATGTACCGCGCTTCGGGGCCGGAAGCCCTTCGGCCCGTGGGCGAGGTCGAGTTCGCCAGCGACGTTGCGGCGATGAGTGCAAGCGGCGCTTACGGCAAGGCGTTGATTTGCGCCGGTATTGTCGGCCATGCCAATCTCCTGCTCGGCGATGCGGCCAAGCCGGTGCTTGAGGCCGAAATCGTTGCAGGCAACGGCCGTTTCCGCGGCATTCGTCATTCCTCCGCCTGGGACGCCGATCCCGATGTCGCCGGCATGTATGCGAGCCGGCCGAAAGGGCTGCTGCTCGATCCAACTTTCCGCAACGGCTTTGCCTGCCTCGCGCCACTGAACCTGAGTTTCGACGCCTGGCTGTTTCATCCGCAGATCGGAGAACTGGCCGACCTTGCGCGTTCGTTTCCGGACACCAGGATCGTGCTGGATCATTGCGGCGGGCCTGTCGGCATCGGCCGCTATGGCGGCCGCCGCGATGAGATTTTTGCCACCTGGAAGGCCTCAATCGAGGACGTCGCGAGATGCCCGAACGTGGTGGTCAAGCTCGGCGGCCTCGCGATGCGGCTGCTCGGCTATGATTTTCACGAACGACCCCGGCCGCCCTCGTCGGAGGAACTCGCGACCGCTTGGCGGCCCTATATCGAAATCTGCATCGAGGCGTTCGGGCCGGCACGCGCGATGTTCGAAAGCAATTTCCCGCCCGACAAGGGCCAGTGCAGCTATCAGGTCATCTTCAACGCTTTCAAGCGCATCGCCGCGCAATATTCCGAAGCCGAGAAAACCGCCCTGTTCTCCAAGACGGCTGCGGAATTCTATCGGCTTGAGCTGGGATAGCCCGCGCGCGGGGCTTACCGCGCGCTCACGCGTGCTGCGCCGGGCGGAATTCGGCCGGCGCAGGCCCAGCAATCACCAATTTCTGCCGAAACGAGGCGAGGCACGCCCGATCCCGACCGTCGTTGCGAGCGCAACGACGGAGAAGGCGCTCGTCCAAATCTGCAGCTTTCGTAGCCGATGCGCGGTCACGCGCCCATCAGGCTCTCGGCCTGGCGGGTGCCGCCTACGGGGAAGAACAGGCGCTTGAGCTTGTTGATCGCCCGCCCGGCAAGGCCAAGCAGCAGAGGCTGCGTTTTGCGGCAGAAAGCGAGCTTCTTCACATGACCCTCGACATGCCATTTGGCATGCGCACCGTCCCGGAAGAAGATCACGTCGCCGGGACCGTAACGCGTCGGCCGCATGGCATCGTTCTCGAGCACGATCGATCCTTCCAGGATCAAAATGGTCTCATCGAAATCATAGTACCAGTTGAACTTGCCCTCGGTGCAGTGCCAGACAATCGTGGTGGCAAGCCCGTCGGCACTCCGTGACAACTCGCAGCCGGTTGCCTCCGGCTTTCCCTCGATGATCCAGGATGGTTCGATCGGCCGCGGCGTCATGTCCACGTCGGTCTTGCCAATTTCGATCATTGTAAGCGACATCGATCCCCCATTGGATAACGAAAAGCGGCTACTCCGAAAGAGTAGCGCGCGTTGCGCAACCTAACCGGGTGTCTTTAAGGGATCGTTGTGGAAGACTGTACAATTGATCGAAAGACGGGTGATTGCAGGCGCAATGCGTTAAACGATCCGTTCATGGTGAACGGAGCCGCAATCACTCGGCCGGTCACTTCGCCCATTCGCCCTTGCGAAACACGGGCACGCGGCGACCGTCGGCGTAAACGCCGTCGATATCGGTCTGGTCGGAGCCGATCATCCAATCGATGTGAATGAGGCTCTGATTGCCGCCCTGCGCGGCGATCTGCTGCGGCGTCAGCTTGTCGCCATCGACGAAGCATTTCGAATAACATTGGCCGAGCGCGATGTGGGAAGCGGCATTCTCGTCGAACAAGGTGTTGAAGAACAACAGCCCGCTCTTCGAGATCGGCGAAGAATGCGGCACCAGCGCCACTTCGCCAAGTCGGCGGGCGCCCTCATCGGTATCGAGCACCTTGGACAAGACCTCCTCGCCGCGGCTCGCGCGGGCCTCGACGATGCGCCCCTCCTCGAACTTCACGGCGATGTTGTCGATCAGCGTGCCCTGATACGAGAGCGGCTTGGAAGAGACCACATGGCCCGACACGCGCCGGCAATGCGGGGTGGTGAAAACCTCCTCGGTCGGAATATTGGCATTGCAGACGATGCCGTTCCTGGCGAGCGAAGCGCCGCCTTCCCATTCATGGCCATCGGCAAGCCCGACCGTAAGATCGGTGCCCGGACCCGTGTAGTGCAGGGCGTGGAAGCGCTGGCCGTTCAGCCATTCCGTACGCTCGCGCAGATTGGCGTTGTGCCGATCCCATTCGGCCAGCGCATCTTCGCGGTCGACGCGGGACGCTGCAAAAATTGCGTCCGCCAGCTTTTCGACCGCCACGTTTTCCGGAACTTCCGGAAAGACCTGCTTGGCCCAGGACGGGCTCGGATAGGCGATGATGTTCCAATTGGTGTCGAAATTGACGATCTTCTCCAGCGCCGGCTGATATGCCATCGAATTGGCCTTGCTGGCCCGCGCCACTTTCACCGGATCCTCGCCCGACAGCAGCATGGGATTGTCGCCGACGATGGCTAGCCGCGCGGTGTCTTGCGAAAACGCCTTCGCCATGCCCCGGTAGAGCCAGTCGGCGGCGTGATCGAAGCCGGCGTCCCGGCCGAAACGGTAACGCGCCAGCGTGACCGCCTCATCGGACAGGATGGGCGTCACGATGCCCGCTCCGGCCTTATAGGCATATTCGGCGATCTTGCGCACGAGCGG
>JBLMWS010000133.1:0-3551 GCA_050257355.1 Gemmatimonas sp.
GCGCCAGCGCCTACGCGGCGAACAAGCGCGGCGATGCGTTTGCGATGTTCACCAAGGCGCCGCCGGCGGCCTTCGTGCCGCGCTGGAGCGTGTGGGCGGCAGGCTTCGGCGGTTCGCAATCGACCGACGGCAGTGCAGTGGTCGGCTCGAACGACACCACCAGCAACATCTACGGCACGGCGGTGGGCGCCGATTATCTGTTCTCGCCGAACACGCTCGCCGGCTTTGCGCTCGCAGGAGGCGGCACGAGCTTCAGCGTCAATGGTCTCGGCTCCGGCCGCTCCGATCTGTTCCAGGCCGGTGCCTATGTGCGACATACGGAGGGGCCGGCTTACGTGTCCGGGGCGCTCGCCTATGGCTGGCAGAACATCACGACCGATCGTGATGTGACGATCGCAGGCGTCGATCGTCTCCGGGCCGAGTTCAATGCGAACGCGTATTCGGGGCGCGTAGAAGGCGGCTATCGCTTTGTGGTGCCGATGGTCGGTGGTATCGGCCTCACGCCCTATGGGGCAGCTCAATTCACGACCTTTGATCTTCCTGCATATGCCGAGCAGGTGCTTTCGGGCAGCTCGAATTTCGCACTGAGCTACGCCTCCAAGAGCGTGACTGACACGCGCAGCGAGCTTGGCCTGCGCAGCGACAAGTCCTTTGCACTGCCGGATGGCGTGTTCACTTTGCGCGGCCGTCTGGCCTGGGCGCATGACTACAACCCGGACCGCTCGATCGCCGCGACCTTCCAGGCGCTGCCCGGGGCCAGCTTCGTCGTCAATGGCGCGGCGCAGGCAAGCGACTCTGCCTTGACCACTGCCTCTGCCGAGATGAGGTGGATGAACGGCTGGTCAGCGGCGGCGACGTTCGAGGGCGAGTTCTCCAACGTGACACGTTCCTACGCGGGCAAGGGCACGCTGCGCTACACTTGGTGATGCCAACGCTCCGATCGGAAGGAGCGTTCAGGCTGAACCACTTCCATCCGTCTATGATGGCGCACGTAGGAATGATCCGTTGCATGCAACCCCCTTGCCGCCTGGGGACGCCGATATGCCCCTCACTCGGCCTGGATCCGGCCGTCGATCACTTCGATGATGCGGTCACAGCGGCGCGCCAGCTCGATGTTGTGGGTAACAAGCAAAAAGCTGGTGCCGAGCTCGCGATTCACCTGCCGCATAAGCTCGAACACGTTGTGGGCCGATTTGCTGTCGAGGTTGCCGGTCGGCTCGTCCGCCAGCACCAGATCGGGGTTCATCGGCAGGGCACGTGCCACAGCCACCCTCTGCTGCTGGCCCTGGCCCCTGCCGAGGGACCAGGAGGACCCTCGACACAGAGCAGGCTTTTTGACTGTTCAGCAAATCGCGGCATGTGGTCAATGCCCGAATGTGGATAGAGATGTGACCAAGGATTTTGACCGACTAGGCGGGCGACGCGGCTTTCACATACTTTAAAGCCGTCAGTTACGGCAGAAATAAAATTGAGTCGTGGGGTTGGGTGCCTCCGCGCGGCCTGTCTCCTTTGCCCCCCTCGCCCCGAGCAGCCCGCGAATTGTCCTTCTCCATGGCAATGGCTCCGGCTCTCCCCGCCGGGGCCATTGTTGCTTTCAGTCCTCAGCGGGCGTGAACCCAGGCGATGCGCACCAGCCCATGCCATACCCATCTTCTACAGTTCGAGCGGGTCGACGTGAGATAAGTGATTGATTTTGCTTGTTGCAGGGTGACGCCGGCGCGAAGGTGTAGTGCCACGTTTTTTGCGGATTTGACTTGATTTTTTCGGTCGAATCGACGCTCCATGTGCGCACCAGCATGCGGAGCGGTCATGTACTTCCGCCGCAAGACCTCGGCCGGGCGCGCCTACCTGCAGATCGTCGAGAGCCGCCGCGACGGCGACCAAGTGCGTCAGCAGGTGGTCGCCACGCTCGGGCGTTTCGAGGAGTTGCAGGCGAGTGGCCAGCTGGAGCGGCTGTTGCGCTCGGGTGCGCGATTTTCGGCCAAGGCCATGGTGCTGAGCGCGGCGAGCGATGACGCCGCGAGCAAGATCGCCGTTCGCCGCATCGGGCCGGCGCTGGTGTTCGAGCGGCTGTGGGAGGAGACCGGCTGCCGGGCGGTCATCGCCGAACTCGCCGGCCAGCGCGGCCACAAGTTCGCGCTGGAGCGCGCGGTGTTCCTGACCGTGCTACACCGGCTGTTCGTGAGCGGGTCCGACCGGGCTGCGGATCGCTGGCGTGAGGATTACGCCATCGCCGGCGTCGAAGGGCTCGAGCTGCATCATCTCTATCGAGCGATGGCGTGGCTTGGCAAGGAGCTTGCGGAGAACGAGCAGGATGGCCGCACGCCGTTCGCCCCGCGGTGCCTGAAGGACGTGGTGGAGGAGCGGCTGTTCGCGCATCGGCGCGACCTGCTCACGCGGCTCGATCTGGTGTTCATGGACACCACCGGCCTCTACTTCGAGGGCGCCGGCGGCCAGACGCTGGGCCGGCATGGCTACAGCAAGGACCATCGGCCGGACCTGCGGCAGATGATCCTCGCGGTTCTGATCGACGGCGACGGGCGGCCGGTCTGCTCGGAGATGTGGCCCGGCAACACCGCCGATGTGACCACTCTCGTTCCGGTCATCGACCGGCTGCGCCGGCGCTTCGACATCGCGCGTGTGTGCGTGGTCGCCGACCGCGGGATGATTAGTGCCGACACCATGGCCGAGCTGGAGGCGCGGCGGCTCCTGTATATCCTTGGCGTGCGCGAGCGCTCGGACAAGCTGGTGCGCGAGCTGGTGCTCGACGATCCGGCGCCGTTCGTGCCGCTGCTGATGAGCAAACGCCGCAAAGAGATCGAGTACGAGGCGAAGACGGTAATGTTGGCCGGGCGGCGGTACATCGTCTGCCGCAACCATCAGGAGGCCGAGAAAGATGCCGCCGACCGGGCCGCGATCGTGGCCGCGCTGGAGCGCCAGCTCGCCAAGGGCGACAAGGCGCTCATCGGCAACACCGGCTTTCGGCGCTACCTGCGGACGATCAGCGAGGAGCACTTCGCGATCGATCCCGACAAGATCAAGGAGGAGAGGAAATTCGACGGCATCTTCGTGCTGCGTACCAACACCGCTCTCAATCCGCTCGAGGCCATGCTCTGCTACAAGCAGCTCTGGACCGTGGAGCAAACCTTCCGAACAGCGAAGCATCTGCTCTCTACCCGGCCGATCTTCCACAAGCTCGACGAGACCATCCGCGGTCACGTGTTCTGCAGCTTCCTCGCGCTGGCGCTGAAGAAGGCGCTGGAGGATCGCATCGCGGCGGTCGGCCGCGTGGCCCCCTGGCCCGAGATCATCGCCGATCTGGATTCACTGACCGAAACCGAGATCGAGTACGACGCCAAGCGCTTCATCGTCCGCGCCGCACCACGTCCCGCTGCCAGCCTGGCCTTGCGTGCAGCGGGCGTCGCGCTGCCGCCGACCGTGCGCGCCGCCGCGGCCTCCTGACCCGCCCGATCCGAAAATGTAGTGCCAAGCCGCCCGCGCGGCCTGGATTGCCGTTTCTACTCAGCTACTTAGTAAACCGCACTGTTGAA
>JBLMWS010000134.1:0-8404 GCA_050257355.1 Gemmatimonas sp.
CCCAGATACGCCTTGCGCACGTCGGGATTGGTCCTGATCTCCGCTGCCGGCCCGTTCATCAGCACGCGGCCGGTCTGCAGGATGTAGGCGCGGTCGGCGATTTCGAGACACTCGGCCATCCGCTGCTCGACGATCAGCACGGTCATGCCGGCGTCGCGGATGCGCTTCACCGCGGCAAAGATCTCGTCGACCAGCTTCGGCATGATGCCTTGCGAGGGTTCGTCCAGCATGAGCAGCCGCGGCCGCGTCATCAGAGCGCGCCCGATCGCGAGCATCTGCTGCTCGCCGCCCGACAAGGTCTCGGCCCGCTGCTCCAGCCGCTCGGAGAGCCGCGGAAACAGCTTGAACACGAGATCGAGAGGCCCGTCGCGATCGCCTTGCGAGCGATAGAGATAGCTGCCGAGCCGCAGATTGTCGCGCACCGACAGCCGCGGAAACAGCCGGCGGTTCTCCGGCACATAGGCGATGCCGCGCGCGGTGATCAGGTGCTGCGCCAGCCCGTCGATGCGGTTGCCGTCGAAGCTGACGCTGCCCGAGCGCGGGCGTTCGGCCCCGGCAATCGATTTCAACAGCGTCGACTTGCCGGCACCGTTGGCGCCGGCAACGCAGACGATTTCGCCCTTCTCCACCTCGATGCTTACGGCAGAGATGGCAACCAGCCCCTGATAGGCGGTGGTGACTTCACGCACCGACAGCATGACGGTCCCCGAGATAGGCGGTGATGACTTTGGGATCGCGCACGACGTCCTTGGGCTTGCCTTCGACCAGCACCTTGCCGAGATCGAGCACGATGGCGCGGTCGACAAGCGGCATCACGATCTCCATGACATGCTCGACCATCAACACGGTGATGCCGGCATCGCGCACCCGCCGCACCAGCTCCACCCCGGTTTGCGCCTCGGTCGGGGTCAGCCCGGTCAAGACTTCGTCCAGCAAGAGGAGTTTCGGCTGTGTGGCGAGCGCGCGGGCGACCTCCAGCCGGCGCTTTTCCGCCGGCACCAGATCGGAAGCGAGCACCTCGGCGCGGGCGGCAAGGCCCGCGAATTCTAGCACCTCATACGCCTTGCGCCGCGCATCGCGCATCGCGGTGGCGCGCACCAGCGCGCCGACAATGACATTGTCGATCACGCTCATGGTCTCGAAGCTCTTGACCACCTGAAAGGTGCGCCCCACGCCGCGCTGGCAGCGCTCGGCAGCGGAAAGCGTCGTGACGTCCTCGCCGTCGAACCATATCGAACCTTCGGTCGGACGGAACACGCCTGCGATCAGGTTGAACAGCGTCGACTTGCCGGCGCCGTTGGGACCGATCAAGCCGACGATCTCGCCGCGATCGACCGAAATGGAGACATCGCTGTTGGCGACCAACCCGGAAAAACGCTGGGTGATGCCGCGGGTTTCGAGCAGCGCCGTCATCGGGCTGGCACTTTCTTGCTGCGCACGAACAGGCCGACCAGACCTTGCGGCCGCGCCAGCGAGATCGCGACGATCAGCGAGCCGTAAACGATGAGATCGACGCCGCGGCCCGATCCGCCGATGAAGGAGCGCGTGAGCTCGGTGAGCGGAATCAGGATCACGGCGCCCAGCAGCGGTCCCCAGAGGGTGCCGATGCCGCCGACCACGGCCGGTAGCGCCATCAGAAGCGAAAACTGGAAGCCCATTACGCTTTCAGGATCGATATAGGACACGAACTGCGCATAGAAGCTGCCGCCGATTGCGGTGAGAAACGCTGAGACGGCGGCCGCGCCCATCTTGGAATTGAACACGACCACGCCCAGGCTTTCGGCGGCCTCGGGGTTGTCCTTCACGGCGCGCCACCAATAGCCCCATTTGGAATCTTCCAGCCACCAGGTCACAAACCAGGCGATAGCGGCGAGCACCAGCGCGAAATAGAAGTAAGGCAATTTGGAGCGGGTGAACTGGAACGTGAGCCAGCTGTCGTGGCGGATCGGAATATCGATCCCGAGCGCGGCGCCGGCCCAATCCCAGTTCTGGACCAGAAGCAGCGCAGTCTCCGCGATCACGATGGTGGCGATCACGAAATAATGGCCGCGCAGGCGGAAGCAGGGATAGCCGAGCGCCATCGCGATCAAGGCCGACAACACCCCGCCCGAGAGCATGCCGAACCAGGGCAGCACGCCGAACTTCATATACATCAGCGCGGTGGTGTAGGCGCCAAGGCCGAAATAGAGCGCATGTCCGAGCGAAATCTGGCCGCAATAGCCGGACAGGATGTTCCAGCTCTGCGACAGCGCCGCATACATCAGCGTCAGCACCATGATGTTCTGGACGTAGACGTCCTTCACGAACAGCGGCACGAGTGCCGCGAGCAGCACCAGGATGCCGGCAGTGATCAGCTCGCGGCGGCGGCGGCTGGCAAAATCCTTGTCCATCAGATCGACCCGAACAGTCCGCGCGGCCGGATGAAGACGACCAGCAAGTACACGGCGTAGATGCCGACCGATTTCAGCGAGGGCGGCAGGATCAACGCGGTGCTCGCTTCGACCAGACCGACGATGATGCCGGCGGCAAAGGCGCCGAACACGCTGCCGAAGCCGCCGAGCGCCACCGTGACGTAGGCGATCAATGCAAAGGAGGCGCCGACATCCGGATAGATATAGAAGAAGATCGCCATGATCGCGCCGGCGAGGCCCACCAGCGCACCACCCAGGCCCCAGCCGAGCGCGAACACGCGGTTCTTGTCGATGCCGACCAGTGCGACGGCGCCGGCGTCTTCACGGGTCGCCTCCAGCGCGCGGCCGAAATCGGTGCGATGAATAAAGAAATACAGTGCAACGAAAGCTGCGACCGCGACCAACGCGCCGAACAGCTGCGGCTCGGGCAGAAAGATGCCGGCTACCGAGATGGTTTTGCTGCCGAGCCAGGAATGGTTGATGCTGCGATAGTCCGGCGTGAAGAAGAACTGCGCGAGACCCCGCATGACGATGGCAAGGCCGAATGTCGAGAAGATCTGCACCATCCCGGCATTGGCCTTAGCCCGTACCGCAAAGCGTACGACCAAGAGATAGACCACCGCGCCGAATACGAACAGCGCGGCGGCGACCAGCGGCGCCGCCAACAACGGATCGAGCGCGAAGTAGGCGAACAGAAAGAAGGTCGCGTACATCGCGATCATCAGGAATTCGCCGTGCGCGAAGTTCACCACGTCCATCAGGCCGAAGATGAGCGCGAGCCCGGCGGCGATCAGGCCGTAGAGCAAGCCCATCAACAGCCCGCTGGCGAGGCTTTGAATGATTGTCTCGGCGGTCACGCCCCCTGCCCCGCTCTGCTTATTTCGCCGGCATCGGCCAGACGGCCTCGGACACGGCGACTTGCGCCGGCGCGATGGTCACGAACTTGCCGCCCAGATACTGCAGCAGGACCGGATCGGCATCCTGGTTCTGCCCGTGCTCGTCGAATTTGACGCGCTTCCAGGGCATGATGGTGTGATCGCCCGGCATGTCGGTCGCCACCAGCGCTTCGCGGATCTTCTCGCCATCGGTGGACTTGGCGCGGTTGATGGCATCGGCCATCACGATCAGCCCCATGAACTGCCGCGACGTGTAGTCGTTGAAGTCCTTGCCGGAACGCTGCTTGTACATCTCGTTGATCAGGCCGACCATCGGCCGCTTGTCGGCGAGATCGAGCGAGAAGCTGCCACGGGAGATCACGCCTTCCAGCTTGTCGCCGACAGCATCGTAAAGGGCCTTTTCCGAGAAGCCCGCGTCCTGCGCCACGATGTTCTTCGGCTTGTAGCCGAGTTCGCCCATGGTCTTGACCAGGAGGATGGCGTCGGTGGTGTAGCTCGACGGCATCAGCACGTCGGCATCCGCCGCCTTCAGCTGCTGCACTTCGGCGGTCAGCGACGGGCTGTTGGCGCGATATTTGATGTCGGCCACCACCTTGTAGCCGCGCTCCTTGGCGAGCTTGAGCTGCGCATTGGAGGAGTCGGTGCCGAAGATCGTATCCTCATGGAAGAGCGAGAGCGTCTCGATTTTCTGGCCCTTCTTGCGCAGATCGTCGAAGAAATCGAACATCGCCTTCGAGAACATCTCGTCATGCGGCGCCGGGCGGAAATAGTATTTCAGGCCGCGGCGATGCAGGCTGGGCGAAGAGTTGTCGGCCGAGAGGAACGGGATCTGGTAACGCTCGCAGGTCTGGCTGACGGTGACGGCAACCGCGCTCTGATAGGTGCCGATGACGGCGCAAACCTTTTCCTGGGTGATCAGGCGTTCGGTTTCGGCGCGGCCCTTCTGCGGATCGGCCTGGTGATCGGCGAACACCAGCTTCACCTTGGCGCCGCCGAGGCCGGGCAATCCCTCGCCCTTGGCGAGCGGCAGCTTGAAATCGTAGCTCTTGTTGATGATGTCGGCGGCGGTCTCGAAGGCCTTCTGGGCATCCACCCCGATCTGCGCGCTCGAGCCGGACAATGGATAGATCACGCCGATCGCAACTTCGGGAGCATCGGCGCGCGCGGCAATCGGACCGAGCGCGGCGGCTGCGGTGGCTCCAAGCAACACATTTCGGCGGCTGATCTTCATCACTCGATTCCCCTGTTTTCGCCCCTGGTTTCGCGGCAGCTAAATGAAACGATTAGCGACCGCGGTAAAGCCTCAAGAAACGGCAGCGCCTGCCCATTAGAGAACAGCCAGATCCCTGTTCCGCAGATCGGTTACCAGCATCAGGCCCGGCGCATGCGTGATGGCAAACGGCACCTTGGCTGCGGCAACGACGGCTTGCGGCGTGACACCGCAAGCCCAGAACACCGGAATTTCGTCCGGCTCAACCGGCACGGGATCGCCGTAGTCGGGCTTGGCGATGTCCTTGATCCCGATCAGATGCGGATGGCCGAGATGCACGGGCGCGCCATGCACCGCAGGGAAACGGGTCGTGATCTGCACCGCGCGAATAGCATCGGCCGGTTTGAAGGGCCGCATCGACACCACCACGGGACCCGCGAACGGTCCCGCCGATTGGCAGGCGATGTTGGTGCGATACATCGGCACACGGGTCTTGAGCTGGATGTGCTTGATCGGCAACCCCTCGGCGAGCAGCGGCTCTTCAAACGAGAAGGAGCAGCCGAGCACGAAGGCGACGAGGTCATCGCGCCAGTGCGCGTTGATATCGGTCGGCTCTTCCACGACCTCGCCGTCGCGCCACACGCGGTAGCGCGGCAGATCGGTGCGGATATCGAGGTCCGCTCCGAGCGCGGGAATGCGGGGATCGCCGACGTCGGACATGCCGATGATCGGGCACGGCTTCGGATTGAGCTGGCAGAAGCGATGGAAGGCGCTCGCGAACTTTTCCGGAAGAATGGCAAGATTGCCCTGGACAAAGCCGGGCGCGACGCCGGCTGTGGTCGATGCCATGCCGGCGCGGCACGCAAGACGAGCCTGACGGCTGGGAAGCATCTCTTCTTCGCCGTGCAATTGCTGCCCTGCCACAAAAGCAGTCATAGGAGCGACCTGCCTAATATCTCAACATGATCACTCAATCCCAATCGTGCTATAAAGTCTAATCGTTGTTTTTGATCGTAGTCGATAATTCTTATTTATTGACTACGGCTAGGTGGGTGCGATGCTGGATTTCAGATCGATCGAGACGTTTCTTTGGGTGGTCAAACTCGGCAGTTTTCGCGGCGCCGCCCAACGACTCAACACCACCCAACCAGCCATCTCCCAGCGCATCGCGCAGCTGGAACGCGAGATGGGCGTGAAGCTCCTCAACCGCGACCACCGGATAGCCTCGCCTACGCCCAGCGGCCGCCAGATGATGGTCTACGCCGAAAAGCTGCTCGGTCTGCGTTCGGAAATGCTGGCCGAGGTCGGCGAGCGCACCGCGATGCGCGGCGTGCTGCGGCTCGGGGTCGCCGAGACCATCGTGCACACCTGGCTGCCGCGCCTGATCAAGAGCGTCAACACCACCTATCCCAACCTGCTTCTGGAGATCGAAGTCGATATCACGCCGAACTTGAGCGCGCGGCTGCTCAACCAGGAGATCGAGCTTGCCTTCGTCGTGGGTCCCTTGTCGGACTCCGGCGTGCAAAATCGCGTGCTGTGCGACTACCCTGTCAGCTTTCTGGCGAGCCCGTCGCTTGGAATCGGCAACGGCCCGATCTCGCGGGCGGAGCTTGCGCGATTTCCGCTGATCACCTTTCCGCGCAAGACCCAGCCCTATGAGGCCGTGCGAGCGGTGTTCAATCGGCCCGATCTGCCGCCGATCCGGCTGCATGCCTCGACGTCGCTGTCGACCGTCATTCACATGGCGATCGAGGGGCTCGGCATCGCGGTGATCCCGGCTGCGATCGTCGAGACCGAGCTCGCCGAGGGGCGCTTGCAACTGCTCAACACGGACCTGAACATGGACCGCTTGACCTTCACCGCAAGCTGGCTCGCCGCGCCCGATGTCGTCGCGGTGGAGCGCGTCGCCGATCTCGCCGGCCAGATCGCGCATGCAAGCATGTCGGTTGACGCCGCCCTGGCGCCGAGTCATCTCACGGCTTGAACTGAACAACGGCGTTCGAAGGAAATCCCAGCATGAGCCGAGCCGCATCCAACCTGCAGATCGATTCCGCCCGCCTGTGGGATACGATCCATGAGACCGCGAAGTTCGGCGCCACGCCCAAGGGCGGCGTGCGACGCCTCACGCTCTCGGCCGAAGACAAAAAGGTGCGTGACTGGTTTCGCAGAGCGTGCGAGGCCGCGGGACTCGACATCAAGGTCGATGCGCTGGGTTCGATGTTCGCCTTGCGCAAGGGCCGCGACATGACGAAGCCGCCGGTCGGCCTCGGCTCGCATCTGGATACCCAGCCGACCGGAGGAAAATATGACGGCGTGCTTGGTACACTCGCCGCACTGGAAGTCGTGCGCACGCTCAACGATGCCGGAATCGAAACGGACGCGCCGATCTGCATCGTCAACTGGACCAATGAAGAGGGCTCGCGCTTTGCCCCGGCGATGATGGCCTCGGCGGCCTATGTCGGCGACTTCACCACGGATGATATTCTTTCACGCAAGGACGCCGAGGGCGTCACCGTGGCGCAAGCGCTCGAGACAATAGGCTATCGCGGCGAGATGCCTGTCGGCATCCAGAAGCTCGGCAGTTTCGTCGAATTGCACATCGAGCAGGGGCCGATCCTGGAAGCGGAAAACAAGACCATCGGGGTGGTCGATTCCGGCCAGGGCGTGCTGTGGTATGACGGCAAGATCACCGGCTTTGAAAGTCATGCCGGCTCGACACCGATGCCGCTGCGGCGCGATGCGCTCGCAACCCTGTCCGAGCTCGTGCTCGCCTTGGAGGCGATCGCAAGGAAGCACGGTCCCAATGCCGTCGGCACGATTGGCGAGGCGGTGATCGCCAATCCGTCGCGCAACGTCATTCCCGGCGAGATCGCCTTCACCGCCGATCTGCGCAGCGCCGACGATGCCGTCATGACCGCGCTCGACCGCGATTTTCGCGCGGCTGCCGCCGAGATCGCCGCTAGGCGCAAGGTCGATGTCGCGCTCGAGCTGATCTGGCGCAAGCCGCCGACGCATTTCGACCCCAAGCTCGTCGACGCCGTCGAGCACGCCGCGAAGACGCTGGGCTATTCGAACCGCCGCATCACCTCGGGGGCAGGCCATGACGCCTGCAACCTCAACACCAGGATTCCAACGGCCATGGTGTTCGTCCCCTGCAAGGACGGCATCAGCCACAACGAACTCGAGGACGCCAAGCAAGCCGACTGTGCGGCGGGCGCCAACGTGCTGCTGCACACCGTGCTTACGCTTGCCGGCGTCGCATCCTGATCGCGAAGACCGATAACGGAGACATTTCGTGCGCGGAGTTTTTGTCGACGCCAACGAATCGCTGGCCGTCATTTTCGAGCGGCTGACGAAACCCGGCGATCCCACGGTGCGGATCAACCGCAACCCCGATTTGGCGCCGGACGAATGGCCGCAGGTGCTCGACGGTGCCGAGATCGCCGTGGTCGACCACACCGCGCTGCCCACGGAGATCGCGAAGAGATGCGCCGGGCTGAAGCACGTGGTGTTTCTCGGCACCGGCGCACGCAGCTACATGAATCCGGAGGAGCTCGCCGAACTCGGCATCGCCGTGCACCTGATCAAGGGCTATGGCGACACTGCCGTGGCCGAATGCGCCATCGCGCTGATGTGGGCCTCCGCCCGCGTCATCGCGCTGATGGATCGGGAGATGCGCGCCGGCAACTGGCTGCGCGAAGACGGCATGCAGCTCACCGGCAAGACGTTGGGGTTGATCGGCTTTGGCGGCATTGCCGCGGAAGTAGCGCGCATTGCGACAGGATCAGGCATGCGCGTGATCGCCTGGAACCGCACGCCCAAAAACTGTCCGGGTGTCGAATTCGTCGCGCTCGAGGACCTGCTGACCCGGAGCCAGATCGTTTCGC
>JBLMWS010000135.1:0-18919 GCA_050257355.1 Gemmatimonas sp.
CTTGCACTCGCCGCCTCGCCGAGCCTGTTGCTGCTCGACGAGCCGCTTGCCGGATTGAGCCCGCGCGAGCGGGTCGAAACCGTGCAGCTGCTCAAGGCGATCAGCCGCGGCCGCACCATGATCGTGATCGATCATGACATGGATGCGATCTTCGAGTTGGCCGAACGCATTACCGTGCTGCACGAGGGCCGCATCCTGACCGAAGGCGCGCCGGAGGAGGTCAAGAGCAACATCACCGTGCAGGAAGCCTATCTCGGGGGCATGGCGGCGGCATGAGCCTGCTCGAGGTCAAATCACTCAACAGCTACTATGGCGACTCGCACATCCTGTTCGACGTCGGACTGCGCGTCGAGGCGCACGAGGTGGTGGCATTGCTTGGCCGCAACGGTGCCGGCAAGAGCACGACCCTGAAAAGCCTGATGGGTCTGGTGAAGCCGCGCTCCGGCTCGATCACTTTCAATGGCGAGGAAGTGGCCGGCAAGCCGGCGCATGCCATTGCGCGCGCCGGGATGCAGCTCGTTCCCGAGGAGAGGCGCATTTTTGGCAGCCTCGACGTCGAGGAAAACCTGGTGCTGGCGAGCCTGACCGCGCCCAACGGCGCCAAGCTCGAGCGCATCTACGACACCTTTCCCCGTCTCGCCGAGCGCCGGCGCAGCCGCGGCACCGATCTCTCCGGCGGCGAGCAGCAGATGCTGGCGATCGCCCGCGCGCTGATCCGCGAGCCGAAGCTCATTCTGCTGGACGAGCCGTTCGAAGGGCTGGCGCCGGTGATCGTGCGCGACCTCATGGCGGCCTGCCGCAGGCTCGCCGAGGCGGGGCAAACCATCGTGCTGGTCGAGCAAAATCTGGCCGCAACCCTGGCGCTGGCCGATCGCGCCTACATCATCAACAACGGGCACGTCGTGCACGAAGGTCCTGCCGCCGAACTGAAGGCGCAGCCGCAATTGCTGCAGCGCTATCTCGGCTTGTGAGGGGTAGAAGGTAACCTCTTCTTCTTGTGGCCGCACCCGCGACGGGGCGACAGCAAGCCCGCGGAACTCCTCAACACATTATCAACACCAGGCATTTTACAGTGGGGTGATAGGCAGCCGAACCCCAGCATGGCCACGACCGTCGAGTGCGAACAGCGCATAGACTACGCCGGCACGGCGGAGTCGATGACCAAGGCATTCGGATTCCACGAACCCATATCGCCCGCGCGACTCGAATGGCTCTATGAACGCGCCTTCGGCCTCGGGACAACAGTGGTTGCGCTCCGCGACGGAAACAGGAAGATCGGGCAGATTGCCCTGGTTCGCCAGGTTCTGCAGCTGGGCGGCCGGCGCGAAACAGCGGCACAGCTCGTCGACCTCTTCATTGCCGCCGGCTATCGCGGCAGAGAATCGCTCCGCCTGCTCTACGGCGAGGTGGGGCGACAATTCATCAGCCAGGGGATTCGCTTCGCCATCGGCATGCCCAACGCCAAGGCGCTCGGGGTGAACGCGCACTTCTTCGATCTGCGACCCTATCTTACGCTGCCCGTGAGCGTTGGGATCGTCCCGCCCTGGCCGAGATCGAACCAAGCCCTTTCGCTCCGATTCAATGCGCACGATGGGGACCGCTTCGTGCCGCTGCTGGCGCAATTCCGAAGCGCGAGCGCCGACAACGGCCTGCTCTGGAACGAGACGATGTTGTTCGACCGGCTGTCACGGCCGGCGCATGATTACGGCATTCACGTCACGGGCGATCTGCTGCTGATTTCGTCCCGGCGGCGCACGCGGGGAATAAGCCACACGCTGTTGTGCGGCTTCCTGGTGCGGCCGGGCGGCCGCGTCTCGGCACGCGAAATCGACGAAGTCGTGCGGGCGGCCTGTCTGATGTGGGGCCGCCGCTTCTATGTTTACGTCGGCATCAATGCCAAGCTACCGAAATCTCCCGGCCGGGTCATGCCGGAAAAGATTCGTCCGTCGCCGATGTTGGTGCAGCTGCGCGACTTTCGGCCCGATCAGTCTCCACCGTTCCGCCTTGATCGCTATGAGCTCATCGATTTCGATTATGCCTGAGGCCGGCGAGCTACAGGGCCTTGGACAGAAGGGACCGCATTGATGATGTCTGGTGTCATGCGATCGGCCGTGAAACGGTCGCTCAAACATCTGGCGATCACAGCGGGCCTCGAATTGGTCGCGGCTTCCAGCGCCGACCGCCTCCTGACAGGGCCGGCGGGCCGTGGCGTCATTTTCACGCTTCACCATGTCAGACCGGAACGCGGCTTTGCGTTCGAGCCCAACAGGCACCTCGCTGTCACGCCAGAGTTTCTCGACGAGGCCCTGCGCGCGGCTCGGCAGGCCGGACTTCATCCGGTGCATCTGGAGCAATTGCCGGAGCTTCTCGGCGATGCCTCAGACACGCGCAGACTGTTCTGCGTCACACTTGACGACGGCTATCGCGACAATGAGCGACATGCGGCGCCGGTATTTCGCAAGCACGGCGTCCCCTACACCATCTTTGTCACCCCAGGCTTCGTCGATCGCACCAGGACGATGTGGTGGGAGACCGCCGAAGCCATGGTGCGCGCGACGCCATCGTTTCGCTTCGATTTCGGCAACGGCGTGGAGACGGTACGAAGCGGCTCGGGCGGTGAAAAATGGGTCGCATTCGAGAGGCTCGCCGCCTTCGTGCAACAAGACGACGAAGATGCGGCGATCGCGGCCATCGACCGTGCAGCGCTGGATTGCGGCGTCGATGCCAGGCAGATCGTCGATGATGAGATCATGACCGCCGACGAACTCAAGGGACTGGCCACTAGCGACGAGCTTGTCACGCTGGGAGCTCACACATTGACCCATCCCAACCTGGCGCGCGTCGGCGCGGCGCGTCTCCAAGACGAACTCCGGCAGTCTGCGATGCAGGTGGCCGGCTATTGCGGCCGTATGCCGAAGGCGCTCGCGTATCCTTACGGCGGACGGCATGCGGTGGGTTCGCGTGAAATCGCGGCGGCACGCGAGAGCGGATATGCCGTTGCTGTCACCACCCAGGCCGGCGTGCTGGGTCCGGCCCATTTGGGAGCCCCGACCGCGCTTCCCCGGGTCTCGCTCAACGGCCATTATCAACGGAAGCGATACGTCCGCGCGCTCGTATCCGGACTGCCCTTCAAGCTCATGTAACGCGCGAACGCTTGCCGCGAGCTCGACCGGAGCACAACGGCGGCGAGCTCAATCCGGCCGCTTGAGATCGGCGAGCGGCGACGCATCGCGCGCGGCGGCATGGATATTGTCCTTGCCTTTCAGCATCTCACGCAGATAGGCGACATTGGCGGCCGCCTCGTCGGGCGGCAGGTCGGCCTTCACGATGTTTTCGGCCTCGGCGAAACGTCCCTGCAGCCCGACCACGAGCCCGAGATTCTGGCGCACGCGCGCGTCGGCCTTCGGGCTGGCATAGGCCTGGCGCAGTACCTCCTCGGCTTTGGGCAGGTTCTTCGAGAGCATGTAGGAGAGGCCGAGATTGGAGAGAACGGAAGGCTCGCCCGGCACGATCTTGAGCGCGCTTTTATAGTAGCGCCGCGCCTCGTCATGCCGGCCCATCTGGTCGAGCGTCGTACCCTGCACCGACAGGATGCGCCAATCAGGATTGTCGGGCGTATGGGCGCGCGACAGCACGTCGAACGCCTGCTGGAAATTGCCGTTCTCGGCGAGCGCCCGGCCCCATGCGGCAAGCAACTGCCTGTTGCCAGGGTTGGCGATCGTGCCCTGCTCCAGCACGGCTGCGGCTTGCGCGCGCTGACCATTGGCGCGCAGAGCCTCGCCATAGGCCAGCGCCGTGTTGGCATCCTTCGGATTGGCGCGGTACCGCTCGCCATAGACTTCCACCGCGCGCTGCGGATCGCTGGTGTCGTGCGCCGGCTCCGCCGTCGTGATTGATCCTGTGATGTCGGACATGGTCTGGCAGCCGCCAAGGCCGGCGGCCAACATCGCCGTCAGGGCCACGGATGCAAGGAGCCGGGCGGGACTAAACTGCTGACGCATGGTTAGGTGATTCTTCGCCGAAGAGGATCGATCCGAATGCGTCAGCAATAAACCGTTAACCCTAACGACGGGTTAATGCGGCGGATTTGCAGCGGATGTCAGGCGGTCAGGATCCATGCTCGACATATTCGACGATCAACCGGTCTGCGTGGCGGTATCGCATTTTGCGGCCCACGGGCGTCCTCTGGATCGGATCGAGCAATTCGGCACCCTGGGATTGCAGCAAAGCCGCATACTCCTCCAGCCGCGACACCTTGATCGTGAGCCTGGTCGCCTCGAACGGCTTCCGCTTTTCGGGCGGACCCGCGATCACGAGCACCGACAAATGCGGCGAGGACACAGACGCAAGCCGCAACCCTGCTTCCGGATAGTCGAAGCGCAACGTCTCCTCGCCCTGCAGCAGCGCCTTGTAGAAGGCCACCGTCGGGTCGAGCGCCTCGGAAGCAACGAAAACGCGGACAAAAGTTTCGAGGATCATCGATTTTCTCCACGCGTTTGTCGCATCTCGCTTGCAGGGCCGCTCAATATTCCAGCGCCAGCCGTTTTCTGACCTCGTCGATCCGCTTGTCGAGCGCGTCGAAACGTGCATGCAGCGCGCGGTCGTGCAGGTAGAAGATGTAGCCGAACGCCGCGAGCCCGAAAACCCAATGATGGCTTTCGATGTAGTCCAGCGCCGCTTCGATCGCGTGGCCTATCAAGGACAATGCACTCAGCACAGCATCCATTGCATTTCCCCGGGACTTGCAGACGATGATCGCGCGCTCCAGAACGTCGGCGCGGACGCGCAATCACCCCGATGAACGGATTGCAACCGGAACGTAGCATATTCCGCGTCGGCTTGGCCAAGGAGGGATATGAGCGATTGCGGCCGCGGCAAAACTTTGCAAAGTCTTGCTCCGTGAGCGGGCTCTGATCCGCCAAATAGCAAACGCCCTTCTAGACGAGCCACAGATGTCAGTCCCGTTCGAGACCGCGCCCGGTGCCGCCGCTTCGGCGGTTCCCATCACCTTCGTTACCCCATCGACATGGCAGGCGATCCGCGACAGCCTCTCATCCGCGGCACAGCAGTTCGCCGCCGCCAACGGCTTTTCCGCCAAGCCCGGCGCCTGCCTGCTCCTGCCGGGAGCCGACGGACAGATCACGCAGGCCTTGTTCGGATTGGAGGAGGCGGACGCGAAGTCGCGCGATCCGTTCCGGCCGGGGCTGTTGCCTGGCTTGTTGCCCGCAGGCGTCTATCGGTTTGCCAATGCGCCGCACGATACGCGGCTCGCGACGCTTGCCTTTGCGCTCGGCAGCTACCGCTTCAACCGCTATCGCAAGGCGGAGGCCTCGAACGTGAAGCTGGTGCCAGCGGAGGGCATCGACGTGGCCGAGGTCACGCGAACGGCCGAAGCTACGATGCTGGCCCGCGACCTCGTCAACACGCCATCCAACGATATGGGACCGGAGGAACTCGCAACCGCGGCGCGCGAGGTCGCGACGCGCTTCGGCGCGCATTTCAATTGCATTACGGGCGAGGAACTGAAGCAGAATTTTCCACTGATTCATGCCGTAGGCCAGGCCTCGACCCGCGCGCCGCGATTGATCGAGTTTTCCTGGGGAGATCCGGGGCATCCGAAGGTGACGCTGGTCGGCAAGGGAGTCTGCTTCGACAGCGGCGGCCTCGACCTGAAGCCCTCCTCGGGCATGCTGCTGATGAAGAAGGACATGGGCGGCGCCGCCAATGTGCTGGCGCTGGCGCAGATGGTGATGGCTGCCGGACTGAAGCTACGGCTGCGGGTACTGATCCCGGCGGTGGAGAATGCGGTCTCCGGCAGCGCCTTCCGTCCGCTCGACATCTTTCGCTCGCGCAAGGGGCTGTCAGTCGAGATCGGCAACACCGACGCTGAGGGGCGGCTGATCCTTGCTGACGCCTTGGCTTACGCGGACGAGGACGAGCCGGACCTGCTCATCGACATGGGCACGCTCACCGGCGCGGCGCGGGTGGCGCTGGGGCCCGACCTGCCGCCGTTCTACACCCAGGACGAGGCGCTGGCTCAGGACATCGCGCGTTGCGCACGCGACGAACATGATCCGCTCTGGCGCATGCCGTTATGGGGACCTTACAACAATTGGCTCGATGCGAAGACGGCGGACCTGACCAACGCGCCGTCGGGCGGCTTCGCCGGTTCGATCACCTGCGCGCTGTTCCTGCAACGCTTCGTCGAGCGCGCCAAAAGCTGGCTGCACTTCGATATCTTCGCCTGGACACCGCAGGCGCGACCGGCGCGCCCCGAGGGCGGCGAATGCCAGGCCGCACGCGCGGTCTTCAAACTCCTTGGAGAGCGCTATGCGTGATCCGCGCCTGACGCCGGCTCGTGGCGACATCGCCGCGAAGTTCCTCGAGGGCAACGTGACGGCGGCGCACTTCGTCGAGGGCGAGATCTTCGAGATCAGCGAGCCGATCGCGCCGCTGCGCGAAGCGCCCTCCGGTGAAGCCATGCTGTCGACCCAGGCGCTCAAGGGCGAGCGCGTTACGGTCTACGATCGCGGCCGCGAGGGTTGGGCTTGGGGTCAGCTCGAGACCGACGGCTATGTCGGCTGGCTTCCGGATGCCGCGCTCGCAAGACCCGCGGCCGCGCCGACGCACAAGGTCACGGCGATCCGCACCTTCGCCTTTCCCGGCTCCTCGATCAAGCTGCCGCCCTCGGAAACCCTGGTGATGGGTTCGCTGCTTACTGTCGTGCGCGAAGAGGGGACGTTTTCGATCACCCGCGAGGGCCGGTACCTGCCAAGCGCGCATCTTGCCGGCCTCGATATCTATGCGCCGGATTTCGTCACGGTGGCCGAGCGATTCATCGGTACGCCCTATTTATGGGGCGGCAAGAGCAGTCTCGGCATCGACTGCTCAGGCCTGGTGCAGCTGTCGTTACAGGCGGCGGGACAGGAATGCCCACGCGACAGCGATATGCAGCTAGCCCGGCTCGGACGCGAGCTTGGCGCCGCCGAAGGCAAAGCTTTGCAGCGCGGCGATCTGATCTTCTGGAAGGGTCATGTCGCGATCGTCCGCGACGCCGAGACGATCGTCCATGCCAACGCCTTTCACATGGCGACCGTGATCGAGAACACGATCGACGCAATCGCCCGCATCAAGGTGGCGGGCAGCGAGGTCGTGGCGATCAAGCGGCTTTAACTCGCGACCCCGCCGTTCGCGGTGGCTTCATTACGGAACGCAGCGGCAAACAGCGCGCGGGTGTAATCGGTTTTCGGGCTCTTGAATAACTCCGTGGCCGGCCCCTCCTCCACGACCTTGCCCTGGCGCATCACGATCAGATGGCTTGCCAAGGAGGCGACCACGCGCAAATCGTGCGAGATGAACATGTAGGTGAGATCGTGCTTGCGCTGCAGCTCGCGCAACAGATCGACCATCTGGGCCTGGAACAGCATGTCGAGCGCGCTGGTCGGCTCGTCCAGCACGATGAAATTCGGTTCCAGAACGACCGCGCGCGCGATCGAGATGCGCTGGCGTTGGCCGCCGGAGAATTCGTGAGGATAGCGATAGCGCGTATCCGGATCGAGGCCGACATCCTGCAGCGCCTTGACGACTCGCGCTTCCCGCTCAGGCTTGGTCAGCGTCGGCTGATGCACGCTCAAGCCTTCCGCGACGATCTCTCCGACCGACATGCGCGGGCTCAAAGAGCCGAACGGATCCTGGAACACGATCTGCATGTCGCGGCGGAACGGCCGCACCGCCTTGAAACCCAGCCCCTGGATATTCCGACCGAGGAATACGATCGGACCATCGGAGGAGATCAGGCGCAGCAGCGCGAGGCCGAGCGTCGTCTTCCCCGAACCGGATTCGCCGACGACGCCCAGCGTTTCACCCTTGCGCACGGCAACGCTGACGCCATCGACCGCCTTGATGTGGCCGACTGTGGAGCGCAAAAATCCGCGCTTGATTGGAAACCACACCTTCAAATTGTCGGCCGACATTACCACCGGCGCGTGCGGCCGCGGCGGCGCCGGATCCGGCTTCGGCTCAGCGGCGAGCAGCGCGCGGGTGTAGGGATGTTTTGGCGCGGTGAAGACCTGTTCGACCGCCCCCTGTTCCACGATCTTGCCGCCGTTCATGACGCAGACGCGATCGGCGATGCGACGCACGATGCCGAGATCGTGGGTAATGAACAGAAGGCTCATCCCGAGGCGCGCGCGAATGTCCGCGAGCAGTCCCAGAATCTGGGCCTGCACGGTGACGTCGAGCGCCGTGGTCGGCTCGTCCGCGATCAGAAGGTCGGGTTCGTTGGCGAGCGCCATCGCGATCATGATGCGTTGGCGCTGACCGCCCGACAATTGGTGCGGATAGCTTCCGAGCCGCGTCTCCGGCTCGGGGATGCCGACCTGACGCAGCAGTTCAAGCGTGCGCGCGCGCACCATCGAGTTGCTGATGTTCTTGTGCAGGCGAAGCGTTTCGCCGATCTGCGATTCGATCGTATGCAGCGGATTGAGCGAGGTCATCGGCTCCTGGAACACGATCGAGATGTCGTTGCCGCGGATCTCGCGAATGTCGTTCTCGGACAGGCTCAGGAGTTCGCGCCCCCTGAACCGAATGCTGCCGGACGGGTGCGAGGCCGCCGGATAGGGCAGCAGCTTGAGGATCGATAGCGCACTGACCGATTTGCCCGAGCCGGATTCACCGACTAGCGCCACGCACTCGCCACGCTTGATGTCGTAGGAGATCTTGTCGACCGCAAGCGAAGTCCCGCTCTGCTGGTGGAAGGCCACCGAGAGGTCACGGATCGAGAGCAGCGGCTGGCTGGAGGCGTCCATGCGCGTCTTACCTGAACGTCTTGCGCGGATCGAAGGCGTCGCGCACGGCTTCGCCGATGAAGATCAGCAGCGAAAGCATGATCGCCACCGAGAAGAAGCCGGTCAGCCCGAGCCACGGCGCCTGCACGTTGGCTTTGGCCTGCGACAGCAACTCGCCGAGCGATGGCGAACCGGGCGGCAGCCCGAAGCCCAGGAAATCCAGCGCGGTCAGCGTCATTACCGAGGAGGACACGATGAAAGGCAGGAAGGTCATGGTCGCGACCATCGCGTTCGGCAGCAGATGACGGAACATGATCACGGCGTTGGAAACGCCCAGCGCGCGCGCCGCCTGAACATATTCGAAGTTCCGCCCGCGCAGGAATTCGGCGCGCACCAGGCCCACCAGCGAGACCCACGAGAACAGACACATGATGCCAAGCAGGACAAAAAAGCCGGGCGGCAGCACGGCCGATATGATCAACAGCAGATAAAGCGAGGGAATGGCGTTCCAGATTTCGATGAAGCGCTGGAAGCCAAGGTCGATCCATCCGCCGAAATAGCCTTGCACGGCCCCCGCGGCGACGCCGATGATCGAGGAGACGATCGTCAGACTGAGGCCGAACAGCACGGAAATGCGGAAGCCATAGATCAGCCGCGCCAGCACATCGCGGCCCTGATCGTCGGTGCCGAGCCAGTTATATTCCAAATCGCGGCAGCTCTTCAGTCCCTTCCTTTCCAGCACGGGCTTGCACTGCGCCTCCGTCAGCATCCAGGTCGGCGGCGATGGCGCCGGCGTCGGCAGGTCGAGATTGTGGGTGTCATAGGAATAGCGGACCAGCGGCCAGACGATGACGCCGCCCTTGTCCTTGATCAGCTTCTGCACATAGGGATCACGGTAGTCCGCCGCAGTCTGGAAATCGCCGCCGAAAGCGGTTTCCGGATAGGTGACGAAGGCCGGCCAATACAAGTGGCCGTTGAATTCGATCAGGAACGGACGGTCATTGGCGATCAATTCGGCGAACAGCGAAATGACGAACAGGATGGAGAATATCCAGAACGACCAATAGCCACGCTTGTTCGCCTTGAAATTCTGCCAGCGGCGGCGGTTGAGCGGCGACGGCTGGAACGGATGGCGCGTGACCGGAACGGCCTCGCCGAACGGCGAGCGCGTGGTGGTCTCGACGGGAGGCGGCGCGGTGATCGTCATCAGACCTCCCGCGCTTCGAAATCGATCCGCGGATCGATCCACATGTAGGTGAGGTCGGAGATCAGGTTCACGACCAGGCCGACCAGGGAAAAGATGTAGAGCGTCCCGAACACGACGGGATAGTCGCGGTTCAGCACGCTTTCGAAAGAGAGCAACCCCAGACCGTCAAGCGAGAAGATGGTTTCGATCAGAAGCGAGCCGGAGAAGAAGGCGTGGATGAACGCGCCTGGGAAGCCGGCGATCACGATCAGCATCGCGTTGCGGAAAACGTGGCCGTAGAGCACCTGCCTTTCGCTGCAGCCCTTGGCACGGGCGGTCATGACATATTGCTTGCGGATCTCATCGAGGAACGAGTTCTTGGTCAACAGCGTCATGGTCGCAAACGCGCTCAGCGCCATCGAGATCAGCGGCAGCGTCAGATGCCAGAAATAGTCGATAATCTTCCAGTACCAGGGGAACTGCGACCAGCCGTCGGAGGTCAATCCCCGCAGCGGGAAGATGTTGAAGAAAGAGCCGCCGGCGAACAGGATGATCAGGAGGATGGCGAACAGGAAGCCGGGAATCGCGAAGCCGACGATGATGACCGCCGACGTCCACGTATCGAATCTCGAGCCGTCTTTGACCGCCTTGCGGATGCCGAGCGGGATCGAGATCAGATAGGTGAGAAGCGTCATCCAGATGCCGAGCGACATCGAGACGGGGAGCTTCTCCTTGATCAGTTGCATCACGCTGATGTCGCGGAAATAGCTCTTGCCGAAATCGAAACGCGCGAAATTCCAAACCATGAGCGCGAAGCGCTCCGGCGCGGGCTTGTCGAAGCCGAACTGCTTTTCCAGGCTCTTGATGAACTCGGGATCAAGCCCCTGCGCGCCGCGATACTTGGAATTCACATCCGCACCGGCGCCGATCTGACCCGCCCCGCGTGCGGCGAAATCGCCGCCGCCGCCCGAAATGCGGGATGTGCCTCCCGTATCCGCGCCCTGCAGCTGCGCGATCACCCGTTCGATGGGCCCGCCGGGCGCAAACTGCACGACCACGAAGGACACGAACATGATCCCGAGCAGCGTCGGGACCATTAGAAGGATGCGGCGGGCGATATAGGCGCTCATGAGCTAGTGCGCCTGCTCGATCTTGGCGGCCTGGGCAGCATCATGCCACCAGTTTTCCGGCGCACCGACCCCCTGCGCGTAGCGCGCCGGCTTGGGCGGATGGCCGAACTCGTTCCAATAGGCAAGCCGATGCTTGGGGCTATACCATTGCGGCACCCAATAACGACCGGCACGGAAGATGCGGTCGAAGGCGCGGCAGGCGATGGTCAGGTCGGCCCGGGTTTTCGCACTGATGATCTTTTCGATCAGGGCGTCGATGGCGGGATTGGCGATTCCCGCCAGGTTGTATGAGCCCTTGGCCGCCGCCGCCTGCGACGAAAAGAACGGACGCATGCTGTCACCGGGAGTTGCCGACATGGAAAAGCGTTCAATGGTCATGTCGAAATCAAAATCCCGGACGCGCGCGTTGTATTGGGCCGGATCGACGATCCGCAGGGTGGCGTCGATCCCGAGCACGGCGAGGTTCTTGATGTAGGGCCCGTGATGAGGCTCGAGCGACGGCTCGTCGACCAAAAACTCGATGGTGAAGGCCTCGCCGTTCGGCAGGAGCCGCTTGCCGCCCTTGATTTGTAGGCCGGCCTGCCGCAGCAATTCCTGCCCCTTGCGCAGGAGCGTGCGATCCTGACCCGAGCCGTCCGACACCGGCGGCACGAAGGGCGGGCCGAACACCTCGTCCGGCACCTGGCCGCGAAACGGCTCAAGCAACTTCAACTCCTCAGCCGATGGCGCTCCGCTCGCCATCATGTCCGAGTTCTGGAATGGCGAGACGGTTCGCGCATAGGCGCCATACATGATGGTCTTGTTGGTCCACTCGAAATCGAAGGCGTCGATCAACGCCTCGCGCACGCGCACATCCTTGAACTTCTCGCGGCGGGTGTTGATGAACCAGCCCTGAGCGCCGGACGGCGTTTCGTCAGGGACCGTTTCCAGTTTAACGCGGCCTTCCTTGACGGCCGGAAAATCATAACGCGTCGCCCAGACCCGCGCGGTGAACTCTTCCCGAAACAGATAATTCTTGGCGGTGAAGCCCTCAAAGGCGACATCGCGGTCGCGATAAAACTCGTAGCGCACGACATCGAAATTGTAGCTGCCGCGGTTGACCGGCAGGTCCGCGGCCCACCAATCCCTGACTCGCTCGAACTCGATGTACCGGTTCACCTCGAACTTGCCGACCTTGTACGGACCCGAGCCGAGCGGGATATCGAGGGTCGATTCCTCGAATGTACGCCCTGAATAATAGGCTTTGGAGAAGATCGGCAGGCCCGCGACATAGAGCGGAACGTCGCGTCCTCGCTTCTCCGCAAAGGTAACGACCAGCGTCGCGTCGTCCAGTGCTTCGGCGTTGAGCATATCGCGCAGTTGGATCACGATCAGTTCGTGTCCCTTCTGCTTCAGTGTCGTAAGCGAAAAGGCAACGTCATGCGCTGAAAGCTTCGAGCCGTCGTGAAAGCGCGCCTCGGGGCGCAGCAGAAAGCGGTAGGTCAGCTTGTCGGGCGATATCTGCACCGATCTGGCAACCACTCCATACATCGCGTCCGGCTCGTCGTTGGCGCGCGCCATCAACGTCGCGAACGTCACGTCCATTCCCTGTGCGCCGTCGCCCTTCTGAATATAGGCGTTGAGCGTATTGAAGGTCTGGTAGGCCTGGTTGTAGGCCCTGACCGATGGGATCAGCGAAAAGGTCCCGCCCTTCGGCGCCGCTGGATTGACATAGTTGAACTGGGAAAAGTCGGCCGGATATTTCAGATCGCCAAATGCCGATAGGCCGTGCGTCTCGGCGCCGGCCTCGGTGTCCGCCTGTGCGGAGCGCAGCCAAGGCGCGGCAAGCGCGCCAAACCCGAGGCCTAGCACATGCCGGCGCGACAAAGCGGGCAGGCGGATCAATCTCTTCAAGCGCGTTTGCCTATCTTGGCCGCCTTTTCGGCATCCCACCACCATATGTCCGGAAAGCCCGATGCGCCGTATTTCGGCAATTCCGCCGGACGACCAAACCGATCCCACCGCGCCGTGCGCACCTTCGGATAATTCCACTGCGGAACCACGTAATGGTTCCACAGCAAGACGCGATCGAGCGCATGAGTGGCAGCGACGAGCCCCTTGCGGCTCTTGGCATAAACGATGCGGTCGATCAGCTTGTCCACCGCGGGATTTTTGATCCCGACGATGTTTTGCGAACCGTTCATGTCGGCCGCCTGCGATCCCCAGTACTCGCGCTGCTCGTTGCCAGGCGACAGCGACTCCGGCCAGGAGTTGACCACAAGCATATCGAAGTCGCGATTACGCACGCGGTTCTCATATTGGATGGAATCGACGCTGCGTATCGTCACTGAAACCCCGATACGCTCGAGCGACGGCTTGTAGAACAGGGCGACGCGCTCAAAGGCCGGCTCGTCGCCGATCGTGAGCAGTTCGATACCGAGAGGAGCGCCGGTCTTGGCATTCACGAGCTTGCCGCCCCGGATTTCATAGCCGGCCTCCTGCAACAGTTTCTGCGCCTCCAGGAGGTTCTTGCGCGCGGCTTGATTGGTGCCGCCGACCGGATTGGCGTATTCCGTGGTGAACACCTCCGGCGGAACGTCCGGCCGAACCGTTTCCAGGATCTCCAGCTCTTTGCCCTGCGGCAGACCCGACGACGCGAGTTCCGTTCCGTCGAAATAGCTCGTGATCCTCTTGTAGCTCCCATAGAAGAGCTGCTTGTTCATTTCTTCGAAGTCGAACGCGTAATTCAGGGCACGGCGGACCCTCGCGTCCTTGAATTGATCGCGACGGATGTTGGGCGTGAACGCCTGCATCACGCCGGAGCTGCGGTTCGGAAACTCCTCCAGCACGACACGCTTCTCGCGCACCGCCGGAAAGTCATATCCCGTTGCCCAGGTCTTGGCCGAGCTCTCGGTGCGCCAATCCGACTGGTCGCCCTTGAAGGCTTCGAGCGCGACGGTGCTGTCGCGGACGAAGTCGTAACGTAGTTCGTCGAAATTGTAGCGGCCGACGTTCACGTTCAGATTGCGCCCCCAGTAGTCGTTCGCCCGTTCCAGCACGATCGTACGCCCGGTCTCGATCTGCTTGACCCGGTACGGACCCGAGCCGAGCGGCGGCTCCAGGGTGGTCGCGGAAATGTCGCGCTTCTGGCCCTTGCTGTCGGTCCCTTCCCACCAGTGTTTCGGCAGGACCATCAATTCCCCGACGATCTGCGGCAGTTCGCGATTGCCCGGAGCATCAAAGGTAAACTTGACATCGCGATCGCCAACCGCTTCGGCCTTCACCACGTGCCTGTAATAGGCGCTATAGCGCGGATGATACTTCTTGAATGAATCGAGCGAGAAGATCACATCGGCCGGCGTTACCGGCTTTCCGTCGAACCATTTGGCCGCGGAGCTCAAGCGATAGATGACCCAGGACGAATCGTCCGGTCGCTGCAACTGTTCGGCAAGCAGGCCGTAGGCTGTCGATGGTTCGTCAAGCGATGGCGTCGTCAGGCTCTCGTAGATCAAGTTGATGCCGGCAGCGAGGGATCCCTTCACGCCGGAAACGACTGGATTGAAGTTGTCGAACGTGCCGAGCGGGCTGAGCCGCAATTGGCCGCCCTTGGGCGCATCCGGGTTGACGTAATCGAAGCGTTTGAAGTCGGCCGGGTATTTGATGTCGCCGAACAGCGAAAGTGCATGTCGCCAGGGAAGATCGGGCGCCGTTTGCGCCCTCGCCGATTGGATTGCGGGACTTCCTACGACGCTTCCCAGCGCCGGGGTGATTGCGGCGATCGCGCCGCTTTGCAGAAGCTGTCGTCTGGTAAGAGCCAAATGAACACGTCCTTTCATTATGGCGCGCTATCTCCGCGCAATATAAGGCAAGGATTCGACCGGCAAGGTTGCTTTTTCCTCATGATAGCACGCCTTCATGCGGCGAAACGTCCCGATAACAAGCCTGCGAGCCGCTGAAACGATAACGGCCAGGCGAGAAGCCTGGCCGTTGACGGGAACCAATGACTGCCGGGCGGTTCGCTATTTCGACGCGGTCGGCAGCGGAACCGGCTTGTCGGCGAGCGTGTGCAAATAGGCGATCACGTCGGCGCGCTCGCTCTCTTTGGAAATGCCGGCAAAACCCATGGCGGTGCCCGGAACAAACGCCTTTGGATTGGTCAGGAAGTGGTTGAGGTCTTCGTCGGTCCAGGTGCCGCCCTTGGCCTTCATCGCGGCCGAGAAGTTGAACCCGCGCCCTTCGCCCTTCTTGTCGCCGACGATGCCCCAGAGGTTCGGGCCGACACGGTTGGGCTCGCCCTTCGCCAAGGTGTGGCAGGCTTGGCACTTCTTGGCTGCAGCCTGGCCCTTCTGCACCGAGGCGGTCTGCAACAGCTTCTCGATCGGCTCCTCCTTGGCGGGAGCCGCCGGCTTGGCGCCGCCGGCCGCCTCGGCCTTCACGGCGATTTCGAAGCCGGGCTTCGCCGGCACCTTCGGGGTAAACAGCGCGTTGGAGGTGAAATTGGTGATCAAGAGGATCAGGCAGCTGGCGAGGATCGCGCCGAGAATCTTGTTGAGTTCGAAGGAGTCCATTGCGAATCAGGCCCCAAGCCGAAAGGTCGATGACGGGGCCGGTTGGGCCGGCCCGCGAAATTAAGCTCCGGAATCGCGCTTTCGCATCCTCCCCCGGAACAGCGATGAGATATCGGTTTGCCCGGGCTCTGGCAACCCGTATAAACGCGCCGGCTTCGGCCCCATCCCCACCATTCGGAAACCTTCGGAAGCGAGACCCTGCCCGGATGACCGACAAGCGCATTTTAGTGGTGATCCCTGCGCGTATGGCCTCGACCCGCCTGCCGGGCAAGCCGCTGCTCGAGATCGCCGGGCTCCCCATGATCGTCCACGTGTTGCGCCGGGCGGAGGCCGCAGGGATCGGGCGCGTCGCGGTTGCGACCGACACGGCCGAGATTGCGGAGTCGGTGAAGGCCCATGGCGGCGAAGCCGTCATGACCCGTCCCGACCACGCTTCCGGCTCGGACCGGGTTTTCGAGGCATTGGGCCGGCTTGATCCCGCAGGTAAAGCCGAAATCGTGGTCAATGTGCAGGGTGATTTTCCGACCATTGCGCCAGAGAACATCCGCGACGTACTGCCTCCGCTCTCCGATCCCGCCGTCGACATTGCGACCCTTGCCGCCGAGATCCACACCGAGGAGGAGAGCAGCAATCCGAACGTAGTGAAGGCGGTCGGCAGCCCGCTGGGCGGACGGCGGCTGCGCGCGCTCTATTTCACCCGCGCCACCGCGCCCCACGGCGAGGGACCGCGCTACCACCATATCGGCCTTTACGCCTATCGCCGGGCTGCGCTGGAGCGCTTTGTCAGCCTGCCGCCCTCGGCGCTCGAGCAGCAGGAGAAGCTGGAGCAACTGCGGGCGCTCGAGGCGGGCATGCGCATCGACGTCACCATCGTCGATACCGTGCCGCGCGGCGTCGACACCCCGGCCGACCTCGAAACCGCCCGCCGGATACTGGCGAAATCCTGAGCGGCTGCTACAAGGCGGCGATGACCCAGAAGCTGAAAATTGCGTTCCAGGGCGAGCCGGGCGCGAATTCGCATATCGCCATCGTCGAAGCCTTTCCCGACGCCGAACCGCTGCCCTGCGCCACCTTCGAGGACGCGCTGTCCGCGATCGCCTCCGGCGAAGCCGATCTCGGCATGATCCCGATCGAGAACTCGGTTGCGGGGCGCGTCGCCGACATCCATCACTTGCTGCCGACCTCCGGTCTTCACATCATCGGAGAATGGTTCCTGCCGATCCGTCATCAGCTGATGGCGCCCCGCGGGGCGAAACTCACCGACATCAAGACGGTCGAGAGCCACGTCCATGCGCTCGGCCAATGCCGCCGCATCATCCGCAAGCTCGGGGTGAAGCCGATCGTGGCTGCCGATACCGCCGGCAGCGCACGCGACATCGCCGAGCGCGGCGACCGAACCGTTGCGGCGATTGCCTCGCGCCTCGCAGCCGAGATCTACGGCCTCGACATCCTGGCCGAGGACGTCGAGGACGAGTCCCACAACACCACGCGCTTTGTTGTCCTGGCGCGCGAGGAAAAATGGGCGCCGCAGGGCTCGGCGCCGCTGATCATCACGACCTTCGTGTTCCGGGTGCGCAACTTGCCGGCAGCCCTCTACAAGGCGCTCGGCGGTTTTGCCACCAATGGCGTCAACATGACCAAGCTCGAGAGCTATATGGTCGACGGCAATTTCTTTGCGACCCAGTTTTATGCCGACGTCGAAGGCCATCCGTTCGACCGCGGGCTCGCCTTTGCGATCGAGGAACTCAAGTTCTTCTCGCGCGAATTCCGTATCGTCGGCGTCTATCCGGGCCACTCTTTCCGCGCGACCTTCCGCGAGAAGGACGCGTAATTTCTCCGAAAGCCCGGAACCACGACCATAGGTTGCCAGTCCGGGACGACAGCGTTGTTTATGCGGTCTCCCGCTTCACAAGCCCGAACGCCTCTGCAAGCAGGCTGTACGATGTCTTCCGCGCGTCGTGATCGTAGACCGCGGTGATGACCATCAGCTCATCGGCTTGCGTCGCTGCAATCAGCGGCTGCAATTTCTGCATCACGGTGGCGGGGCTGCCGACGAACAGACGCGAGCGGTTGCGCGCGACCGACGCGCGCTCGGCATCGGTGTAGGGATAGGCAAGTGCTTCTTCGGGGCTCGGCAAGGGCGAATATTGCCCCCGGTCGCGCCGCAGCCGGTTGAGGTCCATCGAGGAGGCGAGGCGCTCGGCCTCGGCGTCCGTCTCGGCCGTGACCACCGCGACCGCCAGGATCGCATGCGGGCTCGGCCGCCAGGCGGACGGCTTGAAATGGCTGCGATAGTTCGTCATCGCCGCAACCGCGTCATGGGTCGCGAAATGATGTGCAAACCCAAAGCCCATGCCGACCTGGGCGGCGAGTTCCGAGGAGTAATCGCTCGAGCCGAGCAGCCAGATCGGCGGCAACGGCGTGTCGTCGGGCATCGCCACCACGTTGTTGTAGGGATGCCCGGGCGGGAAGTCGCGCGTCTCCCACAGGATCAGCTCATGCAGCCGCTCCAGGAAGTCGTCGCCCTCGCGGCGATCGAGCCGGCTGCGCAGCGCGTAGGCCGTCGCGCCATCGGTGCCGGGCGCGCGGCCTAGGCCGAGATCGATGCGGCCGGGAAACAGCGCCTCCAGCATCTTGAAGCGTTCGGCCACCACCAGCGGCGCATGGTTGGGCAGCATCACCCCGCCGGAGCCGACCCGGATGTGGCGCGTCACTGCCGCGATCTGCCCGATCATCACATCCGGCGCCGGGCTCGCGACCGAGGCGAGGTTATGGTGCTCGGCGAGCCAATAGCGGACGTAACCGAGGCGATCGACGTGACGCGCCAGATCGATGCTGTGGCGCAACGCCGCCGCAGGGCGGGTTTCCGTGGTGACGACGGAGAGATCGAGGACGGAGAGCGGGGTCATGGGGCCTTACCTAATCGAGATCAGCAGGCGAGCAATGAGCGTTCCAGGAAGGCCCCTCCTCCACAGTTGCCGGGACTCGGCCGATACCGGGGCAGCCATAGAGTGGGACATGTGATCTACACTCGTTCAATCCTTATCATCCTGCCCACCCTTCTGACGGCGAGTCTTAGCTGAATACTAATCAGAATAGCACGCTTTTAGGGAGATTTTCCGCCCACAAATTGGCCCGCTATAGCGAAGAATTACCATCAGATTTGATAAAATTGGGCAATTTCCCACATGTGATGGGCTGTTTGAAGCGCACTGTTTGGCCTATCTTCGTCCCTCGCAAGCCAAGCCAGCCCCCAAAGACCTGCGAACC
>JBLMWS010000136.1:0-3562 GCA_050257355.1 Gemmatimonas sp.
AATGTTGTCCAGGATCTTGGCGTTGTTCGGCTCCTGCTCGAACTTCACCAGCTGATTGTCGACGGTGTCCAGGCTCTCGCTGGTCTCCGTCAAAAACTCCCGCAACAAATCATCCATCGGAACCGGCCTTCGCACGCGACGGCGCGCGACCTCGACGCGCCACTCAGAATGCAGCCAGCTTGTCCGCAAAGCGTTTAATATTGGTTGAGTAACCGGAAACGAATGGGCTCAACAAAGATATAAGGCCGCCGCAAGAAACCCGCGCAACGTCCTCAACCTTTGCTTAGCCCTTTTCCGGGGCAGAGGCTCGCCCGAGAGCATCTCTCTTCAGGAGGCGGCGACGACCATCGCTTCGCCCTCCGGCGCGAGCGTGACATTCAGTCCGCAGGCCTGCGCCAATAGCCGCGTGTAATAGGGCTGCACCGCATGCGCGTCAGTGGCGGGCGGCTGGCTCGCGCTCAGGAGCTCGGCAATATGTTGCGGCAGCCGGGCGTTGAGGCCCGCGGCGGTGACACGAAAGCTCATCTGGTCGCCTTCACCGATCGGGTCCACCGTCAAGGTACCGCCGCGCGGTATGGTCTGCTGCGCGATGATCAGCATGTTCAGCAGGAGCTTGACCCTGTTCTTGGGCAGGAGCACCCGCGGCAGATTCCAAGCAATGCTGGTCTTGGCATCCTCGATATGTCCGCGCGCCATGGCCTGTGCATCGCCGAGGTCGATCTGGGCACCGGCGGATCCGGCCGCGCCAAAAGCCAGACGGCAGAACTGCAGCCGCGCCGAGGCGGTCTTGGCGCTCTTGCGAATCAAATCGAGCGCGAAGTCGCGATCCTCAGGCTTGGGATTGTCGTCCAGGACCTCGAGCCCGTTGACGATGGCTCCGACAGGGCTGATCAGGTCATGACAAACGCGCGAGCACAACAGCGCGGCGAGTTCGAGCGCGTCGGGAGCGGGACCGGGTGTCGAAGGGCCAGACATGAGATGTTCCCAAGAAGTCCGAGAGAAATCCGCCGGAGAATCCGTGGAGGCCGCGAATCGCGCAGGGCTTTCGGCTTGATACACTGCGGCCGCGCGACCTGCCAACCCGAGCCTTTGAGGCTGACCGAGGCAGGCGGCCCGACCCCAGCGGGGCCGGACACCCTTTTACTGCGCGAGGCCTTGCTTGAGCGTCGGCCAGCGCGCCTGCGCCTTGTCGAGGAAATTCTTGGGATCGGCGGCGAAGGCAGCTCGGTTGGCCTCGAAGCCGAACAGATAGAGCCGTTCCCGCACGATCAGCCAAAACAGCGGGTTGCCGGCCACCGTGATGCCGCGGGCGATATCGACCGGGTCGTAGCCGCCGAATTGAGGCCCGTAGATCTCCGGGTGGGCGAGGAAGGACGCGCGGTTGCCTTCGTTATGAAAGCGCCAGACCACCCCCTCTTTCCAGGCCTCGAACTCAGGCAGGCCGAGAACGGGCCGACGCTCGACGAAATAGGCGACGGGATCAAAGCCGTCGACCGCGAGCCCGGTGAACCGGTCGACGACGATCCGCTGCGTGGTTTCGGCTGCGGCGGCAACGCTGTTGCATGCGGCGCAGAACCCGGCCAAAAGCGTGATAGCGGCGATTCCGGGGCGCCAAACATATCCATCTTGCCGTTGTGCCGTCATAGTTCGTGCCGATAAAGTCGCTGTCTAGGGGACACTGTGTCGCAAGCTAGAGCCTTGCTGTTGGCGTCAGGTTAAGGCGGCGACCGGTATTTCAATGGGGTCTTCTTCATGAGCTTGGTTTCACGCCTGGCCGCGGTGACGGTCGCGGCGTTCATGTGCTGGGTCGTGCCCGTGTCGGCCCAGCAGGCGCAGCCATCCGATCTCCCGCCGCAGCGCTCCGCGGGACCGAACAATTACGGGCCGGACGAACTGGTCTCGGCGGGCCAACGCTTCTTCGGCAATGTCTCGCGGGGACTGGCATCGGTGATCGAGCGTGCGGTCAGCCAATGGGGGCTGCCCAACGGCTACGTGCTGGGTGAGGAAGGTTCGGGCGCGTTCGTCGCGGGCCTGAGGTATGGCGAAGGCACGCTCTACACCAAGAACGCGGGCGATCTCAAAGTCTATTGGCAAGGACCGTCGGTCGGCTTCGACTGGGGCGGCGACGGCGCCCGCACCATGACGCTCGTCTACAATCTCCCCTCGACGGGCGCGATCTATCAGCGCTTCGTCGGCATCGACGGCTCCGCCTATATCGTCGGCGGCTTCGGCATGACTGCGCTCACCGCCAATGGCATCGTACTGGTCCCTATCCGCTCCGGGATCGGCCTGCGGCTCGGGGCCAACGTCGGCTATCTGAAATATACCCCGCGCGCGACCTGGAACCCGTTCTGATCGGCTTTCGGATGAAGACTCCGAGCGCGCTGCTCGTGGCCGTGAGATGAACAACGGCCGCGCTCGGCCTCTCCCGAGCGCGCAAAGTTGCAGGCAGATGCTTTGCCCAAATGCTTTGCCCCTGTCGCGAGCAAGGCCGATCTCCGCATCGCGCTGCGCGGCGCTCGCAGGTCGGGGCCGCGCCTTGCGAACTCCGGCGAGAGATTCACGTTAACGCGGCAACGGGCTGGCGTTTCGAGCCTCGCTTGTGCATGGTGATTTTAGTCAATTTTCTCTTATTGCGAGGACGTGTTCATGATCGAACCGATCATGTACGGCGCGATTGGTTTTCTGCTCTCGATGCTCTGCGGGCTGATGATCGTGCCGCTGGTCCATAATCGGGCGGTGCGGCTGACCACGCGCCGGCTCGAGGCAGCGACCCCGCTGTCGATGGCGGAAATCCAGGCCGACAAGGACCAGCTCCGCGCGGAGTTTGCCATGTCGGCACGACGCCTGGAAATGAGCGTCGAGCAGCTCAAGCACAAGACGACCAGCCAGCTCGCCGAGCTCGGCAAGAAGACCGATGCGATCAACCGCATGAAGATCGAGCTCGGCGAAAAGAACGCCGCGATCTTCGCGCTGGAAGCGCGCGAGAAGGCGCTCAAGGACCAGTTGCGCGGGACCGAGGAGGAATTTGCCGCGCGAAGCGAGGGACTGCGCCAGGCCGAGAAGGCGCTGGCCGACAAGCAAAGCGAGCTTGCCAAGCTCAACGCCGCACTGAACGACCGCTCGATGGTCGCGGACACCCGCCAGGTCGAGCTGGTTGCGGTGCGTACCCAGATCGAGGAATTGAAGAGCCGCGTCGGCGATGCCGAGAGGGAGTTTGCGGCAACCCAGGCCCGGCTCGCACGGGAGCGCTCCGATTCTGAAGCGGCGAGCCGCGAACTCGCCGAGGCGCGCGGCCGGGTCGAGAATCTGAGCCAGCGGGTCACCGATCTCGACCGCCAGCTGATCGCCCAGGTCAAGGAAGCCGAGATGCTTTCCGCCCGCGTCAACGACCTGGAGAGCCGCCTCGCGGCGCAAGGCAAGTTGTTGGCCGAGCGCGATTACGAGAACAGCCAGTTGCGCAAATCCAACGAGCTCGCCGAGCGCACATTGGCCGAGCTGCGCGAGCAAATCGGCCAGAGCGGCCAGTCCCCGGCCGTGGAAAGGCTGAAGTCCGAGAAGG
>JBLMWS010000137.1:0-63945 GCA_050257355.1 Gemmatimonas sp.
GCTCGTAGGGGCCATCATGATCGTGACCGACATAGCTGATCGAAGCAGTCGTTTGAGGCGCAAAGGCGGGAGCGGAGCTCTACTGCCGCTCATTGCGGTGGCCGAGGCACGAGGAATTCACGGTCCGGCTTCGGCAGCGAGTACCTTGGGCTGTTCGCCATCGATCTGCCCCCGCTCGAATCGGCACCCCAAGGTTGGCTCTCAATGAGAAGCAGCGGAATAGGAATTACGTCGTACGGCGCCAACCATCCCGCGCATAGGGGCCGGCCAGGTCGGGCGCCCGCCAGCCCGAAGACGAACATAGGCCAAAGCATGTACGCGACCGCGCTTGGGCGCGAGATCGAGGTGACGAGGGGCAAGACTCGAGCAAGTTAGCGCTGCAATGGCTCGCTTGGCTGACCCGACATCCGACAGGGGCCTGACCTCGGCAAGGCCATAGAAAAGAATGCGGGTAAAGAGGCCGCCATTGCTGGGAGCCCCAGGGTCCTTGAGTTCTGTTATTGCTTTACGCCATCAACGGCGACGACGTTGTCAAGGGCGTAGTCTTTTCCGATCTTGAGTGCAGCCTGATACTCAGGAGACTCATGCCATTTCCGTAAAGCGTCCATACTTTCCCAGCGGGGAATGACAACACGTCCTTTAGGGAATGATCCATCGATCATGGTTCCAGGTCCAGCAGCAACATAAACTCCGCCGTATTGTTTGATGTCTGGCGATGCGCCTTCTCTCGAAAGGTACTTTCGGGGTCGAAATGCACCTCATTCCTTAAATGATCGAGGTAACCCATTGATATCGCAGCAAATGCGACCGCCCTCCGAGCGCACCACTCTCAACGCCTAGGCTGGGGCCGGTGCGCCCACCGGCTAGTCGCCAGCATCACGCCTCAGACCTGCTCCTTCGGTTGGAAGTGGCGGGCGGCTGTGAGAGATGACAGGCTTCATTGACACCAACTCTCTCGATGTGCGGTAGGGTTCGGTGCCGCGGTTAGTCCCCGGCACGGATCAACAACATCGGAGACGCACGAGAGCTCAAATTGATCCGCGAACCTGGAGGGAGCCTGAGGCGCGGTGATCTGAACCGAAGGAGAAGGCTCATGGCAGGCAAATCCGCTGCACAGCAGATAGTTACTCCGGGGTCGGACAAGAAAACAACGGCGACCAACGACGAGATTTCGCGCCGTTGTTGGCTTGCGACGGCGCTCGCGGCGGCGGCTGCGGTGGCGTCGCCGCTGTTGCCGTATTCCGCCTTGGCACAGGGGAAAATCAGCAAATCGGATGCTGAATATCAGGACCGTCCCAAAGGGATGCAGATGTGCGGCATGTGCAAGTACTTTGTCTCCGCCAATGGGCGGGGAAACGGCGGCATGATGGGCGGCCGCGGAATGATGGGCGGCGGCATGGGACCTGGAATGATGTCAGCCGGATCGTGCGAGCTTGTGGAAGGCAGTATCAGCCCAATGGGCTGGTGCAAGCTGTACGCTCCGTCCGGCACTTGATGTTCAATGAAACGGCCCGGAAATTTCTGGGTTGCCGCCGGATTGAAGGCCCCACTTCCATCCGGGCGATGGTGAGCCGCTAATGCGACCTCTCGTGTGCTCTTTCGGGAATGGCTGTTGCGTTTTGCGGCCCAAGGACGTGTCCGTGGCATCATTGCCCAGCATTCCGAGCGATTGCGCGACCAATTCGCGCGTGTGCGCAATGAGCCTTGCGATTTCGAGGTCTTGACTGCCGAAGAATTGCGCCGATCCGGCATCGACTGCGCTCCTTGGCTTTGCAGGCGGAAGCGCGATCGGTCTCTCAGCCACCGGAGCCCGCGGGATGGGCTTTGTTGGCGGTGATGAAAGCCAACTCGCGCCGGGCGATTTGGTTCAAAGCAATTCCGCCGACCGCTCCCGAAGACCATGTTGGATCGCCATCTCGTGTGAGATGGCGAGGCGCTCGACCGGCTCAAGAGCGCTCATTCGCCGCGTTCGAGTCGCCTCATTCCGGAGGCTTCAGCCCACCCTGAAGCCAGCCGAGGGCTTCGGGATAGAGCGGATCGACGGGAGCCTGCGCTTCGTAGGTCAATCCGCATTTGGTGCATCTCAACGTCCGATGCTCGAATCCAGGTCTTCCCGACACAACACGCAACACGTTCATGCCGGCCTCGCACGCCGGGCAGCGCGGATGGACGACCTCGCTGGGCGAAAGCTTGTTTGTGAGCTGGGCGTCGGGCATGCGGTACTCCTTTCCTTTTGGAGAGCAGGAGCACAACACTCTCTGTTACCGATGGATGCCTTGGATGGTGCGGTGATCGGGCTAGTCTACGCCCCGTCGGCGCGCGGTGCACGTTAAACCTGCAGCTCGGAGCTTTTTGAGGATCTCGGTTAGTTCTGGTGCGGCTCCGCGACGATGGCCGACGATTCTCTCGCCGGATCGATCCATCGCGAATAGGCGCGGAGCTTGAGCTTTCTCGAAGAGAAACGTCACGCCCCGTCCTTTGATCCGGTTGCTCGTGCGAGCTCTCGAATGTGATGCTCGGCAGCGGCCATCTGGCGCTTCACAAGCTCAGACTGAGCAGCGGCAATGTCCTGAAGGTTGGCGGTCGACGCTACCCTTCGCGCGTGCTCGAAGCTGATCTTCAAGCTCTCTTCCGAGAATGCGAGCACTTGCTTGGAGAGCTCCGCCGTCGATGGTGTGCCCGCGACAGTCGACCTGCGCGCCGCATCAAATAACAGGCCGAACACTTGTTCAGCTTGGTCGATCGTTTTCTCCGCGAGCTGGCGCAGCTCGGCAGGAACTTCCAATTTCGGTTCGCTCATCGTGTTCCCGCCTGTGATGTCGATGACCATAAGACGGAGATTGAGGCTTGAACAGGGGCGGGGCCGTCTTTTGCCATGGCCTGCGCGCGCCGTATTCGGGTCGTGGTACACTTGTGCTTTCTTGCAAAGACGCCTACATTGCCGATATTCGATTAGCCGCTGTGCCTTTCTGAATGCGCCTGCGGGCTCCTTCCCAAAGACATCGTCCAGTTGAATCTGAAATCGCGTGACGCTACGCGAATACGCTTTGGAGAAGAAAATGCCGACAGGTACCGTCAAGTGGTTCAATGGCCAGAAAGGGTTTGGCTTTATCCAGCCCAACGATGGTGGAAATGATGTGTTCGTGCACATCAGCGCCGTCGAGCGGGCTGGTCTTTCCGGCCTTGCCGAGGGCCAGAAGGTTTCGTTCGAGATCAAGACCGACAAGATGCGCGGTAAAGTAAGCGCCGAGAATTTGTCACTGGCCTAAACCGCTACCCATTTCACGGATGTACTGAAATGGTCGTACTGCCCGCTCGATCCCGGGATTGAGCGGGCATTGCTTGTTGCGAAATCGGACGAGAGATGGGCAAGAAGCCAGCCGAACCTTCCCCCGAAGCGATTGCCCGCGCCAACCGGCAGCGCTTGGCCCAGGAGGAAGGCGCGCGAGCCATGGCGGACGCGGAGAAGCGAGCCGTCGAAGTCCGTCAAAACATGCAGCGGCTTCGCGCGTTGCGGGAAGCCAGAGACGAAGCAACACAAGCGGACGCGGTCAAAAGTCTTGACGCCCTCCCGCAAGCTGCAACGAGGAAACGCAAGAAGCGAATTGTGAGATAAGGCTGCGCTTGGGCAGCGATAGTCTCTCCGCAACTGTAAGCCGACGTTCTGCCACGAACTGAGGAGACGGCTGGATGCCGAAAACCGTGCGGATTGTGCCTGAGGTCAAGCTGCGCGACGGCCAAACGATCACGTTCGTGCTGGCCATAGGAGCAGTTCGGCAGACGTGCCGTCTCGAGACGACATTCCGGACGCAGAACCAGGCGTTCAACTATCTCCACAAGAATCGGACGGAGTTCGAGCGTCTCGCGCGCGAACGGTTGGCTCGTGGGGAAGTTGAAGACAACATCATCAATCTCACGATGTTGTAGGTCGAAAGCGCCGGGAGTTCGATGACGTTCACCAGGCTGGATGACAGCGTCGCTGCAGTTTGGGATGAGCCCGTGCACGCTGCCGCGCTCAGGTAGCGATTGGACGCCGGGATTTCGGAGAAGCGGTAACGGCCTCCAAAGGCGCATCCCAAGGATGGCCTAGCCATAGAGGTCGCTGCTGATGCCGTATTCCTCGTAGATGCTCAAGGGATCGCGATGGGGGTTGAGCCGGCACTTGGCCTGGGCCAGGTGCAGGCTGACGGTTGCCGGCTCGCAGCCATTGGCGAGCAACTTCCTGATGTCTTCCATGTGGGCGCGCGGCTGGTGTTTCGACGGCAACTGCTCCAGCGCAACGAAGGCGGTCGCCAACGCTTCGGTGACGACCCATTCGTCGTGGCCGGTAATTCCTTTCCTGGGCATCGGCAGCACCCCACATGTGTCGTGGACCTCGCCACTGTAACCCGATCCGGTCTGCGCTGCCACGATGCTTTCGCGGTTGGGGGTGGGTCAGGAGAGTCAGCCGCGATCAGCGGAACCGTCGCGCGCCGGCCATAGACAAATCATATACCGTTCGCGGCGAAGGAGCTCGAATCGGGGTTGAAAGCGGCTCGCGCGTGCGCGTAAATGGCAATATCGGTTCGGCGCGCGTTTGGGGGGACAGGCGCTGGCGAACCTTCCTTCCGTTGCCCTCCTGTAACAACGTTGATGTAGCTCCGCTTCAAACCGGGATTTGCTTCGGCTGTTCCGGCTTGCGTGCGGGCAAGAGACTGCGCACGCACGAGAGACGAACCACAAACACCGGCACGGGGGCGCCCATGAGAATTCTGAGCTTCGTCTACCACTTCGTGACAGATTTCGCGTTCCTGGCGTCGGTCTATTTCAGCCTGAACTATATCGAGAAATACAATAATCGCGCGGTTCTTGCGCTCGTCGTGCTGATCTATAGCGGAATGCGAGCGGCCTCCGCCGTGCGCTCGTTCTTCTTCTACCAGCGCATCGAGCGGCTGGAGATCGACGCGCGCAAGCTCGTGTCTCTGATCACCGACGGGGGCGCCATCTCGCCGTTGCGCAAGCAGACGATCCAGGATGTCGGTGTACTGCGCCGCGACAACGAGCTGAAGGCCTATATGGACCTGTTCTTCCTGGCGCTGGTCGTCCTGCTCTGCGTCGCCAAGATCGTGACCGATTGAGCAAAGCACGTCGGGGCTGGACTGGGTAAGCACGGCGCCCGTGCCTTTGCCCATTCCCGGGCAGCTCCTCATCTCCCGATTTGCGTCCGCATCGTCACGAGGCCTGAGACGAGCTTCAGCCAGGGCGCCAAATGGAAGGCGCTCATCAGCAAATACATCGGCACCATTCCGCTCAGAGGTGAGGCGTGTGCGGCCGAACAGAGCGTGTCCATCATCGCGCCGCTCCCTGAAACAGCGGTAAGCAGCGCCATGAGTGCGAACGTGGGCGCCGCGGCCAGAGCCAACCAGTCGCCTGCGCGAAGCTTCGTGCTATGGCCGGTCCCGGCGCAAGCATCTGCAGTTTCATGCCGGCTGATCATGATGGCTGCGCTCCGAGGCAACGCGTGTCGTACTTGTGGTTGGCGCGCCACCGGATCACCGGTCTCGCTAGGGCCTCCGCGGCTGGCCGTTCTTCACGCGCTCCGGTCGTGGGTATCGCCACGGTTCTGCTCTCCTTCCGCATCGCCTGGTCCTGTCCGATGGCAAGCACAGTCAGGACGGCTCCAGCCCATTCGACCATGGCGGTCAGGTATGTTGGCGAAAGCATCGTCCAGTCGACCATCATGATGGCCTCCTCGCTACGGCGTACTGGTTTGTGGCCGTGGGATAGACTACGACGAGGTCTCGGTGAGAGTGACAAGTGTGGCGGGATTTGAATGGATTCGCTCATCACGGCCGCCGCGCGAGCGCTTGCGGCGGGTGATCCCCTCGGCGCATTGAAACGGGTCGCGTTGCGTGATGACGCGCCGGCGCTTGCGCTGCGCGGGATTGCGATGGCGCAGCTTGGAGATCTCGCTCGCGCGAAGTCACTGCTCAAGAATGCGGCCCGCGCCTTTGGCCCGAGAGAGGCGGTTGCCCGCGCGCGATGCGTCGTCGCCGAGGCCGAGATCGCACTGGCCTCCCGCGACCTCGGCTTTTCGGCAAAGACGCTGGATGCAGCGCGCGCGACGCTGGACGCGCATGGCGATCGCATCAACGCCGCGCATGCGCGCTATCTCGAGATCCGGCGCCTGCTTCTGATCGGACGGCTCAACGAGGCCGAGCGCGGGCTCGCCGGCATCGATCCGGTCCCCTTGCCGCCGGCGTTGAGGGCGGTGCACGAACTGGTCGTCGCAGGGATTGCGCTGCGGCGCCTGAGGACCCAGCCGGCTCGGGCCGCACTGGCGCGAGGCGAGCGAGCCGCGCGGCAAGCGGGGATTGCCGCACTGATCGCGGAGGTCGAGAGTGCCTCTCGCGTGCTCGAGACGCCGGCCGCGCGCCTGATTGCCGGTGGCGAGGAGCGGCTGCTTCGGCTCGATGAGGTCGAAGGCTTGTTGGCCTCGGGCGCGCTCGTCGTGGATGCGTGCCGTTATGCCGTGCGTGACGCGGCGACGGTGATCTCACTCGCGACCCGTCCGGTGTTGTTCGCGCTCGCACGCGCACTTGCAGAGGCGTGGCCGGACGATGTGCCAAGGGGTATGCTGGTTGCGCGTGCCTTTCGAGGCAAGCACGCCGATGAATCGCATCGGGCGCGCCTGCGCGTCGAGATCGGACGGCTTCGCCGGGTGCTCCGGCCGTTGGCGGACGTCAACGCAACCGGCCAGGGATTTGCGCTGGTGCCGCGCCGCGCGCGCAAGGTTCTCGTGCTGGCGCGGCCGGTCGACGAGGAGCATGCGACCGTGCTCGCTTTTCTGGCCGATGGTGAGTCCTGGTCGAGTTCGGCACTGGCGCTCGCCCTTGGCACGAGCCAACGCACTGTGCAGCGCTCACTCGACGAGCTGGCCGTGGCCGGCAAGGTACAGTTCTTTGGCCGTGGGCGGGCACGCCGCTGGATGACACCGCCGGTGCCCGGATTCACGACGACCTTGTTACTCCCGGCGACGCTGCCGGGTGACTAGGATACAGGCCGTCTCCTGACGGCGAGGATCGAAACATGAAGCGAGCAGCAGCCGAAATCATCCGGGAATATGGTCCGTTTCCCGGCGTCGAGAAAGTGGGCGGGGTCACCCATGACGGGAAGCACGTCTGGTTTGCGGCGGGAGACACTCTGAGTGCCTTGGACCCGGCGAGCGGGACAGTGCATCACGCGATCGATGTCGCGGCCCATGCCGGCACGGCGTTCGACGGGCAGCATTTGTTTCAGATCGCCGAAGATCGGATTCAGAAGATCGATCCGAAGAGCGGGCAAGTGCTCGCCACGATCCCGGCGCCAGGCGCCGGCGGTGATTCCGGCCTCGCCTGGGCCGAAGGCACGCTCTGGGTGGGTGTGTACCGGGACCGCAAGATCCACCAGATCGATCCGCAGACCGGCGCAATCTTGCGTACCATTGAAACCAACCGCTTCGTGACCGGCGTCACCTGGATCGACGGCGAGCTCTGGCACGGCACCTGGGAAGGCGACGACAGCGACATCAGGCGAATAGACCCGCAAACGGGAGTCGTGATGGAAAGACTCGAGATGCCGCCGGGTATGGGCGTGTCCGGGCTTGAATCCGACGGCGGCGATCGGTTTTTTTGCGGCGGTGGCAACAGCGGCAGGGTGCGGGCGATCCGCCGGCCCAAGCGAGCGAAGGCTGCTAGCGGCTAGCTTCGGATCCCGAACCGCCATCCTTGACTAAGTCGCTCACTGATTGCGCGGTTCCCGCGCGTGCAAGCTCGACAAACGGAGAGATCTGGTACTCGCAAGCTCCAATTGACATGCGGGATCGGCTTGTGAAAAGTCGCGCGTCTTTAGCGAGCCGCTCCGTACAATGCTCCTGTCCCCAACGCAGCCCGTGCGGTTTCGGCTTCGTGCGCCGTACGGTGCGCAATCCTGGATGGTTCTCACGCTGGCGCTCAGCGCCGCCGTCTGGCTGGCCGCGTTCGGCGCGCTGCTTGCGCTCGCAACCCGCGTCCATGACGACGTGCCGGTTCTGCTTGCGGACAAGCTCCCGCTGTTGAAACTGCGCCCCGTGCTCATCTTCGCAGGTGAGAGCCGGACCGCCTATCAGGTCGATCCCGCGCTTGCGGCGCAATTGATCGGAAAGCCGGCCGGCGCTGTCGTCAACGTCGCCTATGATGCGGGTGAGCCTCTGGCGCTGCTCGCGGCGATGCGTCGGGAAGCCGAGGCGTTTCATGACGCCCACACCGTCATCAGCGTGGCGCCGTTCCTGTTCAACGAGGGAGTACGATCGGCCGCGGTCTATCCCCTCGACGTGTTGCCTCGGTTGGGCGTCATCGATCAAATGAAGGGATTTCTTCCCTTGCGGATCGGCACGCTGATCCGCTTCGTCCAGGAGGCCTTTGCAAGCCGGCTTGCGGCAGATCAGAACATCAAGGACCGCGGACCTCCGCCGCCGGCGTTCGGACTGCAAGTCATCGACCGGACGGAACCGCAAGATCGTTGGCCTGCGACAATCGGCGCGCACGGTCATTACGCGAATTGGGACCTGTCCGGACCCAAGACCAGATTCGAAATCGGAGCCTTGTGCGACATGGTCAAATTGACGCGCAGGTTGACCGTGGTGATACCACCATGGGCGCCGCGCTATGATCGCGCATCCGATGCGACATGGCGGATAAAGGACGATCAATATGCAAACCTGGTCACGGACGCGGGTCGCCGCTGCGGGTTCGCGGTCTTGAATCTTCCGTCCGTTCCCGGGCTGGCGCAGCAGAACTATGCCGACGAAATGCATGTCAACGCGTCGGGCGTGCCCATCTATACGCGCTATCTCGTCGGGCTGCTGAACCAGTAGCCGCATCCGATGCTGTTCAGCTCGTTCACCTTCCTGTTTCAATTCCTTCCCGCGACGATTCTCGCCTTCGCGGCAGCGCGCCGGCATTCGCCGCGCGCGGGCATTTTGGTCCTGGTGGTCGCGTCATTGGTCTTTTATGGCGCGTGGCGGCCGATTTATCTGTTGTTGTTTGCTGCATCGGTCGCGGTCAATTTTGGGCTTGGGCTGGCGATGGAGAATCCAGAGCGGCGTCGCAGGATCGGCATCCTCGGCGTGGCGCTGAACCTCGCGGCACTCGGATTTTTCAAATACGCCGACTTTCTGGTCGACGTCTTGCACGAGGCGACCGGCGCGTCGTTGCCCCATCCCAGCGTCATTCTTCCGCTCGGCATCTCCTTCTTCACCTTCCAGCAGATTGCCTATCTGGTCGACGTGATGCGCGGTGCGAAGGTCGAGCGCGACGTCGTCAGCTTCACCCTGTTCGTTGCATTCTTTCCACATCTCATTGCGGGGCCGCTGGTCCATCACGCGGAGATGATTCCGCAATTCAAGCGCGAGCGCCTCGGCCGTTCTGCGCGACTGGCAGCGCAGGGTTGGGCCATCTTCGTGGCAGGCCTGTTCAAGAAGGTCGTCATCGCCGACAATCTGGCGCAGTTCGTCAATCCAATCTTCGCCCACGCGGATGCGGGCGGCAGCCTGCCTCCGGAATGGGCTTGGCTCGCGATCCTGGCCTATACGCTCCAGATTTATTTCGATTTTTCCGGCTATTCGGACATGGCGATCGGGCTTGCTTTGCTGTTCGGCATTCGCCTGCCAGTCAACTTCCGCTCGCCGTACAAGGCGACATCGATCATCGATTTCTGGCGACGCTGGCACATCACGCTGTCGCGATTCCTGCGCGACTATCTCTACATTCCGCTCGGCGGCAACCGGCGTGGGCTGGAGCGGCGCTATCTCAATTTGATGCTGACGATGCTGCTGGGAGGACTCTGGCACGGTGCAGGGTGGAATTTTCTGATCTGGGGCGGACTGCACGGCCTTTATCTCGTCGTCAATCATCTCCGGCGCGGCGACAAGTGGAAGCAACCGGCAAGCTTGGTTGGGCAGGCGTCGTCATGGCTGTTGACCTTCCTCGCCGTGGCGGTCGCCTGGGTGTTCTTTCGCGCGAAGACGCTGGTTGGGGCAGGGCATATGCTTGCGAGCCTCGCAGGGTTCGAGATCATCGGTGCGAGCTACCGTTCGTCCGATATCGTTCGCCTGATGGACTTGCCTTTGCTGGTGGGCGAGCAGCGCCTCTTGCTCATCGGCTGGAGTGCAACGGCTCTGGCTCTAGCGATCGCGCTTTTCCTGCCCAACGTCCCGCAGGTGTTTCGCTATCGCGAATATCGGCACAACCCGGAGCCGGCAGCGTTCATACGCTGGCGGCCCAGCCTTGGCTGGGCCTGGTTGATCGCACTGACGTTCGTGGTCTCGCTGTTCGGCATGTGGCAGCGCGTCGAGTTTCTCTATTTTCAATTCTAACCGCAGGAAACGGCAGTGCCCCAGAGAAGTGCGATCGTTCTCGGTGCCGGAATGGTCGGCGTGGCCACGGCGGTGCATCTGCAGCGCCGGGGCTGGTCGGTCACGCTCGTCGACCGCAAGCCGCCCGGCCGGGAGACGAGCTATGGCAATGCGGGAATCATCCAGAGCGAAGCGCTGCGGCCCTATCCGATGCCGCGCGACTGGCGCTCCCTGCTGCGGATTGCGACCGGCCGCACCAACGACGTGCGCTACCGGGCGACGACGCTGCCGCAGCATGTTCGCCCGCTGCTCAGCTATTGGTGGCATTCTGCGCCGAAGCGGCACGACCTCGTTTCGGCCGCCTATGCCGAGATCATTGCAAGCGCCGCCCCGGAGCATGGCGCTCTGATCGGCGAGGCCGGCGCTTCCGAACTGGTGCGCCATGACGGCTTTCGCGTTCTCTTCCGCGAGCAGGCCGCGTTCGACGCCGAGGCAGCGGCGGCCGAAGCGCTGCGCACCGCCCATGGCGTGCAATTCACGATGCTGACGCCGCAGCAGTTCAAGCAGGCCGAGCCGGGCCTGCGCGATGCCGGCCTCGGCGGCCTGCATTGGCTGGAGCCATCGACGGTCTCCGATCCCGGCGGGCTCGTCGAAGCCTATGCCAGGCTGTTCGAACGTCTGGGCGGGACGATCGCGCGCGGTGATGCCGCAAGCTTGAGCGAGCGCAATGGAGGCTGGTCGGTCACAGGCAGCGATGGTCGCATCGATGCCGAAGCGGCGGTCGTGGCACTCGGGCCGTGGTCGCCCGATCTCTTGAACAAGTTCGGCTACCGGATTCCCATGGTGCGCAAGCGCGGTTATCACCGGCACTATGCCGGCGGTAGTGCCCTCGAATTGCCGCTGCGCGATGCGGCCTGCGGTTACGTCATGGCCCCGATGCGAAGGGGCCTGCGCATCACCACCGGAGCTGAACTGGCGATGCCCGACGACAAGCCCGACGCGGTGCAGCTTGCACGCGCAGAGCAGGCGGCGCGCGAGATCATCGACCTGGGGCAGCCGGTCGAGGCCGAGCCATGGTTCGGCACCCGGCCCTGCATGCCCGACATGCTGCCCGTCGTGGGACGCGCTCCGCGCCACAAGGGACTGTGGCTGCATTTCGGACACGGCCATCAGGGTTTTACGCTGGGGCCGGTGACCGGGCGCGTACTGGCCGAACTGATGAGCGGTGAGACGCCGAATCTCGATCCGTCGCCCTATCGAGCCGAGCGCTTCACGACATGAGCGGCCGAGGCGCCGGCCATGTCGCTTTTGCGACAATGCTCGTTGGCGGCTGAGTGCGGCTGTTGCGAGGTCATCGAATTGGCTGCGGACGCTTCTTCAAGCTCGCCAACTTCACCGCGCGGCGCGGCGCGGCTTTCTCAGCACGCGGCGGCAGTTTCGGCTCGACCTTCACGCCGTGGGCGAGGTGCTTGCGGGCGCGGGCAAACGCGCCGCGCGCCGTATGCGCCGGCTTTCGCGCAGTGCGAGCCGTTGGAGCCGGTGTTGGCTCACCGACAACCGGTGTGTCGGCGCGCGCAACGGCTGTGAGGGGCGCCTCGGCTTTTTCAGGCGTCTCGAACAAGCTCGCCGATGGTGCCGGCAAGGTCGAGCCCGCGTTGCTCGTCAACTGCGTTGCCGGGCTCGGCCAATTGGTCGCCTCGATCGGTCGTTTGACGCGGGCGAACCGTTCTCCGCTCAGCAGCAGCTTGCCATCGGGCGTGCTGAAATCCGCCGCCGGCGTCTTGAACAGGCGTTCCGCCTCACTGAAGACGAAGGTCGGCAGCTTTGGCCGCTCCGCAACCGGCATGGTTTCAGGATGCATGCGCCAGTCCTCCGGCTGCGTCGGTGTCGCCGGCCGGTCTGGCGTTGCCGGCACAACGTGCACGATATGGTAGCCGCGCACCTTCATCTCATGCAGGATTTTCGGCAATGCTGCGACCGTGCGGGCCTGGATGTCGTGAAGCAGCAGGATGCCCTTGTGCTTTTCCTCCAGGCGTTTGATCGCGAGTTCATAGACCCGCTCCGAGGAGATGTGCCGCCAGTCGTCGGCGACGAAATCCGCGCTCCAGACCTGGATGCCCTTGGACGCGAGATAGTCTTCAACATTCTTCGCGCGTAGCAGGCCAGGAACACGGAAGAACGGTGCAAGCGCGCTCGGGTCGGGCAGCGCGGCCGTGACAGAGGCAATGCCGTCATCGACCTCTTGCTTGACGCGATCGTCAGGCATCTTCTCGAAGGTCAGGGGATGATCCTGGCTGTGCGTCCCGAAACTGTGGCCCGCCGCCGCCACCTTGCGCACGCCGTCGGGGAACGCGCGCGCCTGCTGGCCGACCAGGAAGAACGTGGCTTTCACGCAATTGTCGGCCAGTATCTGCAGAACCTTGTTGCTGTTGCGCGGGACCGGTCCGTCGTCGAATGTCAGCACCACCTCGTGATCGCGCAGCGGCAGCGTCTCCGGATATTGCATGGTTCCGATGCGCGGATGCTCGCGCGGGTCGACGACAATGGTCCGCTCGGTGCCGATCGCATCGGGATGGCCGGGACATTCGGCAGCGGCGGCGGCTTGCAGGGGCAGAAAGCCCACGCCGGCGCACAGCACGGCGGCCCAAGCCCCAATCCGGAGGCCAAACAAATCCCTACTAACCATAACGCACCGTCCGTATTACAAAGGGCAAATATCAATCAATGCACGCCGTGGGATGAACACAGCATTAATCGCTTGGTTTCACAAAAATGTCAGATCAGGGCGCTCCCGTCATGTCAACGGCGGGTGCTTTCTCGGCGCCCTTAGGCACGACCTGCACCACGTGGTAATCATGCTCTCTGAGGAAGCGCAGGAACGCCGGCAGCATCGCGGCGGTCCTCGCCTTGGTGTCGTGCAAAAGAATGATGCCCTTGCCGGCCGCGGTGAGCCGCCGGGTCAGCAGGTCCAATTCCTGCTTCGGCGTCATCGTTTCCTGCCAATCGCTGGCCCAAAGATCGGCTCCGAACACGGCGATGCCCCGCGATTGCAGGAGATCGAGGAGTTCGGGGGTCGACTCGAAGCCGGGAAAGCGGAAAAACGGCGTCGATGGCGTCGTGGTCGCGACGCCGTGAAGGGCTTTTTCGTCGGCGGCAATGCCGCGATCGATCTGGGCCACAGCCGCGTCGGGCGGGATGCGCTTGAGACTCGGATGCGACCACGTGTGATGGCCGATCATGTGACCCTCTGCGGCAATTCGTTTCACCAGATCCGGATGTTCGGAGGCCGACTGGCCGATTAGGAAGAAGGTCGCATGCACGCATTCCTGCGCCAGAGCCGTTAGCACTTTGGCCGTGGTCGGCGGCCACGGGCCATCGTCAAAGGTCAGCACGACTTCCTTGTCGCGCAAGGGCAGGCTCTGGGGAAAGCTCTTCAGCCCCACCCGCGGGAAAGTTGCGGCATCGACCTCAAGAAGCCGCGAGGTCCCGAGCGTACCCTTGCGCGGGCAAGCCGCATCTTGTGGCCGCGCGGCGGCAGCGGAGACCGCCGCCAGCGCGACGAGAGCAGCAATCAGCGCAGCGAGCGGACTCGTCCGGCGGTTCGCAGAGGCCGTGCTTGATTGGGCGAGGAAACAATGCATGTGAGCAACATGCTCAAGGCCACAGAGTTTGTTCTGTCAAACCTTCGTTATCGTTAATCCCGCCTTAACGCCCTTGACCGATCGTCTTTTCCGGGCGCGCTGGGGCATCCGATCTTGATGAATGGACGCGCGCAAGATCATGCGCGAGGTTGGGCATGCAACGGTTTCGGCTGAAGGCAGATGGACGCATTGTCGAGTTGCGCGACGGGCAGGAATTTCCGCTTGTGCCGGACATGTCGAGCGGGCGTTCGGAAGCCGCAATACCGGAAGTGCGCGATCTGCGCCGGCGGGCGAGGCTCACCCAGCAGGAATTCGCCGCCAAGGTCGGTGTTCCCGTCGAGACGATCCGGAATTGGGAGCAGGGAAAGCGCATGCCGCGCGGGCCGGCGCGAGCGCTGCTCGCAGTGATCGCGCATGCGCCGGATACGGTGTTTGCGGCCTTGGCGAAAAGTTGATGGCGTGAAAGCGCGGCCGACGGACCTGACCCAGGCAGCTGGTTGGCAGCACCCTGCTTGCGGGACATAATGACGGCGCCATCGAACAGAGTTCCGTCATGCAATTTGTCGAAGCCAACGGCGCCAGAATTCCGGCCATCGGACTTGGCACCTGGGAGCTGCGCGGACGCGCCTGCGCGCGCGTCGTCGAACAGGCGCTCAAGTTGGGATATCGCCATGTCGACACTGCGCAGGTCTACGAGAACGAACGCGAGGTCGGCGAAGGCTTGCGCGCCTCGGGCGTGAAGCGCGACGACGTGTTCGTCACCACCAAGATCTGGACCAATCACTTCGCGCCGAACGACCTCGAACGCTCGGTCAAGGAAAGCCTCGTCAAGCTGAGACAATCCCATGTCGACCTGCTGCTGCTGCACTGGCCCAACCCGCACGTTCCCTTGGCCGAGACGCTGGCGGCTCTGGCGCATGCCAAACAACTCGGGCTCACCCGGCACATCGGCGTGTCCAATTTCACGGTGGCCTTGATCGAGGAGGCGGTGAAGGCCTGTCCCGAGCCCCTGGTATGCGACCAGGTCGAATACCATCCCTATCTGGACCAGTCCAAAGTCAAGCTTGCCTGCGCGCAAGCGGGAATGGCGTTGGTCGCCTACAGCCCGATTGCCAAGGGCAGGATCAAGAACGACCCGATCCTGCTGGAGATCGGACGCGTCCATGGCAAGACACCCGCCCAGATCTGCCTGCGTTGGCTGATTCAACAGAACGTATCGGCGATACCACGCACCTCCCGCATCGAGCGGCTGTCGGAGAATATCGACATTTTCGATTTCGCTCTTTCCGACGAGGACATGGGCCGGATCTTCTCGCTTGCGAGCCCGACGGGCCGCATAACCGACTTTGGATTTGCACCGAAATGGGATTGAGGCTGCCGCCGCTACCGCTATGCTGGAGGCGGGGACGGCGATCAATTCGGTCGAAACAGGATGGACGTTCGGCAGCTCATACGGCCGGGCATTGCGGCATCGATAATTGTGCATCTCACCGGGCTTGCACTGATCTTGCTGTTCAGCGAGGTGCATCCGTTCGGCACGGTCACGGCACGGCCGATCGCGGTCGATTTGGTGACGGCGAAGGAGGCTCCGAAGCCGCCGAAGCCCAAGCAAAAGCAAGAACTGCAACTGCCGAAGCCCGATATCACCGACGCTGCGGAGCCGGCGCCGACTCCTGCAACGCCGGCCCCATCCCAGCAAAGCCAACCCTCCAAGGACCAGAGCGCGGACGCGCAGCCGCAATCCGCGCCCGAGCCGGCGGCTGCGACCTCGCCGCCAGCGCCGGCTTCACCACCAGCGGCAGCAGCATCGGCACCGCCGGCCTATACGCCGCCCGAGCCTGACCTCACCGTCAAATATCACGTCATGCTCGGTCTGCCGGAAGCGCTGCCACCTGCGGGCACGTCCATCGACAAATCGGGCGATGGTATCGACGCCAACGCATCCTCCGCGGCCAATGTCCCGGCAAGCGTGGTGGCGGCGTTCCGGCAGCACTTGAAGGCCTGCTCGAAGCTGCCTGCGTCGGTGGCGCGTTCGGATAACGTCATGATCAAGCTGCGCGTCGTGATGACGCCGCAGGGACGGCTGGCGGCCGATCCGATTCTGATCGAGGGCACCGCATCCATGAAAGGGCTGGAGCTGAAACAGAGCGCGGTCCAGGCGCTGCGCGCCTGCCAGCCCTATGACATGCTGCCTCCCGACCGCTACCGCGAATGGAAGGTGCTCGATCTCGCCTTCACCCCGCAGGACTTTGTCTAGTGTCGTGGTTCAGAAATTCGCACCATCGTTGCCGCGAGTCCGTCGTGCGCGAATTTCTGAACCATACACGACCCTAGAATCATAAGCTTGCTAGTGTCCTTATCGAATCCGAAGTTCGCTCCGAAGGTGCTGCGAAGTAGGGCGAACTTCGGATTCGGGACACTAGTCGGCGCCCATCGCCCGCCAGGCGTTGGAGGCGAACTGCCGGCGCCAGGTCACGACGACGACGGCAGTGGTGGTCATGAACAAGACGTAAGGGCTGATGAACCAGCCGAGATAGCCGAGGGCGAAGAAGAATGCGCGCTGGCCGCGGTTGAAGTGCCTGCCGGCAGCTTCGAACAGGCGAGCGGTGCGGACCACGTGCGCCTCCGCCTCCGGCGTGTCGCGCTGGGACGCCGGCGGCATGGCGCCAAACAGAATCGCCACATAATTGAACAGGCGGTACGCCCAGGCAAATTTGAAGAAAGCATAGACGCAGATCAGCACCAGGCCGACACATTTGACCTCCCACAGATGTGCGGAGGGGCTGAGGTCGACCGGTAGCCTCTTCAGCACGGTGGCTGCGTCGGTGCCGGCGCGCAACAGCGCGAGCGAGCCGCCGATGGCAAACAGGCTGGTGGAGGCGAAGAAGGCGGTGCCGTTTTGCAACGAGCCCATGATCTGCATGTCGAGCATGCGCGCATCGCGATCGAGCAGGCGGCGCACCCAGACCTCGCGATAGACGTTCATTCGGGCCGACAGGCTGTCGCGGCCATAGGCGGTGTGCTCGAGAGTGACGGCGTAAACCAGCCATTCCAGAATGAAGAAGACGACGGCCAGGATATCGGCCATGTATGAAGAAGATGCCATGGTGCAGCCCCCGCGCCAAAATGGTAAAGCGCGTCAGCGCCCCGCTGGGGACGATGATACGCCAAAAAGGATTCGTTCGGGATGACCTTGACCCTCGTGATCGGCAACAAGAACTATTCCTCATGGTCGATGCGGCCGTGGCTTGCCATGCGCGCCAGCAACATTGCCTTCGAGGAGGTCTTTGTACCGCTCTACACAGGCCCGGCCGACAAGCAGCGCATTCTCCAATTCTCGCACGCGGGCAAGGTGCCGGTACTGGTCGACGGCGACGTGACGGTGTGGGATTCGCTTGCCATTATCGAATATCTGGCGGAGCGCTTTCCCGACGCAAAACTATGGCCGGCAGAGCGAGCCGCGCGCGCGCATGCGCGCTCGATTTCGGCGGAGATGCATTCGGGTTTCGCAGCGTTGCGCAACGAATGCGGGATGAACCTGCACCGGCCGGTCGGTCCCGTTCCCTTGTCGGCGGACGGGAAGGCCGACATCGCGCGGGTGCAAGAGATCTGGCGCGACTGCCGCGTCCGTTACGGCGGCGGTGGTCCATTCCTGTTCGGCGCGTTCAGCGGCGCGGACGCGATGTATGCGCCGGTGGTCCATCGCTTTCGTACCTATGCAATCGAGGTGGGGCCGGAGGTGAAGTCCTATATGGAGACGATGATGGCGCTGCCCGCGTTTCGCGAATGGACCGAGGCGGGGCTCGCCGAAACGCTAGTCATCGAAAAATTCGAGAACGTCTAAAAGGCACGGCAACGACAATGTGAGGGCGTTGGCGGCTTGACGACAAGCTGCCAACGCGCCTCAATCGGAGCTTCTGCAGGGCTTCTCACAGAGGTAATCGCGATGGGTATTTTCGATTCACTGGAAAATTCGCCCGCGTTCAAAAGCGTGCTTGGTCAACTCGGCGCTGCGGTACTGCCGGTCGTGATGGGCGAGGTCCTTGGCACGGGCGGCCAGGGCGGGCTCAACGCGATCGTCGCCAAACTGCAGCAGGCCGGTTTCGGCGATCAGGTCAAATCCTGGATCGGCACGGGCCAGAATCTTCCCATCACGGCTGATGAGGTCAAACAGGTCCTGGGTAGCGATGCCGTGCGGCAGATCGCCGCCAAGTACAACATTCCGATCGATCAGGTCTCCGAGGTGCTGGCGCATCAACTGCCGGTAGCCGTAGACCGCGCCAGCCCCGACGGGAAGCTGCCGCCTGCCGCGTAAGACGGCGCGATCAGCCGGCCGCCGAGCCCCCTTGGAGCCGGTCGCCGCGAGCCGCCGCTTAACCTTTTATCATCCTGAAAAAATTGCGAAATTTGCGGATTTGCCATGCCGCCATGAAGCTGGCCATTTCGTCACGGTGCGTGCTATACACGCGCCCGATAACCCAGCCGGCCGGCGCAGCGGGACCGCGGGCAGCGGGCCGGTATGGTGGTGTGATGGAGAAGGGCGTTGAAGCACAAATTCCCTGTTGGATCGACCGTTTACTTCACGGCAAGCAACGTCTCGCGTCCCGCCGCGCGCGGCACCTATGAAATCGTCCGTCAGCTCCCGACTGAAGGCGATGACTACCAGTACCGGATCAAGAGTGCGACGGAGGCCTTCGAGCGGGTTGCCAAGGAAAGCCAGCTCGCCCTGTCCTAAGCGGAGGCTGCGTCAAATCTGAGCCTCTCTCCGCAACGGCTGCGCGCTTTGATCCTGTCGCGAATGATGGCGCACAGCTCTGAACTGTGTCCAACCGTCCCCATGATCCGTCGGGACGCGCGATTCTCCCAGTCAGGGGATTATGGCACCGGCAATGATCAGGCGGAACTTGCGCGCGCCCTAAAAAGGCCGTTCGCTGATATTCTGCATGCCTTGAAGAGGCGTTCGCCTTCGTTGAAGATGTTTCGGGCTGGCTGAAGGACTTTTCCCGCATGAACTGGACATGGCCAACATCGCTGGGTGATTTCTCGAGCTCGTTCTGGAATTCGCCGGCCTTTCCGATGTGGCTGACGCTGGCCGCGGCCGGGTTTTTCGGCATTCTGGTTCTGATCACGCTGGTGCGGGCCGAAAAATCGGTGGCCACAGGGGCGCTCACGGTGATCACGCTACTTGCGGTCGGGGTTGCCGTCGCCGCTACGATCCGCGGTTACGGCACCCCATCCGGCCGCACCGCAGCCGCCGAGGGGTCGCCGCCGGCGATCACGGCCAGCGTCGCCGCTCTGCCAGCGCTATCCTGCCTTGACGATCTCGCTGGCGACCTCGTGCTGGCGGCCTGCGAGAAAGCGGTGTTTGCCTCTCCCGAGTCGACAGCCGCGGCGGTCAGCTATGTCGCTGCGCAAATTTCGCGTCTCACCGCCCTTGGCGACGCCGCAACTGCCGCGAAGAACATGACTCCGGACATGCAGGCGGTGCGCCGGTCGGTCGAGCATGACCGCTACGGCCTGGTCGCGCAGGTGCTGCAAGCCCGCGATCACTGCACGCCGACCGAATGTCGTGTGTTCCGCTCGCTGACCGACAATCATCAGATCATCACCAACATGGACGAACACGTCTATGAAGGACTTGTCGACCGGCATTCGATGGCGTGGAACGCGCCGGCGACGACGGCAACCACCGGCGCCACAGTTGTTCCCGGGATGGGGGCGCTCGCGGCGTTCCCGCCCTCGGTGCCGACCGGCAAGCCGACCAACGCGGATTTTCCGTCGGCAGCCTCCACGCCTGCGGTCAGCATCATGGCCCCCGAGCCGGGCACCGGTACGGCAAAACCGGAAGGCTCGCGCAGCGCGCCGAAATCGCACCCGGCGGTTGCTGCGGCCAAGAAGCCCACAAAGCCGTCTCACGCGCAGCCTCCGCCGGAGCGCTCTGTCGGTGGGCCGACGCTGCTTTCCCCAGTTCCGCCTGCGCCTGCAGGATCGAAGGATTGATCGCGCTGACGTCGGTCGCTAGTTTCGAACCAATATGCCGTTGCATCTGATCAAGCTCGCCGTCGGCTGCGATTCCGTTGCGGAATTGAAGCGATGGGTCGCCGAGCGCATGAAGACCGCCAAGAAGAAGGGACTGCCCCAGCGGCACGTCCATGTCACCCGGATGATGCCCAAGCGCGTCGACGAAATCCTGGGCGGCGGCTCTCTCTATTGGGTGATCCGCGGTGAGATCGCCGCGCGCGAGAAAATCCTGGCCGTCGAGCCGTTTCGCGACCGCGACGGCATCGGGCGGTGCCGCCTGATCATGCAGCCCAAGGTGATCGCGGTGGCGCCGCGTCCGATGCGGCCCTTCCAGGGCTGGCGGTATCTCAAGGAAGACGGCGCGCCACCGGATCTCACCAAGACCTCGGCTAGTGGCCTTGCCGCCATGCCCGAACCCATGCGCCGCGAGCTACGCGAACTCGGGCTGCTCTGACCTAAACCCCGATATTGTCGATCAGGCGCGTCGCGCCCAGTTTGGCGGCGACCAGGATGCGCATCGGCCCCTCGTCGCGCGAGCCGACGGGCGCGAGCGTATCGGCATGCCTTAGCTCGAAGTAGTCCAGCGCAAAGCCGGCTCGTTTGATGATTTCGGCGCCGGCTGCCATCGCCGCGTCGATCTCGGTGCCGGCGCGCAACAGGCGGGCGCTTTCCTTCATCGCGCGGTAAAGCTCCGGGGCGGTCTGCCGCGCTGCCGGCGACAGATAGACGTTGCGGGAAGACATCGCGAGACCGTCGCGCTCGCGGACGGTCTTCGAGCCGACCACCTTGACGCCAAGGTCGAGGTCGGTAGCCATCCGGGTCACCACCCGCAGCTGCTGAAAATCCTTTTCGCCGAAAATCGCAAGATCCGGCCGAACCTGCGTGAACAGCTTTGCGACCACCGTCGCCACGCCGCCGAAAAACTGCGGCCGAAAGCGATCCTCCAGCCCCACCGCCGCAGGTCCCTCCGGGACGATGCGCGTGGAGAAGCCGTCCGGATACATCGCCTTGACCTCAGGATGCCAGATCAGCTCGACGCCCTCGGCGGCAAGCTTGGCGACGTCCGACTTCCAGGTGCGCGGGTAGGAGCCGAAATCCTCCGTCGGCGCGAACTGCGTCGGGTTGACGAAGATCGACACCACCACTTTGTCGGCGCGCCGCTTCGCGACCCGGACCAGCGAGACATGACCGTCATGGAGTGCACCCATGGTCGGCACCAACGCGATGGTGGCTTTGCGGGAGCGGAGACCATCGACGGCGCGCCGCAACGCTGGGATTGTGCGAACGATCGTAGGAGTTCGTGACATCTGGACTCGATCAAGTTGGCTAAATCGGCGACGAAGACCGCAATATCTCTCAGGGAGCGGCATTAACAACGGAGAGGTCGAGTTTGGCAACGGTGCCGTTGGCGCGCCAAGCGCATCGCCTCTCAGTCTGTGTTGCGGAGCGCGGCGGTCGTCGAGTCATGGCAATAAGAAAAGCGGGCCGGGCCAATCGACCGCAGCATTGCACATTGCCGTTGCTCTTCTGAAAGCCCGCCAACGCGTGGTTACGATCGACAATCGACTGCTGTCAGCAGAGCTTCACCCGTTGTCTCGACAATCGCGATGCCTAGGCCCGACGCACCGGGCTCAACTTGAGCTGCCCGTCTATTGCTGCATCAAGCTTCGTGAGACCATGCAGATCTCCGAGAATGGAAACTCGGAAATTCCAGAGCGCCTCGCGCCGCTGGACGATATCGACGAGACAACGCTCGGTATGCGACCAGATCGAGGCCTTGATCCCGCGCAATGCGAAGCCGGCTCGGCCGGGCTTTTTATTTCCTGTCCTGCGATTGAACCCAACCGCGTGCAGAGGGCGTCGGACTGTCGGAGGCGGTTGCCAGTTACCGCTGCGCAAGAACTAGGTGCGGCGCACAACGATGAGGCGATAAATACACAACATTTAGTCTTTTTGTCACGCAGACGTTACATATACTAGGGAATAGAGCGATCTTCTTCAGGACTCGAACTGGGCGCCAAGTCTTTCTCCGAGGACTAAAATGAAGCGTGGGATTACCGTTCTGTTGTCGGTCGGTGCCGTGTTTGTCGCGGGCTATGTCACCGCGAGCAAATGGGCGATCAAGCACGAGTCGCTGACCTTCTACGATCCGGCCCGGGACAATCGGCCCGTTCCGGTTGATATCGCGGTGCGCCGCGACAAGGAGATGCAGGCGGATACCGGCATGATCAAGCTGCCGGTCGCGATCCTCAATCACGGTAACACGGTCAAGAATACCGAATATTCGTTCCTTGCGAACGTATTCGCCGCGCGCGGCTACATCGTCATAAGCATCCAGCACGACCTGCCGACGGATCCGCCGATGGTAACTAAGGTCGGCGAGCTCTATGTCGGCCGTTTGAAGCAGATCGAGCGCGGCGTCGCCAACATCAAGTTTGCCGTGCGTGAGATGAAGCAGGTGGAGCCGAACGCCGATTACGACCACCTGACGGTAGTCGGACATTCCATGGGCGGCGACATCACGATGTATTACGCCAAACAGTATCCGGACCAGGTCAGGAAGGTCGTGACGCTGGATAATCTGCGGGTGCCCTTCGTGACGTCCGGCAGGTTCAAGATCCTGTCGTTCCGGTCTCACGATCCGCAGTTCAAGACCGATCCCGGCGTGGTGCCAAGCGAGTCGCTCTGCGAGAAGGAAGGAATTACGGTCGTCAAAACGCAATTCCAGCACAACGACATGCGCGACACGGGATCGGAGGAGGCCAAGGCTTCGATCCAGGGGATGCTGGATAAGTTCCTCGCGGCTACCGACACGACCGATGATAGCGCGCCGGTCGAGGTCAGCGCGCCAACGGTGCTGGCACCCGGCCCGGTGCCGCCCTACGTACCGGCGGGCAAGCAGCCGAACAACGTCAAGGCGCTCACGCAATAAACGCAATAGAGGCGCTCCTCACTAGCGCTCTGCGAGCAGCCGGTCCAGATTAGGCTTGCAAGCAGCAGGCGAGGGCCGATTGTCCCGCGGGTCGACCACAGGCAGATCTGGAGACGTGATGCCGGCCGGGCAGGCCGACAAATCCGGCTCCTTGCCTGACGCAAGGCCCTCGAGCTCGGAGGATATCGCGGCCTTCGTCGCCAAGGCGCGGGCGATGTCGCCGCATGCCGCAGGTGCCAAAGGACGTTTGCTGTTTGCACTCGACGCCACGATGAGCCGGCAGCCGACCTGGGATCTCGCCTGTGCTCTGCAAGCCGACATGTTTCTCGAGGCGGCCTCGCTGGGCAGCCTCGATGTCCGGCTCGTCTATTATCGCGGCCTCGACGAATGCCGCGCCACGCGATGGATTTCCGACAGCGCCGAGCTCGCACGGCTGATGGGCAAGATCGATTGTCGTGGCGGCAATACCCAGATCGGCCGGGTGTTGACCGAAGCGAGGCGCGAAGCGGCTGCGTCGGGCGTGCGCGCGGTGGTCTTCGTCGGCGATGCCATGGAAGAGAACGTGGACGATCTCTGCGCCAAGGCAGGCGAGCTTGGCCTGCTGAAAGTGCCGGTCTTTATGTTCCAGGAGGGGCTCAATCCCGCAGCCGAACAGGCGTTCCGGGAAATCGCACGATTGAGCGGCGGCGCATGGTGCCGCTTTGATCCCGGGGCGGCAGCGCAGCTCGGTGAGCTCTTGCGTGCGGCGGCGGCTTATGCCGCCGGCGGGCGCGAAGCCCTGAAGCGGCTATCGGCGCGCGAAAGCGGCGCGGCCGCGCTGCTCGGCCAGATCAAGTGATCCCTGCCTTTTGCCGCTGACTCCATTATATTGGGGCCATGCCGACCCTGATCGCGGGCGCCGTCGCCGCCCTCACTCTTTACCTGCTGCTGCAGATGTTTCGGGCCGCAAACCCGACCATGCTTGCGCGTGCGCTCAAGATCGCCGGCGGCGTGGTCGCGCTCGCCGTTGCCGCCTTTACCGGTGTGCGCGGCGAACTTGCAGTCGCCATCCCGATCGGCGTGTTCGGTGCGGGATTGTTGGGCTGGTCGCCTTTCGGCTCGTCGGGTCTGGGGACTATCGGTGGCCTGTTTGGCGCGGGCCGGCAGCGCTCGGCGGGTCAGCGATCGCAGGTCCGGTCGCATTTCCTGGAGATGACGCTGGACCACGACAATGGCGAGTTGACCGGACGGATCGTTGCCGGTCCTTACGCCGGTCGCCGACTGGACGAGTTCGACCTGCCGCAACTGACCGCCATGATCCGCGCGTTCGATAGCGAGAGCGTGGTGTTACTTGAAAGCTATCTGGACCGCCGGTTTCCCGCTTGGCGTGAGAACGCGCAGGGAAATACGGCAGGGGGGAGGAGCCGCGCCGCGCCGGGTGGCAAAATGACGGAAGAGGAGGCCTATCAGATCCTTGGCCTGCAGCCGGGGGCGGGGCGGGATGACATCAGCCGAGCCCACCGTGCGCTCATGAAGAAACTGCATCCCGACCAAGGGGGGTCGACGTACCTCGCGGCCCGTGTAAACGAGGCCAAGGATACTTTGCTTCGCACGCATCACGGCTGACTCCGGCAACGCCAACAAACGCTACGAACCGAAACCCGCTGGCCGCCTCTGAGTGACACCTGGGTCGCCCGCCGTTCTGCGGCAGGGTCGATCGTTACCGAAAGTTCTAACCGCAAATTCTTGACGAGAGGTTTGCAGCATTGCGGCAGTGCACCATGGCTGAGCCGCAGTTCTGCCCGAGCCGTGGTCCTGCCCTGGTCCCCGCGCGAGGAGGCTCTTGCAAAAAAGCCCGCGCTTAGCTGCGCGGGCTTTTTGGCCTGTCGCTGATTTGGAAAGCTTAGTTCCTCACCGTGATGCAGGACATATCGGACCGCTTCAATCTCCGGCATACCGCTTCCGCCTGATCGCGATCGAGGCCCGCGAAACGGGCGCGATAGAGCTTGCGGTCGCCCCTGGCGATCACGGGTTCGGTGAAGGGGTCGGCTTTGGCAAGCAGGCCATGGGCGTGGTTACGCGCGGCCTCGATACGCTGCTGCGCCTCGCTTTCGCTGTCCAATGCGCCGACCTGGACGATCCAGCCGGTATGCACGAGGGAGGGCTTGTTGGTCGCATTCTGTTGAGGCTGCGCTTGGGTGGAGGCGGCATAGGCCACCTGCGACGGAGCAGCGGCCGGTACGCTGGACGCCGGCAGCACGCCGAGAATGCCGTTTCCGGTGCCGAAGCCCCGTGGCTGCGGCGGCATCTCGCTTCGCGCGGTTTCGGGTCCCTCGGCCCTCGCAACCACTGCGTTCGATGTTTCGGCGACCTCAGAACGCGCCGGAATCGCGCTTGTGATAGGCGGGGCGGCTTGCGATGACGCGGCCGAAGCCAGCTTCAATGGCCCGGCCTTGACCTGAACCGTCTTCACGCGGACCGGCCTCATCGGTTCGGATGAACCGGGAATAACGGCCATCGGCTGGGTCTGGATCACGCCGGACGTGAGGGGCGCCGGGGCGACCTTCGGCTGTGCCGGCGGCACGGCGGCGGTCGCCTGGGCGAGGAGTGCCAAGCGCGAGGCCCGCGCGGGAGCGACCGCCGCAGCCGGTTCCGCAGCCGCGGCTTGCGTGCTGGTCGGCCTGGTCTCGGGCGCGCCATCGCCGGCATCGGCCATGTTATCCGCAAGGTTGCGTTCGGTAACGGCCGCGGCGGTACGGACGGTTGCGCCCTTGTCGAGATTTTCAGCCAAAAGGTTGCGCATGGTGGCATCGCGCGAGCCGGCGCTGCGCCCACCCATCACCACACCGATCAGGAACCGGTTGCCGCGGTGCATCGATGTCACGAGATTGAACCCGGAGGCGCGGGTATAGCCGGTCTTGATGCCGTCGACGCCGTCGACGCTGCCGAGCAGGTGATTGTGACCGCGGATTATATGGCCGCGAAAGGTGAAGGCCGTCGTCGAGAAGTAGCGGTAATAGCGCGGGAAGCGGTCCTGCAACGCGCGCCCCAGGATCGATTCGTCGCGCGCCGTCGTCACCTGCTCGTCGTTCGGAAGACCCGATGCGTTGCGGTAGAGGGTGCGGGTCATGCCGAGCTGGTGCGCCTTGCGCGTCATCATTCGGGCGAAGTTGTCTTCGCTGCCGCCAAGCGCTTCGGCGATTACCACGGCGGCATCGTTGGCGGAGCGGGTGACGATTCCCTTGATAGCGTCTTCCACCCTGAGGGTCTGACCGGGCCGCAGGCCGAGCTTGGTCGGATCCTGTTCGGATGCGTGTTCGGATACCGGCATCTCCGTGTCGAGCTTGATCTTACCTTGGTCGAGGCGCTCGAACAGCAGATAGAGGGTCATCATCTTGGTCAGCGAGGCCGGGTGACGAAGCCCATCAGGGTTGTTGGCCTCAAGCACGCTGCCGGAATTGCCATCGACGATGATCGACGAGAACTTCGGATTGTAGTCGTCGCCCGAGTCGTGGTGGTGAGAGCGGGCGACATGATGATGCGAACGGTGACGTGCCTGCGCGCCGTCGGTGGTGGCGATCGTCCCTGCCGTGACCGCAATCAGTCCGAAGACGCCAACGCGCACCAAGCGCGAGGAAGCCCAATTTCTGCGAAGCATGAATCCCCGTCCCAGTTTCTGACTTGATCACCGGCGCGTGAGGCAAAATTGTGCCCAACCTCCGCTGATCATTCCCTGCGCGAACGCCGATCCACGCCTTTGCATGCTCGCAGATTCGGAGTTCAGGCCGCTCTTCTAGCTAAGGCACTGCTTACAAACAGCTTTTTGCTGCCTGCGGAAGGATGAACAGGCCGGGAATCAGGGTAGGCGGTGAGAGTTGCCAAAGCCTTAAGAAACCCTTGCGCGGAAACCCGGGATTTACCGGAGATTTCAAGACAATTTGTGCGATGCACCAAATTATTGACTATCATTGTGCGGTGCACTATATGACAATCGGGTCAGGGAGCCGGGCTTCCCGGCTTACTCGATCAGGTCTGGGAAAAAGGATTCCATGATGTTCAAGGTTGAGGAGTTTCAGAGTTACGGCAAGGAGCAGTTCGAAACGGCGATGGCTTCCGCCACCAATGTGCAGAACGGGCTCAGCGCGATTGCAAGCGCCTACGGCGACTACACTAAGAAATCGTATGAGGACACCAAGTCCTTTGTGGAAAAGCTCTCCGGCGTGAAGTCGCTGGACAAGGCGGTCGAGGCGCAGACCGAATACGCCAAGACGGCTTACGAGACCTTCGTTGCGGAGTCGCAGAAGATCGCAGGCCTTTACGGCGATCTCGCGAAGCAAGTCTTCAAGCCGGTCGAAGCGCTGGTCGCAAAGTTCGCGCCCACGCCGGCTCAGTAAAAACGGACGACCACACGGTGAAGGAGCCCGGCCTATCGGTCGGGCTTTTTTGTTTGGTGTTCTGTTTGATCTGCCCCATCCTATTCCTCCAGGAGGGAGCGTGTTCCGCGTTCGCCGAACTCTCGTCACAAAACGGACGAGCCTTGCGGAATCGCAAAGCCGAACGGAATTGCTTTTGTAAAACCGCCCCGGATTGATTAACCTCTCGTGATGATCGTTGGGTCGGGAGTCGCCCTTGCCGAGCGCGGGTGCCATGCAGGCCGTGCTTGCGATGAGGCGGCGACTGACCCATATTCGACCTGTCGATGCGCCTCGGGCGCCGGATCGGACGGAAGTGGCGGTCCAAAGGACTGGTCCGGAGGCCGAGGCGGCTTCGGCAGCATCACGCGACCGCTAATCGGCCCCGTGGGGACTCTTGAACGCTCGTGCCATGTCGCAACTGATTTTGAGCTCTGATCCGTCTATTCGGCCCGCCTCTGCAGTGTTTGCTGTTCGAATGAGCAATGACGAGAACCGCTCGGGGGCAGCCGGTGGTCCTTCGACCTCCGTCATCACCAAGGTCAAGCCGAAGACCAAGCGGCCCAATCTCTACAGGGTCCTGATCCTCAACGACGACTACACGCCCATGGAGTTCGTCGTTCATGTGTTGGAGAAATTCTTCAACAAGGACATCGAAGCGGCGACCAAGATCATGCTGCACGTCCACCATCACGGGATCGGCGAATGCGGCGTCTTTACCTACGAGATCGCCGAGACCAAGGTGACGCAGGTGATGGATTTTGCGCGCAAGCACCAGCATCCCCTGCAGTGCGTGATGGAAAAGAAATAGGCGCGCCCATTCGGTTGCAAGCGGAACGGGTCTTGCATCCGCAAACGTGCTGGACGGATGCCGTCGTTGCGCGGTTAACTCGCGGAACCGGCCTTTTGCCGCGAACTTGTATAACTATATGGTGAGTAAGGTTGTTGTTGCCTGGATCGGCAACGACGATCATGATGTCAGGGGGCCACAGGAGCGCGAATGCCGACTTTTTCCCAGAGCCTTGAGCAGTCCCTGCACCGAGCGCTGGCGATTGCCAATGAGCGACACCACCAATATGCGACGCTCGAGCATTTGTTGCTTTCGTTGATTGACGACTCGGATGCAGCGGCCGTGATGCGCGCGTGCAGCGTCGATCTCGACAAGCTGCGTACGAGTCTCGTCAACTATCTCGAAACCGAATTCGAGAACCTGGTCACCGATGGCGCCGATGACGCGAAGCCGACAGCCGGTTTCCAGCGCGTGATCCAGCGCGCGGTGATTCACGTCCAGTCCTCGGGGCGCGAAGAGGTGACCGGCGCTAATGTCCTGATCGCGATCTTCGCCGAGCGCGAAAGCCACGCCGCTTACTTCCTGCAAGAGCAGGACATGACGCGCTATGACGCGGTCAATTATATTAGCCACGGTATCGCCAAGCGGCCGGGCGTGTCCGAAGCACGGCCGGTGCGCGGCGTCGACGAGGAAACCGAGGCCAAGGGCAGCGATGACTCGAAGAAGAAGGGGGAGGCGCTGGAGACCTATTGCGTCAACCTCAACAAGAAGGCGCGCGACGGCAAGATTGATCCGGTGATCGGACGCAATTCCGAGATCAACCGCGCGATTCAGGTGCTGTGCCGCAGGCAGAAGAACAACCCGCTGTTCGTCGGCGAGGCCGGCGTCGGCAAGACCGCGATCGCGGAAGGTCTCGCCAAGCGCATCGTCGACAGCGAAGTGCCGGAAGTGCTCTCGGCTGCTACCGTGTTTTCGCTGGACATGGGGACGCTGCTCGCGGGCACGCGCTATCGCGGCGATTTCGAGGAACGCTTGAAGCAGGTGCTGAAGGAACTGGAGGCGCATCCCAACGCCATCCTGTTCATCGACGAAATTCATACCGTGATTGGCGCGGGCGCTACTTCCGGCGGCGCGATGGATGCGTCCAATCTGCTCAAGCCTGCGTTGGCCTCGGGCACGATCCGCTGCATGGGTTCGACGACGTACAAGGAATACCGTCAGCATTTCGAGAAGGACCGCGCGCTGGTGCGGCGCTTCCAGAAGATCGACGTCAACGAGCCGTCGGTGGAGGATGCGATCGCGATCCTGAAGGGTCTGAAGCCCTATTTCGAGGATTACCATCGGCTGAAATACACCAATGAGGCGATCGAGGCCGCAGTGGAACTGTCCTCGCGCTATATCCACGACCGCAAGCTGCCGGACAAGGCAATCGACGTGATCGACGAGTCGGGCGCGGCGCAGATGCTGGTTGCCGAGAGCAAGCGCAAGAAGACCATCGGCATCAAGGAGATCGAAACCACGATCGCCTCGATGGCGCGAATTCCGCCCAAGAGCGTGTCGAAGGACGACGCCGAGGTGCTCAAGCATCTGGAATCGACGCTCAAGCGCGTGGTGTTCGGCCAGGACAAGGCAATCGAGTCGCTCTCCGCGTCGATCAAGCTGGCGCGTGCAGGGCTGCGCGAGCCGGAGAAGCCGATCGGCTGTTATCTGTTCTCGGGTCCGACGGGCGTCGGCAAGACCGAAGTCGCCAAGCAGCTTGCAGCGACGCTCGGTGTCGAACTGCTGCGCTTCGACATGTCCGAATACATGGAGCGGCACACGGTATCGCGCCTGATCGGCGCGCCTCCGGGCTATGTCGGCTTCGACCAGGGCGGGCTCTTGACCGACGGGGTCGACCAGCATCCGCATTGCGTGGTGCTGCTCGACGAGATCGAGAAGGCCCATCCGGATCTCTACAACGTGCTGTTGCAGATCATGGATCATGGCCGGCTCACCGATCACAACGGCAAGCAGGTCAATTTCCGCAACGTCATCCTGATCATGACGACGAATGCCGGCGCGGCTGATCTGGCCAAGCAGGCCTTCGGCTTCACCCGCAACAGGCGGGAAGGCGACGATCATGAGGCGATCAACCGGCAGTTCGCGCCGGAATTCCGCAACCGCCTCGACGCCATCGTCTCGTTCGCGCATCTCAACGTCGACGTGATCGGCATGGTGGTGGAGAAGTTCGTGCTGCAGCTGGAAGCCCAGTTGGCGGACCGCGACGTCACCATCGAGCTGTCCGAGCCCGCCAAGGCCTGGCTGATCGAGCACGGCTACGACCAGCAGATGGGCGCACGCCCGATGGCCCGCGTGATCCAGGAGCACATCAAGAAGCCGCTTGCCGACGAGGTGCTGTTCGGCAAGCTCAAGGGCGGCGGCCATGTCCGTGTCGTGCTGGTCAAGGACGAGGCGACGGGAACCGACAAGATCGGCTTCGAGTTCGTCGAAGGCCCGGTCACGCCGAAACCTGAAAAGCTGCCTGGTGCGCGCAAGCGCAAGCCGAAGCCGGGCGGTCCCGGCGGCGGCGCCAAGGGCGCTTCGAAGGGGCCGCTAGTGAAGGTCTGACGCTCAATTCAATTTCAATCGAAAAGGCCGGCTGTGAAGCCGGCCTTTTCTGCTCAGTGCGGTCGCCGGCGCCTGCTCATTCGCCCCGCAGCCGCTGGCCATCGCGTACTCGCACGTGCTCGGCGCCGCGTGCGCCGGCAGGCGAGAGCCGGAGCATGCTCAGCATGGCGCCGACGAGCGCGAAGCCGACGGCGGCGAGCAGCGAGAGCTGCGTGCCCTCGGCCGGATAGCGCGCGAGGAAAAGCGCAACCAGCGCGGCGCCTGTAGTCTGTCCGAGCAGGCGCGCCGTACCCAGCATGCCGCTGGCGCCGCCCGAGCGCTCGCGCGGCGCGGCGGCAATCATGGTGCGGTTGTTCGGCGTCTGGAACAGGCCGAAGCCGAACCCGGCCACGGCCATGCGCCAGACCACATCGAAAGGCGCCGGATGTTGAGGCAGCATCGCGAGCGTCGCCAGCCCAAGCGCGAAGATGAGCAGCCCGATGCCGCCCAAGAGCCCGGCCGGAAAGCGCTCGACCAGCCGGCCCGCGAGCGGGGCGGCAAAGGCAACCGCGATCGGCCAGGGCGTGATCAAGAGGCCCATGCGAACCGCCGTGTAGCCGAAACGGCTCTGCAGATAGAAGGGCAGCGCGACAAAGGCCAGCATCTGGCCGCAGAAGGAAGCGATGGAGGTCGCGATCGAGAGCGCAAAGATCGGAATGCGCAGCAAATCGATCGGCAGCAGCGGCGGGCTCTCCATGTGCGTCTCGCGATAGATCAGCGCGGCGCCGGCGGCGCCCGCGACTGCAAATTGCAGCAGACAGGAGGCGAGCGGCTCGCCATGGCCGACGCTATCGACGGCCGCGATCCCCACTCCGAAGGTGATTGCGCTGAGCCCCGCGCTTTGCCAGTCGAAGGCGTGTTCGGCCGGCCTGGTATAGGGCAAGGAGCGCCAGGCGAGCGTCAAGGTGAGCAGGCCGATCGGCACGTTCACGGCGAAGAGATAGGGCCAGCTTGCGACAGCCAGAATGCCGGCGGCGATGGTCGGGCCAACCGCGGCGGAGGTTGCGACCACCATGGCATTGATGCCGATGCCCCGGCCGAGTTGGTCGTGCGGATAGGTGTAGCGCACCAGTGCCGAATTGACGCTCAAAATGCCGGCAGCGCCAAATCCCTGCACGATGCGCGCCACCGTGAGCAGCATCAGTGTGTGCGACAGCGCGCAAAACAATGATGCGAGCGTAAACAGCACGAGACCGGCGAGATAAACGCGCCGGTAGCCGATGATCTCGCCGAGCGAGGCCAGCGGCAGCAGCGAGATGGTGACGGCGAGCTGGTATCCGTTGACGATCCAGATCGAGAAGGCTGGCGAGGCATTGAGGTCGCTTGCAATGGTCGGCAGTGCGACGTTGGCGATGGAGCCGTCGATCACCGCCATGACGATACCGAGAGCAATCGTGACGATCGACCAATAGCGCTGCGGCAGCGGCAGGCCATCGGCGTGTTCAACGGTGGTGAATGACATCCTGAAGAATCGAACCTCGCTTATTTGCGGGGCAAACTAGCCGGATCGGGGCAAACCGGGCAGGGAGGCCAGGGTTCCACCAGCTATGCACGGGGCCTATTGCCTAATCGCCCATTTCGCGATCTCGACCGCGACCGATGAGCTCTGCGTCTTTCTAACGGCGATCGGCGTCCTGCTGCCGGAAGGCAGCGGTTCGGCTATTGCGGCTTCTTGCGGCCGTGCAGGTACTTCAGATAATTCGCCGCCGCCTCGGCATCAGCGCGCCCAAAGTGGAAGGTCGGCATGTCCGGATGCATGGTGCTGAGCCCTTGCTGGAGACGCTGCGCAAAATTCTCGTCATAGAGCTTTTCTTCGCTGAAGGTTCGAAAGGGTGGCGCGTCCGGATGCGGACTCCTCCCAGCTTCACCCACCGCATGGCACCTTGCGCACATTCGCTCGAGCAGAGCCTTTCCGCGCTGCTGTTCGCGATCAAGGCTGTGTGCCGCTGCACTGGTGGCGCAGATCACGAACAGCGCGAGGGTGATTTTTGCCATGCCGATGATCCGCGCGATTTGATCGATGGCTGAAGCCAGCCGCGCGAAACCTGTCATGCTCATTGACGAGTTGGTTGAGGCAGATCAACGATCGCGGTGGCGGTGGGAACGCGCCGCAGGCGGGAGGGACATGCCGTAGCATTGCCGGAACACGCGCCCGAATTGGACGGTCTTGGCAGCGCGGGCCAATCGGAGAGCCGGTATCTCTTGGTCCCAAAAGCGTGCCATGGTCTGTCGGATTAGCTGGATCGTCCTCTCCGTCGAGCGATCCCGAGGGAACAAGCATGCGTTTGCGGATTTCTGTCGGCATGGGTGCCGCCTTCCGCTTTGCGTTTGTCCTGCTCTTTTCGCTGACCGGCGCCGCATCGGCCGACGATGCGCCGGCCAGGACTGGCATTGCGACGCCGAGTGTCGAGGAATTGGCCGTGCGAGGCGGGCAGCAAAAGCCCGCCGACACCGACAGCGGCACGCGCGAGGCGATCTGCCTGATGGTGGAATCGGCCGCGCGCGCCAACGGTCTGCCACTGGAATTCTTCGCACGTGTGATCTGGCAGGAGAGCCGTTTCCAATCCGACGCCGTAGGGCCGGTGACGCGCAGCGGCGAGCGCGCGCAGGGCATCGCGCAGTTCATGCCGGGCACCGCCAACGAGCGGCGGCTGCTCGATCCCTTCGATCCCGTGCAGGCTTTGCCGAAATCGGCGGAGTTCCTGGCCGAACTCCGTAGCGAGTTCGGCAACCTTGGATTGGCCGCCGCCGCATACAACGCGGGTCCCCGGCGGGTGCAGGAATGGCTCGCGGGCCAGGGCTCGATGCCGGAGCAGACCCGCAATTATGTCGCGGCGATTACGGGCTCCACGGTGGACGAATGGGCGAAGGCAGGCAAGGGTGCCAAGATGCCGCCGAGCAGTCCGATGACGTCGTGCCATGACCTGATGGCGCTCTTGAAGCGCGCGCCCAACCCGTTCGTCACCCAACTCGAGCAGCACGTGCAGCTCGCGGCCGCGAAAGTGTGGGGGGTCCAGCTCGCCGCCGGTTTTGACCGCAACAGGGCGCTGGCGATGTACGCCCGCGCGATCAAGGGCCTGGGCGCGATCATCGGCGACCATGACCCGAGCCTGCTGTCCTCGGTCATGCGCAGCCGCGGTACGCGGCCGTTCTATCAGGTGCGGATCGGCGCCGACACGCGGGGCGAGGCCGACGATCTCTGCAACCGCATCCGCCGCGCCGGCGGAGCCTGCTTTGTGCTTCGGAATATGGGCGTGAGGGGTTAGGCCTGCGGGCGCGTCGCCTCCGGCCATCTGTTATGCTCACGCCGGGTTGATGTGCCGCAATTGCGACCTTGAGATAATTGGTTAGATTTGCCCGCGGTTTTACAGGACTGATGCATGGTACGAGAGAACGAACTTCGCGAAGGCGAGCTTGCGGTCGAGATGCCGAAAGCAACCGATGCCGGCTTGGTTTTCATCGGGCGTATCCGCACCCCCTGGACCTCGCGGCTCGAGACACCACGGCAGGGCCGCCACGATGGGCCGATCTGCCGGCTGGAGATCTTCGAGCCCTGGGTGCCCGCGATCAAAGGCGTCGATTTCTATACAAATCTCGAAGTGATCTACTGGCTGGACCAGTCGCGCCGGGACCTCGTGCTGCAGAGCCCGAAGAACAACAAGTCGACCCGCGGCACGTTTTCGCTGCGCTCGCCGGTGCGGCCCAATCCGATCGGGACCTCGATCGTCAAGCTGGAGCGGGTGGATGGCAACACGATTCTGGTGCGGGGGCTGGATTGCCTCGACGGCACACCACTGCTCGACGTCAAGCCGGATCGCTGCGAGTTCACGCCACTTGCCCAACCGCAGCCGGGGGACTTTCAGACGGGGTAAGGCGGCTTCGCCGCGGCGCCTCGGAATGACGATCTCCTACACTGCCTTCAGTACCGCCGCCAACTTGGCTGCGTTCTCCTCAAGCACCTTGACCTCTTCCTTGCGGCTTGCGGGCGGCAGGAGCGCAACGCCGTCGAACCGCGGCATCACATGCACGTGCAGGTGATAGACCACCTGGCCGCTGGCGGGTTCGCTGAACTGTTGCAGCGTGACGCCGTCGGCCTTGAACGCGACCATTGCGGCGCGCGCGATGGTGCGGCTCGCCCGCGCGACGTGCACGAAATCCTCTTCTGTGATGTCGAGGATGTTGCGGGCAGGGGCCTTGGGAATCACCAGCGTGTGCCCGGGCGTACGCGGCATGATGTCCAGGAAGGACAGCACATGCTCGTTCTCGTAGACCTTGTGGCAGGGAAGTTCGCCGCGCAGGATCTTTGCGAAAATGTTGTTGTTGTCATAGGCGGTCATGGCGGCTCCCTGAAAAATTTGGCGCAATTTCGCCGCGCGCCCGCGCGAGGTCAAGACGCTTCGTCTGCCTTTCGGAACGGCGCGGCTTCCGCGAGTTCGCGGCCGGCCTCGGCCACATAGGCCCGCTCGCGCTTCAGATAATCGGCGATCGCCCGCCGGAAGTCGGGATCGGGAATGTAGTGCGCCGAGTAGGTGGTCTGCGGCAGGTAGCCGCGTGCGAGCTTGTGCTCGCCCTGTGCGCCGGCCTCGACCACTTCGAGGCGACGTTTGATGGCGAATTCGATCGCCTGATAATAGCAGACCTCGAAGTGCAGGAACGGATGATGCTCGATCGCACCCCAGTGCCGGCCGAACAGCGTATCCGAGCCGATGAAGTTGATGGCGCCCGCGATCCAGCGATGATTGCGCCGCGCCATCACCAGGAGCACATCCTCCGCCATGCTCTCTCCGATCAGCGAATAGAAGGTGCGGGTGAGATACGGCCGGCCCCATTTGCGCGAGCCGGTTTCCATATAGAATTCGAAGAACGCGTCCCAGGCATCCTCGGTGATATCGGATCCGGTCAGCAAATGAATGCTGATGCCGCTTGCCACCGCATCGCGCCGCTCGCGCTTGATGGCCTTGCGATGGCGCGAATTGAGTGTGGCGAGAAAATCGTCGAAGGTTTCAAAACCCTGATTGTGCCAGTGGAACTGCTGGTCCGTGCGCTGCAGGAAGCCGTGCTTGGCAAACAGCTTCCATTCATCCTCCGGCGCGAAGGTGACGTGGGCGGATGAAGCTTTACTGACCTCGGTGAGCGCCATCAGGCCGCCGGCCAGCGCGGATGCAATCTGCTCCCGATTCACTTCGTCGCGGATCAGAAGGCGCGGCCCTGTGGCCGGCGTGAAGGGAACCGACACCTGCAGCTTCGGGTAATAGCGCCCTCCGGCGCGTTCATAGGCATCGGCCCAACCGCGGTCGAAGACGTATTCGCCTTGCGAATGCGATTTCAGATAACAAGGCACGATGCCGACGGTCTTGCCGCCGACCTTGGCCAAAAGATGCCGCGGCGCCCAGCCGGTACGCACAGTCGCCGAGCCGGAAGCCTCCAGCGCCGATAAAAAGGCATGCGAAACAAAGGGGTTGTAATAGGCCTTTGTCACGGCGCAGGAGCTGGTTGCGACATCCGGCGAAGTCGCGCGAGCTCGCCCGTCGATTTCCTGCCCGGGTCGGTGCGGGTTAGCGCAGGCATCCCACTCGACTGCCGGGACATCGGCGACAGAGGGAACTGCTTCGAGGGTGATTTCGGACGATGCCATCTGTCCCGAAACATCGTGCATTGCAGCAGCTAGTTCAAGGGGGCGGTCTGTTGCAAGTCATTCCTGGGCTTCGCTGTTCACCCCTAGGGCGCGAACCCCTCAAAAATCATCTGGTCGGCATAGCGCGCGGCGCGGGCGCGCTGTTCGGGGGTGCGGACGGTCCAGGTCAGCAACGGGCAGCCGAAAACATTGCGCGCGAGCCATGGCGCGACCGCTGGCAGCTCATTGACGTAATAGGCGACGAAGTCCGGCTGTGTGCGGAGGAAATGGCGCAGATAGGTCATGTCGCGCCGCTGCGCGGGCGAGGCTTCCGGCCAATTCTTCTCGGTGTAGTGCCGCTCGGCGACGATGCCCCGCGGGCGCGAGGGCATGAGCTCGCGCAACGCCATCACCTGGTCGGGATCGAAGGACATGCCGACCGCTGGACCTTGGTAGGATGACAGCACCTGCGCCATCCGCGTCACAAGTTTGCGATCGCGGTCAAAATGGCTCTTCACCTCGATCACCAGCGGCACGCGACCGGCGACGAGCTCGCAGAGATCCGCAAGTGTCATCATCCGCTCGGAGGTCGCCTTGAAGCGCACCGCCTTCAGCGCGGCGGCAGTCTTGTCACTCAGGCTGCCACTGCCTTCGGTAAGGCGGCCGAGCGTGCCATCATGGTGCACCATGGCTTCGCCGTCGGCCGAGAGCTGGATATCGCATTCGATGGCGAAGTTGCCGGCAACCGCAGCCTGTGCCGCCGCCGGCATGTTTTCGATGATGCCGCGTGCGGCATCATGCAAACCGCGATGCGCGACCGGCCGCGCCGTCAACCAATCGGGAGCGCGCAAGCTCAGGCGACCTCGAACAAGCCTTCAACTTCCACCGAAGCATCCGCCGGCAGCGCGGCTACGCCGACCGTGGTGCGGGCATGACGGCCCTTGTCGCCGAACACCTCGACCATCAGATCCGAGGCGCCGTTGAGGACCTTCGGGCCTTCCAGAAAATCCGGTGCGGAGTTGACGAAGCCGCCGAGCCGAACCACCCGCACGACCTTGTCGAGATCGCCGACCGCCGACTTGACCTGCGCGAGCAGGTTGATGGCGCAGCCGCGCGCGGCGGCGTTGCCCTGTTCGACGCTAACGCCGGCGCCCAGCTTGCCCTTTGCGATCAGCTTGCCTGCCGCATCGAAACAAACCTGCCCGGAGACGAAGAGGAGATTCCCGGTCCGCACGAAGCCGACATAGTTGGCTACCGGCGCAGCCGGCTGGGGCAGGGTGATGCCGAGTGATGCCAATTTCTGTTCGATCGTGCCCGCCATGTGACGTTCCTCGCTTTAGCCGATTTGCCTGAGGCCCGATCGGTCTCCGACCGGACGCGGCCCTGTTTCGCCCATTAAGCGGTCACATGCAAGCCGCCCTCCGGCGCGGGAGCTCGCAGGCTTTTCGGATGCAAGCACAAGTCGTTGCGCGGAAAAATATGCGCTTTCCGGGAGATGGCCCCAGTTGCGACGCAATGGACCGGTCATTAGAGTCGCGAATCTCCCGCTCAAGGATCGGTCATGGCTTATCGTTTCCGTACGTCGCTCGGTGTGCTGGCAATCGCGGCTCTTGCTTGCGGGCCGGCCACGGCCGCCGTGCCGTTTCTGCCGCATCAGGCGCTCTACGACCTGAGCCTGCTGAAGTCGCGCGGTTCGAACTCGGTCAACAGTGCGCGGGGGCGGATTCTTTATAACTTCTCCGGTAATGCGTGTGAGGGATACACCTCGGAGTTCCGCCAGGTCTCGGAACTGGAGATCGGCGAAGGCAAGTTGATGTTGAGCGACCTGCGCTCGAGCTCCTGGGAGGATGGTGCCGGCAAGAGCTATCGTTTCAACGTCGAAACGCGCACCAATGGCGGAGATCCGGTGTCGGTCGATGGTCTCGCCGAGCGGACCGGCGACCACATCACGGTCAAGTTGAAGCAGCCGGAGACCAAAACCTTCACCATCGACGGCTCGACCGTGTTCCCGACCGAACAGATCAAGCGCATCATTGCTGCGGCCAAACAAGGCAAATCGCTGCTCGAGCTCAACGTCTATGACGGATCCGACACCGGCGAGAAGGTCTACAATACGCTGACCGTGATCGGTCAACCGATCCCGGGCGACAAGACCGTGGCTTCGCCAGATCCCTCCACCGAAAACGAGGCGATGAAATCGCTGACGCGCTGGCCGGTGACGGTGAGCTACTATGATCGGGATGCCAAGCAGAAGGAGGGCGAACAAACGCCGGTCTATGCGATGTCGTTCGAGCTGTTCGAAAATGGCGTTTCGCGCGACCTGGTGCTTGACTACAATGATTTCGTGATCTCCGGCGTACTCAGCAAGTTCGAGATCAAGGACTCCGACATCAAGGATTCCAAGGACACCAAGCCTTGTAACTGAAGTTCCGAACGAAGCCCGGTTGCAGCATTCGCAATCGCCAGGGTCCATTTGGACACTGCGCAACTTTCCCTCGCGCGAGGGTGAAGTATCGTGAAGGCCCGGTCCCTTCAAATAATCCCCAGCCTTTCTCATCTCCATGGCCGAGCCGCGCGTTGCGTGGTTTGTTGCAATCAATGGAGAGATCGACATGGCTAAGCTGCAATTCCTATCGGCTGCTCTACTCGCTGCAGCGGTAGTCGCCACGCCCGCCATGGCTCGTGAGGGCCATATGTATTCGCGCTACGGCGATCCTTACGCGGCGGAGGACTCTTATGCAGGCCCGGCACCTGCGGGAGCTTACGTTGCCGCGCCTTACGCCCGCGGCTACGGTTACGGCTATGCGAGTACCTGTGCTCCCGCACCGCGTGTGGGCGCGTTTGCCAGCCAGCCCTGGGACAATGATCCGACCTGCGCACCGGGAACCACGCCATATTGATCGACCGCCTCAGTCTTCGGGATGGCCGGGCTTGACCCGGCCATTTTCCGGCCCGTCGTAGGCGATGCCGCGGATCACGGCGCCTGCACCGAATTTCCTGCGCAGATTGTCGATCGCCCGTTCGGCGTGAGCCGCGCGGCGATCGAGCATGTCGGTGTCGTCGTTCTGCGATCCCACCCGCAGCGCGCTGACGCCCGTGCCCATCAGGCGAAAGGCGGTGCCGTCGATCTCCTTCGCGAGCAGCTCACGCGACACCGCGAAAATTTTGGCCGCGAGTTGCGTCGGCGCGCCGATCGATTGCGAGCGCGTACGTTGACGAAAATCCGCGGTCTTCAGTTTCAGCGTAATGGTCGAGCCGGCGAGCCCTGCGTTCTTCAGCCGGAATGATACTTTCTCCGACAGCCGCCACAGCAGCCTTTCGAGCGTGGCGAAATCGCGAATATCGGTCTCGAAAGTGGTTTCACCGGAAATGGTCTTTGCGCCGCGATCGGGCACGACCTTGCGGTCGTCGATGCCGCGTGCGAGCCGCCACAGCCTGCGGCCATCGGAGGGAAACTGCTTCATCAATTCGATCTCGTCAGCGCGCTGCAGATCGGCGATGGTGCGAAAGCCGCGATTGACCAGCCGTTCCTGGGTCGCGGGCCCGACGCCGAAGATGAAGCCGACCGGCTTCTCCGCCAGGAGGGCGCACGCCTCCCCCTGATCGAGCGTGGCGAAGCCGCGGGGCTTGTCGAGGTCGGAAGCGATCTTGGCCAGGAATTTGTTGCAGGAGAGTCCGACCGACACGGTGATGCCGATGTCGCGCTCGACGTCGCGGGCGAACTGCGCCAGCACTTTCGCCGGCATCATGCCGTGCACGCGCTCCGTCCCGGAGAGGTCGAGGAAGGCCTCGTCGATCGAGAGCGGTTCGACCAGCGGGGTCAGCGCCATCATGGCCTGGCGTACCTCGCGGCCGACGCGGACATACTTGGCCATGTCGGGCGGGATCACCACCGCCTGCGGACAAAGCTCCAGTGCCTTGAACATCGGCATGGCCGAGCGCACACCATAGGTGCGCGCGATGTAGCAGGCGGCCGAGACCACGCCGCGCTTGCCGCCGCCGATGACGACGGGCTTGTCGGCGATATCGGGATCGTCGCGCTTCTCCACCGTGGCATAGAAGGCGTCGCAGTCGATATGCGCCAGCGAAAGCGCAGCCAGCGCACGGTGACGAAGAAGGCGGGGGGAACCGCAAGCGCCGCAGCGCTTTGCTGTTGCGTCCAGATCGGCGAGGCAGTCCCGGCAGAAGCAGGTCGGCCCCACCGCTGGCGCAGGTTCGCTCACGGCACGTCGCGCTCCCATTTGGGGTCGCCGAGGACCTGCCGCGCAGCAGCGATGTTGGTCGGATGCAGCTCCGAGGCCTTGGCGAACGCTTTCACGGTCGCGTCATCGCCCATCACGAAGTCGAGCACGCTGGCGAGGAATCGCGGATCGGCGGCGGATTTGTGCAAGGTCTCGGGACCGATTCCCGTCTCGGCCAGGAACAAGCCCAGCCGCTCAGGATCGCCCGCAATGAAATTGAGCGCCTGAATCGCAACGATTTCAGCGACTTCCCGAGGGTTTTGAACAGGCTTTTTCAACGCGCCGGTTTGCCTTTCCATTAACTTATGATGTCTAATTTCCAAACCATCATGCCCGAGTCTTCCGGATCTGTTCAAGCAAGTGGAAACCACAAGGGCGAAGAAGAAGAGCGGGCTTAACGGGTTGGAGCGAAACTGGCGCTAGTTTGAATTACATTTCGCTCGGCACCCGGCTTGAGACTCGAACCAACTCGAACCGGGCCGGCTGTTGTGACAAGAGGATTGGAGGACGGGATGGCTAAGTCCGTCCTGATCGTGGAAGACAACGAGCTCAACATGAAGCTCTTCCGCGATCTTTTGGAGGCTCACGGCTACCAGACCTCGGGGACCAGCAACGGTTTCGAGGCGCTCAATCTGGTGCGCAAGATGCGTCCCGACCTGATCCTCATGGACATCCAGCTGCCGCAGGTTTCCGGCCTCGAAGTGACGCGCTGGATCAAGGACGATCCGGAATTGCGCGCGATCCCGGTGGTCGCCGTCACCGCCTTCGCGATGAAGGGCGACGAGGAACGCATCCGCGAGGGCGGTTGCGAGGCCTATCTTTCCAAGCCGATCTCGGTCGGCAAATTCATTGAAACTGTCAGGCGCTTTATTGGGTAGGAGTGAGTTTCGGTGTCCGCGCGTATTCTGGTGGTCGACGACGTCCCCGCCAACGTCAAGCTTTTGGAAGCCCGTCTGTCGGCCGAATATTTCGATGTGCTGACCGCAAGCAATGGTGCGGAGGCTCTCAAGCTCTGCCAGCGCGCGGAGTGCGATATCATCCTGCTCGACGTGATGATGCCGGACATGGACGGGTTCGAGGTCTGCCGCCGGTTGAAATCGGATCCTACGACCCACCACATCCCGGTGGTCATGGTCACCGCGCTCGACAGCCCCGCCGACCGCGTGCGCGGGCTCGAGGCCGGCGCCGACGATTTTCTCACCAAGCCGGTCTCCGATATCGTGCTGCTGGCGCGGGTGCGCTCGCTGACCCGGCTCAAGATGATGACGGACGAATTGCGCATGCGCGCGCTGACCTCGTTCGAGATCGGCGTGCAGGCTCCGGAGCGCAGCGCCGTCGCCGATACCGGAAAGGGCGGCCGCGTGCTCCTGGTCGACGACCGTGCCTCCTCCTATGAGCGGCTGGCGCCGCTGCTTTCGGCCGAGCATACGGTCGACGTCGAACCCGCTCCGGCGGAAGCCCTGTTTCACGCCGCGGAGGGCAACTACGATCTCCTGATCGTTTCGCTCGATCTCGACAATTTCGACGGGCTTCGTCTGTGCAGCCAGGCCCGCTCGCTGGAGCGCACGCGCCACGTGCCGATCCTCGCCATCGCCAATCCCGAGAGCAGCACGCGGCTCTTGCGCGGGCTCGAGATCGGCGTGAACGACTATCTGTTGCGCCCGGTCGAGAAGAACGAGCTCATGGCGCGCGCCCGCACGCAGGTGCGCCGCCGCCGCTACACCGACTATCTGCGCGACAACGTCCAGAATTCGATCGAGATGGCGATCACGGACGCGCTCACCGGACTGCACAACCGTCGCTATATGGAGAGCCATCTGGCGACGCTCGCCGAACAGGCGGCATCCCGCGGCAAGCCGCTGGCGCTGATGATGCTCGACATCGACTATTTCAAATCGATCAACGACACCTATGGGCATGATGCCGGCGACGACGTGTTGCGTGAATTCGCCGTGCGCGTGCGCAAGTCGATCCGCGGCATCGACCTTGCCTGCCGTTACGGCGGCGAGGAGTTCGTGATCGTGATGCCGGAGACCGATCTGCACGTCGCCGGCATGGTCGCCGAGCGGCTGCGCCGCGCCATTGCCGGCGATTCCTTCGCGGTCGACAAGGGGACCAAGCACATCGAGGTGACCATCTCGATCGGCCTGTCGACGCTCGAGAGGAAGGGCGAGCCGGTCGCCGACGTGCTGAAGCGCGCCGACAAGGCGCTCTACCGCGCCAAGCACGACGGTCGCAACCGCGTCGTCGCGCAGGCGGCGTGAGGCACGGTCGTCATCTCGGCGAAAGTGGATATCCACGCGGTGACAGCCTCAGATTCCATTTTCAAACACTTGCTCCGCTGTCATCGTCCAACTTGCCGCCTCCGCTAAAGCTCCGGCGCGCCCTGGACTCGTGAGCCCCGTCGAAGCCTTTGGCGAAGACGGGACCGGACGGTCCAGTGTTCCAGCGCCGCCCGAGGCTTCGCAGAAGGGCCGCGGCGTACCGGATCGCCCTCCTTTGCTCTTGGCGATGACGAGCGAGAGCGTGGAGGGACATAACTCCGCCTTCTCGCGACGACATTTCGCCCGAGTTGTCCATCATTATCACCCTCTCCAGAAGATGGAGGGTGCAGGGAAGGCCGGGTGGCCGCTGCACCCGGGGCCCCCGCGCAAAAGATTTGCGCGAGCGCGCGTTGACCACAGGTACAGGCGGTGATCACACCGGCCTTCCCCGCGCGATGGTTTTACGGCTTGCTTCGCGCTCTCCTCGGTGAACCAGCTCGTTGCCACCGTCGCAGGCCACGATGCGAATGCATCGTCGCCGGCTTGGCGCCTGCATGGGCGCGCCAGGACCACACGACTTCGCCGTACGCGTCGATGCCGCTCGTCTGTCGGCACATCCGCGTCCACCGCGTCCCGCCTCGCGTATCGTGACGATCGCGATGCGCCCTCTTCGATCGAGCCGGGATGCAAGGACACTACGTTAAATCCGAAATTCTGAAAAGCAGAATATTTTTGCACGCAGGGCTTGACAGGAATTCGCGCCAACAATCCGGGTCGGGCAAATCTCCGCCCGGCGATCGAGCTCCGGTCCGCTCGCGACGATGGCGTCGCGATGCCGCTCATCGTCTGGGACGCGAGCAGCCGGCGCGCGAGGTATGATATGGCTCGAGATAAGCCTGGGTCGAGGAACAATGGCGCGGCAATCTCATTGAGCTTCCGAGGCAACACGCAGGTTCCGCATGGCCACCATCCAGCAGATTTCTCCCGACGCGACGCTTCCATCGACAGGACGCCATGTTCTGGTTCGCTTGGGCGACAACGATGCGCTCGAAAGACAGGGTGAGAGCTTCGTCTACACCATCGGCCGCAAGATGGCTCGCAACCTGTTTGAAGCACATGTGCAACGAATGATCAGCGACGCGGAGCTGTTGGCGGATCAGGAGAAGATCGAGCTCGTGTTCGTCACCTTCGATCCGCAATTGGGCATCAGCTGACAGGCAAACCGGGCGGGGGAGCGCGAGTGACGATCGAAGTCAAGCAGACGGACCATTCGGATCCGCTCGCATTTGATGTCGTGGTCCGGGAGGCGGGGCGTGAAACCCACCATCGCGTCACGATGTCAGCAAAAGATTATGACCGGCTCAGCAACGGCTCGATCGCGCCGGAGCACTGCATCGAGGCTGCTTTCCGTTTCCTGCTCGATCGCGAGCCCAAAGAGGCGATCCTGTCGCAGTTCGACGTCAGTGTCATTTCGCGCTACTTCCCGGATTTCGAGACGAAGCTGCCCGGATATCTCTAGTGCTCTGACCTCCATTCCCTCATTCCGGGGCGTGCCCGAAAATGACAGCGAGTGGATCAAGCCGGCTGGGCATTTGCCCGGCGCCGGCGAAGCGGCGGCTCTATTGAATTCCGTGCCGTCCGCTATCAAATCTGAGCATTGCCGGAGATTCGAGATGCCCAAGCTGCAATCGCTGATCAGCACCTGCTTCGTCGTCGCTGCGACGCTCGCCGGTACGCGGGTGCTGGCTGCGCAGGCTCCGCGGCCGGATAAAGTCTCGTTTTATTTTGCTGCGCATGAGGACGATTGGCAGCTCTTCATGAACCCGTCCGCCTTCCAGGACGTGACCGCCGGCGCCACCAAGACCGTCTTCATCCATGTTACCGCCGGTGATGCCGGGCTCGGGACCGGCTCGGCGGACCGGGCGCATCCGCTGTATCTGGCGCGCGAAAACGGTGCCGAGGACGCCGTCCGGTTTATGGCCGATGGCGACGCCGTCCCGGCCAACCCCACGGCGTCGACCGTGCCCTTCAACGGACACCTGATCTATCGGGTCAGCTACCGCGATACCGTCAGCTATTTCCTGCGCCTGGCTGACGGCAATCCGCTTGGAACGGGCTACGCACATACCGGCTTCCAGTCCCTCAAGCGCCTGGCCGACGGCGACAACGATACGCTGGCGGCAGTCGACGGCACCACGGCCTATCATGGCTGGAATGATCTCACAGGAACATTGCGCGCGATCATCGACTATGAGCGCGGGCCCGCAAGGCTGGTGCAGCTCAACATTGCCGAACTGGACCCGCGCATCAATCCCGGAGACCATTCCGATCATCTGATGACGGCGAAAGCTGCGATCGACGCTTCGCGCGATTTGCCTTGCGTGCGCCGCGTGTCCTACGTGGATTACGCCAGTTCCAAGCTGCCCGAAAATCTGGACGCACAGCAGCGCGACATGGAGAGCTCGGTATTCGCCGTCACACTTGCCGGCGTGCAGGCACTGGGCCAACCCACCTCGTGGCATCACTACGACGACGCCTATATCGGTCGTAATTATTTCCGCGTGCAGGAGGCGCCCGCCAGCTGCAGCGCAGGGGCTAGCCAGGTCGCCACACAGGTCGGAAAGCAGTAAGTCGCCACCCCATGCATCAAGGGGCGGGTTCGAGTCCGTTCCGGACGCCAACGCGCCAGAAGCAGCTTCCAGATGAACTGCGCGCATTCGCTTGATGCAAGTCAACGCGCTGTCCCCTCCATCAGCAAGATTGCGTCACGGAGTTGATGTCAGACCGCCGACAAGGCTGGGAAGATTATGGGCCGCCTCGAGGCACCGAAGGATGCGCCGCCCGTACACCGCATCGTTTCGGTGGATGCCCTGCGCGGCTTCAGCATGTTCTGGCTCCTCGGAGCCGACGGCATTTTTTGGTCCCTCGACAGGATGGCGCATGGCCGAGGGATGCTTGGCTCGATCGCAAGCTTCCTCAAGACGCAGATGATTCATGTGGCCTGGGAAGGCTTCCGCTTCTACGACCTGATTTTCCCTTTGTTCATATTTGTCGTTGGCGTCGCGATCGTGCTGTCGCTGCCGGGGCTGGTCGAACGCGAGGGAAGGGCGGCGGCGCATGTCCGGGTGTTCCGCCGCGCGTTGATTCTGTACGGTTTGGGGCTGATTTGCTATGGCGGCATCAGCCATCATTGGAGCGACATCCGTTTTCTCGGCGTGCTGCAACGCATCGCACTCTGCTATCTGGCGGCATCGCTCCTGTTTCTGAATCTCGATCGCCGCGGGATCGTGGTCGCGCTGATCGTATTGCTGGTCGGCTATTGGGCTCTGATGGTGTTCGTGCCGGTACCCGGGATCGGCGCCGGCTCGTTTGCGCCGGACGCCAATCTGGCCAACTGGATTGACGCCCGCTACCTGCCCGGGCGGTTTTGGGACGTCACCCACGACCCCGAGGGATTGTTGAGCACGCTGCCGGCGATCGGCTCGTGCTTGCTCGGCGTGCTGGCCGGTCTGACTCTGACCGACGTTAGGCTGCAGGCGGGACAAAAATCTCTGCTACTGATCGGCAGCGGCATTCTGCTGACCATCGCCGGATACGCCTGGGGAGTCGAATTTCCGATCGTCAAGGCGATCTGGACCTCGTCGTTTGTGCTGGTCGCAGGCGGATACAGCCTGATGCTGCTCGGCGGCTTGCATCAACTCGTCGATGTCTGGGACTTCAAACGATGGGCGGCGCCCTTTGTCTGGATCGGCGCCAATTCCATCACGCTCTATGTCATCAATAGCGTGGCAGGCGTCGAGGATGTCAATGTGTCGGGCTTCGAGCGATTTGCGCGACTGTTCGTCGGTGGTGATTTTTCCGATCTGCTCGACCATGTGCTGACGCCGGGTGCGGGCGATTTCGCCGTGCACGCGCTGAGCCTGGGACTTGCGATCGCGCTCGCCGGTTTCCTCTATCGCCGCAAGATTTTCCTGCGGGTCTGAGCGCCGGAATCGTTCAAGTCATCTTCGCGCTGGTCCGCCTAAGCGCGCCGCCGATGCTGCGGCCTGCGTGAGTGGTTGCCCAATTTTTGAGCCAACATCTGCCCGCGAAAGCGGCATGAGAAGATCTTTCTTCCCGCCGAGCAGGCAGAATGGCCGGCTGCTAAGTGGTTTACCTGAAGGTTCTGGGTGGCACGAATCTTGACTGATCCTGGCCAATAACTGGAGGCGGGAAGCATCAGCGATGTTTCCCGCCCTTGGGATGCCCAAGGACAAGGCCGGTCAGCCATGAGGCTCGTTGCCGCCAATCTCCACTCCGCCGGCTCGACCGCCCCGCAGCGGTGCCGGGCAGCTCCGGTGCGGTGCCTTGCGCCGCGCCCGCGCTTGTCTGCCGATTTCACACTCATTCCGAATAACAGCAGGGACGGGGGCGCGGCCCGCCGCTCGCCTTCCCGCATTCCGCGAAAACAGGAGTTCCAACGAGCCTGCACTGACAAAACTCGGGACAAGGAGGACGATGATGAAAGTGGGGAAATTCGCGCGCCAGAGGTTCGCGACATTGGTCGTGGTGCTGGCGGGGGCCGCGCTGCTCTGGCTCGTCCTGGGTAGCGCCACTCTTGCCGACGACACGCCGCAGGCTTGCGGCGGGAAGATCCTGGAGAAATGCACGCCGAACTCCGGCGACACCGCCTGGATGCTGACCTCGGTGGCGCTGGTCCTGATGATGACGGTGCCGGGGCTCGGCCTGTTCTATGGCGGCATGGTGCGCAAGAAGAATGTCGGCGACACCGTGATGACCAGCTTCGCTGTCACCTGCCTCGTCACCATCCTGTTCGCGATCCTGACCTACAGCATGGCGTTTCGCGCCGGCTCGCCGTTCGTCGGCGGGCTCGACCGGATGTTCCTCAAGGACATCCTGAGCGACATCGGCGCGGGCGGCATCGGCAATCCCAATCCGCTGGCGCCGACCATCCCGGAGAGCGTCTACATCTGTTTCCAGATGACGTTTGCGATCATCACGCCGGCGCTGATCGCCGGCGCCTTCGCCGAGCGCATGAAATTCTCGGCCATGCTCTGGTTCATCGGCCTGTGGTCAATCTTCGTGTATGCGCCGATCGCCCATTGGGTGTGGGGACCGGACGGCATCTTCTCCGCCGGCAACGATGACGCCTGGGTCAAGGTGCTCGACTTCGCGGGCGGCACCGTCGTGCATATCAATGCCGGCGTCGCCGGGCTGATGTGCGCGATCATGCTCGGCAAGCGCGCCGAGACCGGGCCGGCGCACAACATGGTGCTCACCTTCATCGGCGCCTCGCTGTTGTGGGTCGGCTGGTTCGGCTTCAACGCCGGTTCCGCGGTGACCGCGGGCATGCAGGCGGGCATGGCGATGCTGGTCACGCAGATCGCGACCGCGGTGGCCGGCTTTACCTGGATGCTGGTGGAATGGGCGCTCAAGGGCAAGCCGACCGTGGTCGGAATTTGCTCGGGTGCGGTCGCAGGACTGGTTGCCATCACGCCGGCTTCCGGCTTCGTCGGCCCGGTCGGCGCCTTCGCAATCGGGATTGCGGCCGGTGTCGCCTGTTACTGGGGCTGCACCGGGTTGAAGCGGATGTTCGCTTACGACGACGCGCTGGACTGCTTCGGCGTGCATGCGCTCGGCGGCATCGTCGGCGCGCTGCTCACCGGCGTGTTTGCGGTGAAGCAATATGGCGGCACGGCCGGCCTGCTGGAAGGCAATCCGGGTCAGTTCGTCAACCAGTGCATCGGCGTGGCGACGGTGTTCATCTATGACGCCGTGGTCAGCCTGATCATCCTGTTCGTGGTGAAGATGTTCGTGGGCTTGCGGGTTTCCGAGGACGCCGAGCGCGAGGGCCTCGATCTCGCGCTGCATGGAGAAGTCGTGCACTGATCGTGCTAGACTGGCCGGCACGAAAGATAGTCTGGTCCGGTGCGAACCTTCGCGCCGGATCAGGCTTAAACAGGAAAGTGGGTGGAACAAGGAGCACCCAGCGCCTCGCCGGGTGCTCGAGAGCACGAGGAGGCGGCGATGAAGGAGATTTTTGCGCAAGGCGACCTGCTGCTCGAGCGGGTTGCGGATACGGCTCCGTCGGGCACGGTGACGGAAAATCTCGACGGCGTGGCCATGGTGCTGGCGGAGGGCGAGGAGAGTGGGCATCGCCATGCCATCGCCGAGCGCGTCACGATGTTTCGCGACGACAAGCTCGCCGCCGATATTCCCGCCGGTCTCTACATCGGGCATGTCCAGGTGGCTTCGCCACACGCACGCGTGACGCACGACGAACACGCGCCGATCACACTGCCGCGCGGAACCTACCGGGTCCGGCGCCAGCGCGAGCTCGGGCCGAAGGATGCGCGCGTCCTCGCCGATTGAGGCTCTGACAGCCTCTCAGACGGCCGCGCTCGAGCGCTATCGCGCACGCTGGCTCGCAATCCGCCGCTCGACCGCGCCGTGCGATCGTGAGGCGGCGGAAGCGGGCGTGCAGCTTGCCTATGAGGCTGCGGGGCTGGACGCGCCGAACCGCTACCTGTGGTGCGACAGTCCGGTCGCGCTGGTCGATCAGGCCCGCCGCGCCTCCGCTGTCGACGGCGCCAACGTCAGGTTGGTCCTGATCGACCGGGTCCGACGGCAGACCCTCGCCAGGATACGCATGCGCCTGCGCAAGCGCGTCCGGGCGCAGATCGAGCGCGCGGTCAATCCCGAGGACACGCTGCTCGCGCCGCTTGCCGATCTCATCGTGCAGGCGACGGGAACGGCGCATGACGGCAGCTCCTTGCTCGGCCGCTTCTTGAACGCGCGTCCATTGTCGTGGCCGACCGCGGTCGCCTTGCTCACGGGCCGCGACGGCTTTCGCCACAGCGCGGCCGGCCCGAACGAGCTGTCCTGGCTCGGCGTTTGCGACTATGCCCGCAGCGTGCTCGGCTTCAGGGACGAGACTGCGCAACTGCTCGGACTTTGGCAGGTGGCCGCCAACATAGGGTGGCTGCAGCCGCATCGGCGCACTTGCTGGCTCTCGGAGCGGCCGCGCGTTCTGCATGGCGATGCGGCGGGCCGGTTGCATTATGCGGGCGGACCGGCGCTGGGTTTTGCCGACGGCTGGTCGGTGTTCGCCTGGAAGGGCGTGGAGGTGCCAAGCTGGATGATCGAGCAGCCGGAGACGATCACGTTGTCGGCCATCGACGCCGAAATCAACGTTCAGCTGCGCCGCTGCATGATCGAGATCATGACGCCGCAGCGTTACGTCGCGCTCGGCGGCGCGAGGAAGATCGCCGAGGACGAGACCGGCGTGCTCTGGCGCAGGATCTGGTTCAATTACGACATCTGGTCCGCCGTCGAGGTGATCAATGCAACGCCGGAGCCGGACGGCACGCGCAAGCACTTTTTCCTGCAGGTGCCCGCGAACATCCAGACCGCCCGCGAGGCGGTGGCGTGGACCTACGGCATGCGGGTCGATGATTATGCAAGGCTCGCAATGAGGACGTGAAAGCGAGTTCGCGACCTTCTGCCCGTCATCCTTCGAGACGGCCGCGTTCCGCGGCCTCCTCAGGACGACGGATCAGCTCCGGTAGTAACGCCACATCCGCAGGAAGGTGCGATGGATCGCGTCGGGCGGCTGGTCGAACGGCTCGATGTCGATCCGCACCATGTTGTTGTGGTTCATGCGCCAGGGCAGGCGCATGAAGCGGCGGTACCACGGCTGCTTGCGCCAGTCCGCGACCAGCGCGCTGGAGAGCGGCACGTTGAGCACGATCTGCAATTCATGCACGGTCATGGCGCGCTCGGCGATCTCGACGAGATCGATGCGTTCGACGGCGCGCCAGCGGATCAGCCCGAACGCCTGGATGAAGATGCCGTATTGATTGGCGCCGATGGTGGGCCGTCCGGTCTCCAACAGCGGCATGTTGTAATAGGTGAAGGCGGCCGCGCCCGCCGCGGCAATCAGCCAGTACAGCGCGCCCGTGATCCAGGTCGCGGCGAGGAAGATCAGCGCCAGCGCGGCCGTGACGTAGACCGGAAAATAACTTTCGTCGCGCTCATAGGTGACCGAATAGCCGCCGACATTGCCTTCGTCAGAGCTTGCGACCATGGCCACCCTGTTCTCAAAGCGCGATCCCATCGCAATAACGCAAGGATCATGCCCGAGCCTCGGAGCGGCGCCAGCGCAAATAAAAACGGGGCTCGAGGCCCCGTTCGAAAGTCAGCAGCATTCCCGCGATATTACTTGATTTTTGCTTCGCGGAACTCGACGTGCTTGCGCGCGACCGGGTCGTATTTCTTCTTGACCAGCTTCTCGGTCATGGTGCGCGAGTTTTTCTTGGCGACGTAGTAATAGCCGGTGTCCGCCGAGGACACGAGCTTGACCTTGATGGTGACCGCCTTGGCCATGTTCTAAAACCTTCAAATCTTGCGGGCAGGGGCGCCGGCCGAAACGGGGCGCGCGAGTTGGCGGCAACCTAGCCACAAACGGCCCAAAGTCAAGGTTTTCGGGGTCAAAACCGGCCGATTCATACCCATCATGCTGAAAAGAACCGGTTTTTCGGCCGCGGCAGGCCCAGATTCTCCCGCAGGGTGCGGCCCTCATACTCGTTGCGGAAGATCCCCCGTCGCTGCAGCTCCGGGACCACCTTGTCGACGAAATCGGTCAGGCCCTGCGGCAGATAGGGGAACATGATGTTGAAGCCGTCGCTGCCGCGGCTTTCCAGCCACTCCTGCATCTGGTCGGCGATGGTCTGGGGCGTACCCACAAAGGACAGGCCGCCATAGCCGCCGACCCGCTGCGCCAATTGCCGCACCGTGAGCTTGTCGCGCGCGGCGAGATCGACCAGGCGCTGGCGCCCGCTCTTGGACGCATTGGTCTCGGGGATGTCCGGCAAGAGCCCGTCGGGATCGAAGGTGGAGGCATCGGTGCCGAGGATCACCGAGAGCGATGCGATCGCGCTGTCGTAATGCACCCGGCTGTCGAGCAACGCACGCTTCTCCCTTGCCTCCTCCACGCTGTCGCCGACCACGACGAAGGCGCCAGGCAGGATTTTCAGATGCTCGGGATCGCGCCCGGCTGTTTCCGCGCGGCCCTTGATGTCGGCATAGAGCTTTTGTGCGTCCGCGAGACTGCCGCCGCCGGTGAACACGGCTTCCGCGGTCTCCGCCGCAAGCTGCTTGCCGTCTTCCGAGGCGCCGGCCTGGACGATCACCGGCCAGCCCTGCACGGGGCGGGCGATGTTCAGGGGTCCCCGCACCTTCAGATATTTGCCCTTGTGATCGAGCACGCGCATCTTCTCGGGATCGAAATAGAGACCTTGCTCGACGTCGCACACAAAGGCGTCGTCGGCGAAGGAGTCCCACAAGCCCGTGACCACGTCATAGAACTCGCGCGCGCGGCGGTAACGCTCGGCATGCTCCATGTGATCGTCGAGACCGAAGTTCAGCGCCGCGTCGGGATTGGAGGTGGTGACGATATTCCAGCCCGCGCGCCCGCCGGAGATGTGGTCGAGCGAAGCAAAGCGGCGGGCGATGTGATAGGGCTCGTCGAAGGTGGTCGAGCCGGTCGCGATCAGGCCGATGTTCTCGGTGACGGTCGAGAGCGCCGAGAGCAGCGTGAACGGTTCGAAGGACGTCACGGTGTGGCTGCGCTTGAGCGCATTGACCGGCATGTTCAGCACGGCCAAATGATCGGCCATGAAGAAGGCGTCGAATTTGCCGGCCTCCAGTTTGCGGATCAGGTCTTTCAGATGTTGGAAATTGAAGTTGGCGTCGGGCCAGGCGCCGGGATAGCGCCACGCGCCGGTGTGGATTGAGACCGGGCGCATGAAGGCGCCGAGCTTGAGTTGACGTTTCGTCATCGCCCGCTGTCCGCTGCTGTTGTCGTCGGAAAGACATAGGCAGAGCGAGCCGCCGCGCCAGAACAAGAGGGCGGAAGATTATTTTGTTTTTGGGCTCAACCCTGGCATGCTCGTCATTCCGGGGCGCGCATGCAATGCGCGAACCCGGAATCCAGAAGTTGTGGCGCGAGATTCCGGGCTCGCGCTTCGCGTGCCCCGGAATGACAAGCGGAGGCAGCGCGCCCCTTTCAACCCAAAACGTCCTTCTGCATCCTGCCGCCGTAGAAATGGAAGAACGGCACCGGTGCATCGTGGCGGAGCGGTCCGGTGGCGAGCCGCCGCTCCAGCTCACCCAGCACGTTTTTGGTCATCGGATGCAAATCGGCCAGCGGCTGCGAGCCGAGCTCGACCCAGACCAATTCGACCAGTTCGGCCTCGGCATGCACCACGCCCTCGACGCGATGGGTGATGGTGGAAGCGTCCGCAGTGAAGAAGCGGGTATCGAAGCGGCGCACGCGGCCGGGCGGCGTGATCGCGCGGGCGATCAGGAACAGGCCGGAGGGATCGGGAAGCAGGCTCGCATCGGCAAAGGGGCTCCAGGCGCCCTCGAGCCTGGTCGCCGCGCTTTCCGTCTTGCGCCCGAGGCAGAGGCCGGTCTCCTCGCAGGCCTCGCGGATCGCGGCGACGGCGAGCGACTTGGCGCGCGAGGCGGTGATCTTGGGGCTGCCCTTCAGGAGATTGGCTTCGAGCTCTTGCGGTATCGGCGCCGCGACCGGCACCCGGTGATCCAACTTGTCGACGCGGCCGCCGGGAAAGACGAACTTGCCGGGCATGAACACGACCTTGTCGTGGCGCCGGCCTACCAGCACTTTCGGAACTGAACCGGTGCGATCGACCAGGATCAGCGTCGCTGCGTCCTTTGGCCGGTAATAGGGATGATGATCGGCTTCCTTCTCTTCGCGCTTTTCTTGTTTTGCCGCGACCGCTGCTTCCGTCATTTCCACCCCGAGGCGCTTTTCTATTTTGCGAGATCTTTCTCTAGCTAGAGCGGCGGGTCGTCGCTATAGCCATTTTGGTCGTCGAAGCCATGCATGCGCAGCGCCCATTGCAGGCCGACGATGGTGCCCTTGACCGGTTGCAGCAACAAGAGCGACAGGATCAGCGTCAGCGGCAGATAGATCGCAAGCTGCAGCGCGACCGGCGGCGCGAAATTGGTTTCGATCAACAGCGCCAGCGGCACGACGACATGCCCGACAATGACGATGACGAGATAGGCCGGCAGGTCGTCAGCGCGGTGCGGCGTGAAATCCAGGCTGCAGGCCGGGCAGCTGTTGTCCACCTTCAGGAAGGCGCGGAACAGCTTGCCCTCGCCGCAACGTGGGCAGCGGCCGCGAAAGCCGCGTTTCATCGCCAGCCACAGGTCGCGTTTTTCGATCGCGGCGGTCCCGTGAGTCTCGCGCGTCCACATCTTGGTGGCCGGATTTACGCTGTCCATCACTTGCCTCGCTTGCCTTTGCCCGCTCTCGCCTTGCCGGCCTTTTTCCGGTCCTGCTTGCGCCCCTTGTCCCGCGCGGCGCGGCGCAACTGCGCAGCCCGCATCTTTGCGCCGTCGCGCCTGCGCTCGGTTGCCGCGAAGGCTCCCTCGCTCAAGAGCTCGAAGCGCAGCGCACCCGCTATCGGCTGCGCTTCGATCAGGCGGACATCGACGACATCGCCCAGCCGGTGGGTGGCTCCGGAGCGTGAACCGACGAGAGCATGGCGGGTTTCGTCGTAATTGAAATATTCGGTCCCGAGCGAGCGTATCGGAATAAAGCCGTCGGCGCCGGTAACATCCAGTTTGACGAACAGGCCGGAGCGGGTGACCCCGGAAATGCGCCCCTGAAACGTCGCGCCGATGCGGTCGGCGAGATGATGGGCGATCAGCCGATCGGCGGTCTCGCGCTCGGCTTTCATGGCCCTGCGCTCGGTCGCGGAAATCTGCGCGGCGATTTCACTCAACGTCTCCAGCGACTCGCCTTCCGGCAGCGCACCGTCGCCGAGCGAGAGGCCGCGGATCAGCGCGCGATGCACGATCAGGTCGGCATAGCGGCGGATCGGCGAGGTGAAATGCGCATAGCGGCGCAGGTTCAGGCCGAAATGGCCGTAATTCTCCGCGGAATATTCCGCTTGCGCCTGCGAGCGCAGCACCACCTCGTTGACCAGATGCTCGTAATCCTGGCCTTGAACCTGCGCCAGCACCCGATTGAACAAAGACGGGCGCAAAGGACCGCCCTTGGCGAACGGCAGATCGAGCGTGCGCAGGAACTCCTGCAGCGCCTGCACTTTCTCGAAGCTCGGCTCGTCGTGCACCCGGTAGATCAGCGGCAGCGCCTTCTTTTCCAGTGCCTCGGCGGCGGCAACGTTGGCGAGGATCATGAACTCCTCGATTAGTTTGTGCGCCTCGAGCCGTTGCGGCACGATCACGCGATCGACCGTGCCGTCGGATTTGAGCAGGATCTTGCGCTCGGGAATGTCGAGATCGAGCGGGTCGCGTTCCCGCCTGGCGTGCTTGATCACTTCGTGAGCGGCGTAAAGCGGTTTGAGGATCGGATCGAGCAGGGGGCCCGTGGTGTCGTCGGGCTGACCGTCGATCGCCGTCTGTACCTGCGCGTAGTTGAGTTTGGCGGCGGAGCGCATCAGCACGCGATGAAAGCTGTGCGAGCGCTTGCGGCCGTCGGCGCCGATCACCATGCGCACGGCGAGCGCGCCGCGCGGCTCGCCAGGTACCAGCGAGCAAAGATCGTTGGAGATGCGCTCGGGCAGCATCGGCACCACGCGGTCGGGGAAGTAGACCGAATTGCCGCGCAGCAATGCGTCGCGGTCGAGCGCGGAATCCGGGCGTACATAGAAGGCGACGTCGGCAATCGCAACGTGAAGGATGAAGCCGCCTTTGTTCTTGGGGTCGGGATCGGCTTCCGCGTGCACGGCGTCGTCGTGATCCTTGGCGTCGGGCGGATCGATGGTGACCAGCGGCACTTCGCGCCAGTCCTCGCGTCCCCGAAGCGTCGCAGGCTGCGCTTCCCCGGCCTCGAGCAGCGCGGCCTTGGAAAAGTCCATTGGAATTTCGTGGGCGTGGATCGCAATCAGGCTGATCGCCTTTTCCGAGGCGATCGTGCCCAGCCGTTCTTTCACGCGTGCCGATGCGAGCCCGAAGGCGCGGGTGCGGATCAGGTCGACGCTGACGAGATCGCCGTCCTGTGCATCCTTGCTGTCGGCGCTCGCTATGTTGAGCTCGCGACCGGCCTGCTTGCGGTCGACCGGAACGAGCCGTCCGCCGCCGTCGGGAAGCTTGCGGAAGATGCCGAGGATACGGCTCTTGGCGTGATCGATGATCTTGATGATGCGCCCGCGATAGCTGGCGCCTTCGGCTTCGTCCGAAGCTTCGACATGCAGCAGCGCGCGGTCGCCGACGCCGGCGGTCGCGGAGGGGCGCGCCCGGCGTGGCAGATGGATGCGGATCTTGGGCGGCTCGCCGTTCTCGACCTCGTCCCATTCGGTCGGCGTTGCGATCAATTCCCCGTCGCGGTCGCGGCCGGTGATGTCGGCCACCACGGTCGGGGGCAGGGCCGCGGTCTCGGCGACCTTGCGGCCCTGCTTCTTGATGATGCCTTCATCCGCAAGCTCCCGCAGCACGCGTTTCAGCTCGGCGCGATCGGCGTTCTTCAACCCGAATTCGCGGGCGATCTCGCGTGTCCCGATCTTGGCGGGATTCTTCCTGATGAAGGCGACAATGGCCTTGCGGTCGGGAAAGCCATTGTCCTTGGTTTTTTTCACCGTGATCAGCGAGCCTTTCCGGCGCTCTTTTTCGCCGCCGTCTTCGTTGCCGGCGCGGGCTTGGCGGCCGATGTCTTGGCGGCTTGTCCTACCGGCGCACGCGCCTTGCTGGTGGCCTCCGTCTTCGGCTTGACCGCCGCCTTCTTCGCCGCCGCCTTCTTCGGCGGTTTTGGCGTCTCGGCTTCCTCAGCCGCTGCCTTGGCGGGCTTGGCCGCCTTGATCTTTGCAGCCTTGATCTTTCCGGCCTTGGCTTTGCCGCCACCCTTGGCCGCGCGCTCGTCGATCAGCGCGTTCGCCTGATCGAGCGTGATGCTGTCCTTTTCGAACTCGCTCGGAATGGTGGCGTTGACGCCGCCGGCGGTGACATAGGCACCATAGCGGCCGTTCTTGACCGCAACCGGTCCCAGGCTCGGATGATCGCCCAGCACCTTGCCGGGATCGGCGCCGAAGCGGCGGCTCGGGCCTTTGGCCGCTTTCTCCGCGATCAGCGTGACGGCGCGGTTCAGGCCGATGTCGAAGACCTCGTCGCCGGCCTCCAGGCTCGCATACGTCTTGTCATGGCGCACGAACGGCCCGAAGCGGCCGATGCCGGCCGTGATCGGCAGGCCCGTTTCGGGATGCTTGCCGATCTCGCGCGGCAGCGACAACAGCTTGAGCGCAAGCTCGAGATCGACATCCGCCGGATTGGTGCCCTTGGGGATGCCGGCGCGCTTGGGCTTCTCGCCTTCGGCATAATCCTTCTGCTCGCCGAGCTGGATGTAGGGACCGAAACGCCCGGCCTTGACGGTGACATCGAGCCCGGTCTCCGGATCCTGACCCAGCACGCGATCGGCGGTGGCGGCATCGCTCTCGGCTGCGAGCGGACGGGTGTAGCGACACTCCGGATAGTTCGAGCAGCCGACGAAGGCGCCGAACTTGCCGGCCTTCAAATGCAGCTTGCCGGTGCCGCAGGTCGGACACTGCCTGGGGTCGCCGCCATCGGCGCGCGGCTGATAGATGTGCGGACCCAGCATCTCGTCGAGCGCGGACAAGACTTCGGCGACGCGCAGGTCCTTGATGTCGTCGACCGCCCCGATGAAGTCGCGCCAGAAGTCCTTGAGCACTTGCTGCCAGGATATCTCGTTGTTGGAGACGCGGTCGAGCTGCTCTTCGAGATCGGCCGTGAAATCATATTCGACGTAACGGCGGAAGAAGTTTTCCAGGAACGCGATCACGACGCGGCCCTTGTCCGCACCGTAGAGGCGCTTCTTCTCCAGCCGCACATAGCCGCGGTCTTTCAGCACCTGGAGGATCGAGGCATAAGTCGAGGGCCGGCCGATGCCGAGCTCTTCCATCCGTTTGACCAGCGAAGCTTCCGAGAAACGCGGCGGCGGCTCGGTGAAGTGCTGGGTGACCGCAAGCTCCTTGCGCTTGAGGTTCTCGCCTTCGCTCATGGCGGGCAGGCGGCGGCTGTCCTCCTCGTCGGCATCGTCGTCATGGCCCTCCTGGTAAAGGGCGAGGAAGCCGTCGAACTTGATGACCTGTCCGGTGGCGCGGAGCTCCAGCACGCGAGAGCCGGCCTTGGCCGCGATATCGACGGTGGTGCGCTCGAGCTCGGCCGATTCCATCTGGCTCGCGATGGTGCGTTTCCAGATCAGCTCGTAGAGCCTCGCCTGGTCGGCATCGAGCTTGCGGCGCATGGCGTCGGGCCGGCGCGACAGGTCGGTCGGGCGGATCGCTTCGTGCGCTTCCTGCGCGTTCTTGGCGCGGGTCTGATACTGGCGCGGGACGTCGGGCACATAGGCCTTGCCGTAGTCCTCGCCGATCACCTTGCGCGCCTGGGTGATCGCTTCGCCTGCGATCTGCACGCCATCGGTACGCATATAGGTAATGAGGCCGGTGGTCTCGCCGCCGATATCGATACCTTCGTAAAGGCGCTGGGCGATGCGCATGGTATGCGCCGGGGCAAAGCCGAGCTTGCGGCTCGCCTCCTGCTGCAGCGTCGAGGTGGTAAAGGGCGCCTGCGGATTGCGCCGCGCCGGCTTGGCATCGATCGTGGTGACGCTGTAGGCGGCCGCTTCCAGCGCCTTCTTGAAGGCTTCGGCTTCAGCGCCGGAGCCGATGTCGAGCCGCTGAATCTTCTTGCCGTCGGCGCCGACGAGCCGCGCTTCGAAGGCTTCGCCGCGCGGCGTCAGCAGGGTCGCAACCAGTGACCAATATTCCTTGGGCACGAATTTTTCGATTTCGAGCTCGCGGTCGCAGACCAGCCGCAACGCGACCGATTGCACCCGCCCTGCAGAGCGGGCGCCGGGCAACTTGCGCCACAGCACGGGGGAGAGCGTGAAGCCGACCAGATAATCCAATGCACGGCGCGCCATGTAGGCATCGACCAGCGCCCCATCGATCTGGCGCGGGTTCTTCATCGCGTCCGTGATCGCCTGCTTGGTGATGGCGTTGAATACCACCCGCTCGATCTTCTGGTCTTTCAGCGCGCGCTTTTCCTTCAACACCTCCAGCACGTGCCAGGAGATGGCTTCGCCCTCGCGATCAGGGTCGGTGGCGAGGATCAGGCGGTCGGCCCCCTTCAAGGACTTGGCAATCTCGTTCAGCCGGCCGGCCGCCTTGGCGTCGACCTCCCAGATCATCTTGAAATTATGGTCCGGATCGACCGATCCGTTCTTCGCCGGCAGGTCGCGGACATGGCCGAAGGAGGCCAAAACCTCATAGGACGAGCCCAAATATTTGTTGATCGTCTTGGCTTTCGCCGGCGACTCCACAATAACGATATTCATGTAATTCCAGTGACTTACGGGGGAATTCGAGGTGGCCTCGACAAGATTCGAGCCGCCCCCTTTCGGTCCGAACATGGGTGCAGCCAGCCCCTCTGTCAAATCGCCAGATGTTGAAAGTGGGGTGGAACGGCGGAACCGCACCTCAAAAAAGTTGCGGAGTACCACCCGCAGTTGCGCCATTTTTAGGCGTGTTCCCCCCAAACGCTGCACGCCTCAGAATGCAGCTCCTCGACGTCCGCCGGATTGCATGAGGCGTCCAGAAAACGCATGACGATCCGATAGGCCGGCTCATAGGCCTCGAACGCTTGCCCGTGCGGTTGAAGTTCGCCGTGCAACAGCGCATTTCGCATCGCGTAGAAAAATCCGCGTGATTTTCATATTTGGCGTTTCATTATTCTGCATCATGATTTCGGCTCGGCTGTTCAGTGCGTGTTGTGCGGCCTTGCGGCGGGCAGCGGTGGGCTTCATGGTAAGGCCGCCGCCAATTTTCGGTCGAGCGTAACCAACTCAGCGCCCAGTTCGCGGGTAAGCCAAAGATAGCTCGCATCGTATGCAGAAAGGCCGGTTTCCTCGGCGAGGTCCAGCGTGGCCGCGTGGTCGACGGCGACGGTGTCGACTCTCAACCGGTGTGCAAGTCCGAAAGCGGCGCGTAGAGCTTCCCGCTGGCTGGGCTGTCGACGAATCTTGGTCAGGCAGACGTTGGCCAATTCGAAGTTAAGCAACAAAGGCGCAGCCAATCGGGCCCCCTCAAGCCGATTGGCGATGGCGGCGGCTTCTGGCTCGCCGAACAACAGGGCGGCGAGCGCAGAGGCATCCACCACCTTAATTCCGGTCACGATCAGCCCGAATGATGTTGGCCGATTCCGCGGGCGTGCGCACGCCAAGGCGCCGCACCTCCGCCAACAACTCAGCGGGGCTCAGCGACTGCTCAGAGAAAGCCGCGTCCTCGATAATGGCAAGCAATTCGCCTTGCAGCGACCGATGGTGCCGTTCAGCACGCTGTCTCAGCCGCTGGACTACCTCGTCGGGGGCGTTCTTGATCGAGAGATTGACAGGCATGGCTCCAAATCCACTCCAATTCGGAACCTCGATAGCACATGCCGGCCTCTTATGCACGTTCATCGGCTGATAATTAGACCTCTGCCGCAGACTTCAAGCGCTTGAGCGGCGGCGTTTGGCCGGTGGGCGCGGCTTCAACGCGGTGTCGGCCGGAGTCAGCAGGCGGCCGTCCTGGGAGCGCAGTTCCAGCTTTCTCACCGGGCGGCCCTTCTCACGATCGACCAGGACGGTTGCGATCGTTTCGGGACAGTCGTCGAATTCCTCACTCCATTGCCGCAAGGCGACGAGGATCGGAAAGACGCCGTTGCCCTTTTCGGTAAGCACATAGTCCTGATAGGCGCTGCCGTCGGCGGCGGGCGTGGTCGCAAGGATGCCTTCCTCCACCAGCATGCGCAGCCGGCTCGCAAGAATGTTCTTCGCCAGCCCAAGCCTTTTCTGAAATTCGCCGAAGCGGCGGCGCCCCAAAAAGGCCTCGCGGATGATGAGCAGCGACCACCAATCGCCAATCACGTCGAGCGATCGCGCGATCGGGCAGGCGTCGCCGGCCAGGCTCGTTCGTTTCACCATCGGTTCCGGATTTCGTTCGATTGCGTGGTCATCACAGCCTTGTGTAGTTGCATTATAAAACTAGTCGTCTACATCGCAAGGGCAGTTTAAAGATGAAACCAGATAGGAGGCTGCCGTGAGGCTCGCGAACAAGACGGCATTGATCACCGGAGGCAACAGCGGCATCGGTTTTGCGACGGCAAGGCTGTTCGTAGCCGAGGGTGCAAAGGTCACCATCACCGTCCGCAACGACGAAACGCTCGCCGCTGCGGCAAAGGAACTAGGTGCGAACGCGCTTGCCGTGAGGGCGGATGCGACCGATATCGCGGCGACCGAGGCTGCGGTCAAACGGGCCGTCGAGACCTTCGGCAAGCTCGACATTCTCTTTGCCAATGCCGGCATTCCCGGAAGCACGCCACTCGGTTCGACGACGTTGCAAGCCTTCGAAAGCGTCATCAGGACCAACATCACGGCGGTGTTCTTCACCGTGCAAGCGGCGCTGCCTTACCTCAACGATGGCGCTTCCATCATTCTGAATGGTTCGGTGATCTCTGTGCTGGGCAATCCGGGCTATTCGGCCTATGCGGCGAGCAAGGCCGGCGTACGCGCCATGGCGCGCGTGATGGCCTCAGAATTGTCGCCGCGCGGCATCCGCGTGAACGTGGTGGCGCCGGGCGGAGCACGCACGCCGATCTGGAACGGCGCGGCGCCGACGCCCGAGGCGTTTGCTGCGCTGGAGCAGCGCATCGCGGGCACGACCCCGCTCGGCAGAATGGCTGACGCCGATGATATCGCAAAGACCGTGCTGTTCCTCGCCTCCGATGACGCCGCGCATGTGCAGAGCGCGGAGATCTTTGTCGATGGCGGCGCGACGGGTTCGCCTGCCGGCGCACCGATCTTTCGCGGCTGAAGGGCGCTTTCCGTCATCCGAACCCAATGCAAGCCGGCCAGCGCGCCCTCCGGGAACCCGCTGGCCGCTCTCTTTTTGTTGAACGGCCCTCGAAGGCTCATTCCAGCTTCGGTCGAACCTTGCAACTGTCTGCCGAGACCTTTGTCGTGGGGCCGGAGATTTTTTTACAAACACTTTTTTGGAGCCGCATTATGCCGAAAGTCGTTCGCTTATCGATTCCTGCCTTGCGCGTGTCCTCCGAAAGGTCGGATCGCCAGACATCGCTGTTGGAGCGCGGCGTCGCGCCGAAGACGGGTGAGGTCATTTCGGTGGCGCTGCTCTCCTGCCTTGGCTTGCTGGTCTCGCTGGTCGGGATCCTGCTTGGCCTGCAATTCAATTGATATTGAGCCTGTCTTGATTTGCGGATAGCTGCCGCCGTGCGGCGGCGGCAGCTTGAGGCGGAGCTACGCGGCCTGAAGATTGGTGGCGGCCTGCAGCGCATCCGCCAGTGCCTTCTCGCGATGCTCGGGCCCGACCTGGACACCATCGGCCGAAATGAATTCGAGCTTCGTCACGCCGATGAACCCGAACACCCCGCGCAAATATGATTCGAGGTGCTCCAGCGCCGCGGCGGGCGTGCCGGGGCCGTAATAGCCGCCGCGTGATATCGCGATGATCACGCGCTTGTGGCCGGCCAGGCCTTCGGGTCCTTGCGGGCTATATTTAAAGGTCTTGCCGGCGACGAGGATGCGGTCGATCCAGGCCTTGAGCTGGCTCGGGATCGTGAAATTGTACATGGGCGCGCCGATCACCACGGTGTCGGCGGCAAGAAACTCCTCCAGCACGGCTGAGCTTGTGGCGAGCTCCTGTTGCAGGGCCGCGTCCGGGCTGGCTGCGCCCCGGGCCGCCGCAAGCTGCGCGCCCGACAGGTGGGCGAGCGGCGTTGCGGAGAGATCGCGATAGACGATCGAGAGATCGGGCGTCGCGTGGCGCAGCCGCTCGACGATCGCCGCGGACACTTGCCGGCTGACCGAGTGCGGACCGAGCACGCTGGAATCGATATGCAGAAGGTTTGGCATGGAAGTCACCCTTGGTATACGTTTGTAACCGGCGCTATATGAGTGACTGTCCACAAGGCCCACAAGAACGCACTTTTTTGAAACCCGGGCACATCCGTGAAACCTGCGCACATCGAATTTCCTGCAATCTCGTCGCCGCCGGACCTGCATGACAACTGCCGGGGTGTCGCCTCCATCCTGTCGCGCGTCGGCGACAAATGGAGCGTTCTCGTCATCATGATGCTCTTCAACGGGCCGAAGCGTTTCAATGAGATCAAGCGGCTGATCGGCGGCATCTCGCAGCGGATGCTCACCTTGACCTTGCGTGGGCTGGAGCGCGACGGGCTGGTCACGCGGACCGTGTTTCCGACCATTCCGCCGCGGGTCGATTACGAGCTCACCGATCTCGGCCGCGGCTTGAGCCAGCCGGTGATCGCGCTCGGCTCCTGGGCCCTGGATCATCTCGACGAGATCGAGGCCGCACGCGCGCGCTTTGACACGCGCAACGACACAGCCTGATTGAAGACTAGTGTCGTGGTTCAGAAATTCGCACCATCGTTGCCGCGAGTCCGTCGTGCGAATTTCTGAGCCATAAACGACACTAGAATCATAAGCTTGCTAGTGTCCTTATCGAATCCGAAGTTCGCTCCGAAGGTGCTGCGAACTAGGGCGAACTTCGGATTCGGGACACTAGATCAGCGAGACGAGCCCGCCGCCGTGGCGCTCGAGCTTGCCGGCGAGTTCGAGTTCGAGCAGCACGGTGCGCACCAGCGACGCCGGCATCTCGGCCATCCGGATCAGATCATCGATCAAGACGGGCGTGGGCCCGAGCAGGGTGACGATGCGGTCGCGCTCGGCGTTTGCGAGATCGCCATCGAGCGGATCGCTGTCGGGCTCGTTGACGGGCAGGGCGACCGGCCGCTCCATGATGGGCGCGACCGCCTGAATCACGTCGCGGGCCTCGGTGACCAGCGTTGCTCCCTGCTTGATCAGATCATTGGCGCCGGCGGCGCGCGGATCGAGCGGAGAGCCCGGCACCGCAAAGACCTCGCGGCCCTGTTCGGCCGCCATGCGCGCGGTGATCAGCGAACCCGAGCGCT
>JBLMWS010000138.1:0-5594 GCA_050257355.1 Gemmatimonas sp.
CCTGCGCGCTTCATGCTGGTGGCGGCGATGAATCCCTGCCGCTGCGGCCGCGCCTTCGAACCCGGCTATTCCTGCAAACGCGCACAAATCGACCGCTGCACCGCGGACTATCAGATGCGCATCTCGGGGCCGCTGATGGATCGCATCGATCTGCGCATCGAGGTGCCGGCGGTCACTGCCGCCGACCTGATCCTGCCGCCGGCCGCCGAAGGCTCGGCCGAAGTCGCCGCCCGGGTCGCCGCCGCGCGCGACATCCAGCGTGCGCGCTACGCAGCCGCCGGGCTGCCGCATGTCCGCACCAACGCCGAGGCGCCGGCCTCGCTGTTGGAAGAGATCGCGAAGACCGATGCGCAAGGGCAAAAGCTGTTGCGCGATGCCGCCGAGACCATGCGGCTGTCCGCGCGCGGCTATCATCGCGTGCTGCGGGTCGCCCGCACGCTCGCCGACCTCGATGGCGCAGACAAGATCGGCCGGCTGCATCTTGCCGAGGCTTTGTCGTACCGCGCACTGGCCGAGGATGTCAGGCACGCGGCCTGATTGCCGGCTCCGCACGCCATCAACCAGACGGTAACGAGTTTTCTTTACGCTCTGCCAACCATAAACCGCGCCTCTTGAGAGCATGATCCGGAAAAGTCGGGCCTGCTTTCCGAATGGATCATGCGGGAAGACCTGGTCGAGCGAGTGCCCTGATGTTGCGTTTCAAGTTGCGTTACACGATTCTCGTTTCGGCGGTTCCGTTGATCGCGGCCGCCATTCTGGCCGGCGTCGCGCTTTCCGAACGCCCGCGCCCCTGCATCGCTCTCGGCAACGAGACGCTCGAAATCGGCTCCGCCCCCTGGCACGCCGACCTCCACGTCAGCTTCACCGACGATCCGGCGCTTGCGACCGTGCGAGTCGCGGTGACCGACAATGCCGCCGATGCTGACTTCGCCGTGGTCGATGACGTCGATGGCAGCGAGGAAAACGCCTGCGACGTAAGCCCGGCGACGCAATTCATCGCGGTCTCGACGCACCCGATGCCGTCCGCCCCCGTGATCTATCTGTCCCATGACGGACCGGCCGACTATCGCATCTTCGTCAAGTCGAAGCAGTTCAGCTTGCGCGAAGCGGCGGCACTGATCGTCGGCGCCCACGGTGAACGCTCGCATCTCGCCGCTGCATTTTAGACGCTTAACATTTCGTCAACCCTGTTCACATGCGCGGCGGCGGACGGGCGCAGTTGAAACGCTTTGCAAGTGTGTCCGCGCAATGGTCCGCAGCTGCGGCGGGCGCGCAGCATGAGTTAAAGGTGATCGGCAATGAGACGGCCTTTCCGGATCAAATTGCGCATGCGCCGTTTCGCGCGCCGCCATCCCTGGCTCGTCTTCTCGATCCGCTCCTTCACGATCTTCTCCGCCGCGTTTGGCGGCGCCTATGGATTCATCGACGGCAGCCGATCGAAATATTCCGGCTACGACCCGCAGGCTTTTGCGATCGGCGCCAGTTTTCTGTTTGCCGTCGCCTGCGTCGCGCTTGCGACCTTGAGCATCAGGCTGCGTTTGATGCGCAGAAAGCTCAACAGAGTCGCGCTGCATAACGAGAGACTGGCCGATCGCAATTGGGAACTGCAGGAGGCGGAGGAACGCGCCCGCAATCTGTTCGAGCAGCAAGGCGACCTCATCGTGATGCGTGACGCGGACGGGCGCATCACCTTCGCCAACGACGCCTATTGCGAGCTTGCGGGACAAAGCCGCGAGACCCTGGTCGGCAGCCGCTTTGCGCTCACCGTTCTCGACCAGGGCGACAGCGCGCTGGAACCGCATGGTATGCGGACCCACGACCAGAAGATCGCAACGCCGCTGGGGCCGCGATGGATCGCCTGGCGCGAAGGCCTGATCCGCGCCGACGCCGGCCAGCCGGCCGAGATGCAAAGCGTCGGCCGCGACGTCACCGATCGCACCGAGACCGAGCATGCTCTGACCGAGGCGCGCGACCAGGCTGATAGCGCCAACCGCGCCAAGTCGCGTTTCCTGGCCATGGCGAGCCATGAAATCCGCACCCCCTTGAACGGCATCATCGGCATGAGCGGACTGTTGCTGGACACGTCGCTGACGCCCGAACAAGCGACCTATGCGAGGGCGGTGAAAACATCGGGCGAGGCGCTGCTGTCCTTGATCGAGGAGTTGCTGGACTTCTCCAAGATCGAGGCCGGCAAGATCGACCTCGAGCAGCGTCCCTTCGCCCTGACCGGTCTGATCGAAGAAATCACCGAACTGCTGGCGCCGCGCGCGCAAGCCAAGCAGCTGGAAATGGCGGCCTTTGTGGATGAGCGTCTGCCGACGCACGTACTGGGCGACGCGGCGCGTCTGCGGCAGGTGCTGCTCAACCTCGCCGGCAACGCCATCAAGTTCACGTCGAAGGGCGGCATAGCGTTGATCGTCGAGCCCGGGATGCGGCCGAACGAGATCGGCTTCATCGTGCGCGATACCGGCATCGGGATTGCGCCGGAGGCGCGCGAGCGCATCTTTCGGGAGTTCGAGCAGGCCGATGACCGTATCGCCCGCCAGTTCGGCGGCACCGGGCTCGGGCTGAGCATTTCCGAACGGATCGTCAAACGGATGGGCGGCCGGATCACGCTCGAGAGCCAGCCGGGCGCCGGCTCGACATTCGAGGTCTTATTGCCGCTGCCGGCCGAGCCGGGCGCAGCGCAGCCGGCGTTCAACGCTCCGGACCTTGGCGGGCGAGCGATCATGCTGGTCACCTCGCAAAATGTCGAAGCGTCGCTCGTATCGCGGCGGCTGCAGCGCTGGGGCGCGCGGACCTGTCTGGTTTCGGATCTGGATGTCGCAAAAGCGCTTTTGCCTGAGCGCCTTTGGCACGCGGTCTTGATCGATCGCGCGCTCGGTGCTGCCGGCGTCGAAGCGCTGGGAGAGGCCGCGCGCCGCCAGGCGAGCCTGCGCATCCTGATGGTGACTCCGGCCACGCGGCACGAACCGCTGCCAACTGCGTTCACCGGCTATCTGGTCAAGCCGCTGCGCGCCGCTTCTCTTGCCGCGCGTCTCTCGATGCCGCCGGAGGTCGCCGCACCAGCGCTCGGCGCCGATGCCCTGCAAGATATCGTCGACGAACCGCCGCTGCCCCGCGAACAAGCCGCCAAAGGCCTGTCGATACTGGTCGCCGAGGACAACGAGATCAACGCGCTCTTGATGCGCTCCCTGCTCGGCAGACTCGGTCATGCAGCCGTGATCGTCACCAACGGCGAGGCGGCGCTGGAATCCTGGCTCGCGGCGCAATCCGCCGGCACGCCCTACGAGCTCGTGCTGATGGACATCCAGATGCCGAAGCTCGACGGCATCGAGGCCGCCAAACGCATCCGCGCCCATGAAGCGGCGCAAGCCGGGACACGCACGCCGATTCTCGCATTGACCGCGAACACGCTGGTGGAAGATCGCTACGCCTGTTTCGAGTCCGGGATGGACGGCTTCCTGATCAAGCCGCTCGATCGCGAAAAGCTGGAGGAAGCCTTGAGCGCACTGGCAGCCGCGCGGCATATCGCGGCGTAGCCCTCTGCAGGATTGCAGGGTGGGCAAAGGCGCGTCGCGCCGTGCCCACCATCTCCATCAACGCGTGTTTGCCTAAGTCTGGTGGGTACGCTTTGCTTTGCCCACCCTACGAACGAACGGCTACAGCCGCCTGAGCGCCACTGTTTCCACCACGTGATCCGCGCCCTTCTTGAGGATCAAGGTCGCGCGCGGCCGGGTCGGCAGGATGTTGTCCTCGAGATTGGCGAGGTTGGTGCGTTCCCAGATCGCGATGGCTGTTGCGGTCGCCTCGTCATCGGACAACAACGCATAGCGATGGAAGTAGGAACGGGGATCGGTGAATGCGGTGTCGCGCAGCGCCAGAAAGCGCCTCACATACCACTCGCGCAGCACCGTCTCTTCCGCGTCGATATAAACGGAAAAATCGAAGAAGTCGGACACCACCGGGACCGCCTTGCCGTCGCGCGGCAGCGGTCCGGTCTGCAGGACGTTGACGCCCTCGACGATGAGAATGTCGGGCCGATCGACCTCGATCCATTCGTTCGGCACGATGTCGTAAGTCAGGTGCGAATAAACCGGCGCGCGAACGTGGCTTCGCCCCGACTTGATGTCGCTCAGGAACGACAACAGCCGCGGCAGGTCGTAGCTCTCCGGAAAGCCCTTCTTCTGCATCAGGCCTTCCTGTTCCAGCACCGCATTGGGATAGAGAAAGCCGTCGGTCGTCACCATGTCGACCTTCGGCCGCGGCGACCAGCGCGTCAGCATCGCCTGCAGCACGCGCGCCGTGGTCGATTTGCCGACCGCAACCGAGCCCGCGACCCCGATGATGTAGGGGACCTTGCGGTCGCGAATCGCCAGGAACTGGCGCTGCGCATAATAGAGCCGCTGCGTGGCGTCGACATAGATCGACAACAGGCGCGACAGCGGCAGATAGATCTCCTCGACCTCCTTGAGGTCGAGCCGGTCATGCAGCGACCGCAGCTTGTCGAACTCGCCGGGCTCCAGCGTCATCGGCGTGTCGTTGCGCAGTTCCGCCCACTGTTCCCGGGTGAAGATGCGGTAGGGGTTATATTTCTGATCGGGGGCGCGGATATCCATGAGGCCGCCTCTTACTGCTGGTCGCGCCGACGCGACGCCTTCTCTTCCAGTCCGGACATCGAGGTCCGTTTTGCGAGTGCGGCCTCGACCTCCGCGAGGCCGACCCCGCGGGATTTCAACAGCACCAGCAGATGGTAGATAAGATCGGCGCTTTCGGCGACGAGATGCTCGCGGTCGTTTTCGATCGCGGCGATGACGGTCTCGACCGCCTCTTCGCCCAGCTTCTTGGCGCAGTGCTCGGCGCCCTTGTCGAGCAGCTTCTTGGTATAGGACGCCTCTCCTCCCGATGCGGCACGGGCATCGATGGTTGCGGCGAGATCATGCACGGTAAAACGCGACATCAACCTAACTCGACATGCGCATCCACGCGGGATGCGCCGTTTCCCCGCGCCGATGTAGCACTTTTGCGACGAGGAGTCGTCAGGGATCGAGGCGCATCGGCAGCCCGGCGCGTACCATATGGTCCTTGGCCTCTCGGATGGTAAATTCCCCGAAATGGAAGATCGAGGCGGCCAGCACAGCCGTCGCGTGTCCTTCCCGGATGCCTTCCACCAGGTGATCCAGGTTGCCGACCCCGCCGGAGGCGATCACGGGCACCGGGACGCTGTCGGCGATCGCCCGCGTAAGCGGGAGGTCGAAACCCTGCCTGGTGCCGTCGCGATCCATCGAGGTCAGGAGGATTTCGCCTGCGCCCAGCGAGACCACCTCCTGGGCGTATTCGATGGCATCGATCCCGGTCGGCTTGCGCCCGCCATGGGTGAAGATCTCCCACCGGTCGGAGCCGCCGGGGCGCTTGACGCGTTTGGCGTCGATCGCCACCACGATGCACTGCTCGCCGAACTTTTCCGCGCCTTCCTTGACGAATTCGCGCCGGGCCACCGCGGCCGAGTTCATGGACACCTTGTCGGCGCCGGAGCGCAGCAGGACCTTGATGTCGTCGATGGTGCGCACACCGCCGCCGACCGTCAGCGGCAT
>JBLMWS010000139.1:0-10241 GCA_050257355.1 Gemmatimonas sp.
CGTCACGAAGTTGTCATAGGACACGCGCCCTCCCAAGCTTCGCCCGCTTGACACCGGTCAACATCGTCAGCGTCCGCGGCCGCTAGTTTCTGCCTCCAATAGAGGAGCAAACAAATGGCAACGACAATGAAAGCCGCGGTGGTGCGGAGCTTCGGCAAGCCGCTTGTGATCGAAGATGTGCCGGTGCCTGCGCCGGGGCCGGGCGAGGTCTTGGTCAAGGTGAAGGCCTGCGGTGTCTGCCACACCGATTTGCATGCGGCCTCCGGCGACTGGCCGGTGAAGCCGACGCCGCCCTTCATCCCCGGTCATGAGGCGGCCGGCATCGTTGCTGCGGTGGGTCCCGACGTCACCAATCTGAAGGTCGGCGATGCGGTCGGCGTGGCGTGGCTGCACGATGCGTGTCTGCGTTGCGAATATTGCGAGACCGGTTGGGAGACGTTGTGCGAACACCAGCACAACACCGGCTACAGCGTGAACGGAGGTTTTGCCGAATATGTCATCGCATCCGCGCCGTTTGCCGCGCGCCTGCCGCAGAACGTGGATTTTGCCGCCGTGGCGCCGATCCTTTGCGCCGGCGTGACCACCTATAAAGGATTGAAGGAGACCGAAGCGCGGCCCGGCGAATGGGTCGTGATCTCGGGAGTCGGCGGGCTCGGGCACATCGCCGTCCAATATGCCAAGGCCATGGGGTTGAAGGTCGTCGGCGTCGACATTGCCGACGACAAGCTCAAGCTCGCGAAGGAATCCGGTGCCGACCACGCCGTCAACGCGCGGTCCAACGGCGCCGTCGAGAGCGTGCTGCAGGCGACCGGCGGCGGCGCGCATGGCGTGCTGGTGACGGCGGTCTCGACGCCCGCCTTCGCACAGGCGCTGCGCATGGTGCGGCGAAAGGGAACGGTCAGCCTGGTGGGCCTGCCGCCCGGCGAATTTCCGACGCCGATCTTCGATGTGGTGCTCAAACGCATCACCATACGCGGCTCGATCGTCGGCACGCGGCGTGACCTCGACGAAGCCGTCGGCTTTGCCGTCGACGGCAAGGTGAAGGCCGAGATCAGCAAGGCACCGCTCTCCGATATCAACGCGATCTTCGACCGCATGAAGGCCGGCAAGATCGACGGCCGCGTCGTGCTCGATTTCGGTTAGCTCCGAGCTCTCCACCTGTAGCCCGCTGAGCGGAAGCGATAACATCGCGCATATCGCTTTGCTCATGCGGGCTACGGCACAGTGATTGCGTCGCGGATTGCGTCGCGCCGCAGCATTGATCTGGATCAGCATGGCCGCGCGGCAGGCTGGCACAAGTTCGCCATGACCCGAACCACAAAAATCGTCTTTCTCGGCGCGAGCAGCGCGTCCTTCGGATTGAGCATGTTTCGCGACCTGTTCTCGACGCGCGACCTGGCCGGAAGCACCCTGGTCCTGGTCGGCAGGAACGAGGAACGGCTTGCACGTTCTGAACGCGTCGCAAAACTGCTCAACGAGAAATCCGGCGCCGGGTTGAAGATCGAGGCCACGACCGATTGGCGCGGTGCGCTGGATGGCGCCGCGTTCGTCGTGCACTCCACCGCGATCGATCGCAACCGGCTGTGGCGGCTCGATTTCGAAGTGCCGCGCAAATTCGGCATCCGCCACACGCTCGGCGAGAACGGCGGTCCGGGCGGCCTGTTCTTCACGTTGCGGACCTTGCCGGTCGTGTTCGATTTCGTGCGCGAGATGGAGCGGCGCTGTCCGCAGGCGCTGTTCATCAATTTCTCCAATCCGGAGAGCCGCATCGTTCTGGCGCTCGGCCAATACAGCAGCATCCGTTGCGTCGGTCTGTGTCATGGCATTTTCATCGCGCGGCACCATGTGGCCTCCATTCTCGGCTTGCCGGATGAGCGCGTGGACGTCTGGGGCGCGGGCCTCAACCATTTCCAATGCCTGATGCAGATCCGCGACCGCCAGAGCGGCGCCGACCTTTATCCGCTGCTGCGCGAAAAGGAGAAGGCTTACGATCCCGAAGTCGAGCCGCTGACGCGCGATCTCTTCCGCAGCTTCGGCTATTGGCTCGGCTGCGGCGACGGTCATGTCGGCGAATACCTGCCGTTCGGCTGGGAGGCGGGCGAGGGCGGCTACAATTTCGGCTGGGACGAGGGCGAGCGCGCCAAGCTGAACCGGCTGATCGACGACGTGCTGGCGGGGACCGAGGAAGTGCCGGACTGGTGGCAGATGCCTTCGGGCGAGCGCGCGGTCGCGATCATCGCGGGCGTGCTGCACGATCGCAAGCAAATGATCGAATCCGGCGTGGTCCATAACCGGCTTGTCATCCCCAACCTGCCGGCGAATGCCGCGGTGGAAGTGCCCGTCGTTGCTGACATCGCAGGTGTGCATCCGGTCTCGCTGGGGCCGCTGCCGGAGCCGGTCGCGAAGCTGATGAGCGTGCAGGTCAATGTGCAGCAACTCGCCGTCGAAGCGGCGATGCATGCCTCGAAAGAACTGGCACTGCAAACGCTCCTGATCGACCCGGTCGTCAATTCCGCGACCGCGGCGAGGGGACTTCTCGACGAGCTATGGGAAGTCAACCGGCCGTATATCCGCAAGTGTATCTGATCGCGCCGAAGCGGCAGGTTCGCTCGACTTTGGTAGCAGCGAACGATCATCCTGGATTCGTCGTGTTGACAATGACTGACTAGTCAGTCATATTATGCCCATGACAAACCGACCCAAACCGATCGCAGCCAGCACGGCGCCCCGCGCGCGGAGGAGGGCAACTGCATCGGCGGACAGCGCCCCGGCGAGCAGGGCCGAGCGCGCCGCCGAACGCCGGGCTGCGATCGTCGCGGCGGCACTCGACGAGTTCATCGCCCGCGGCTTCACCGCGACCCGGCTCGACGACGTCGCCAAACGCGCCGGCGTCGCCAAGGGTACGATCTACCTGCACTTCAAGGACAAGGAGACGCTGTTCGAGGAGCTGGTGCGCACCGCGATCGTGCCGCTGATCGGCCGGCTCGCCAATCTGCCGCCGCCGACCGGCTCGGTGCGCGACGCGCTGGAAGCGTTTGCCAAGACCTTCATCGAGGAAGTTGCAATGACGCGGCGCGGCGACATCATCCGGCTGATCGTGGCGGAGGGGCCGCGCTTTCCGGCGATCGCGGATTTCTACTACCGCGAGGTGGTCTCGCGCGGGCTTGGTTCGATGCGCGCGCTGATCGAACTCGGTATCAGACGGGGCGAGATCCGCCAGGCCGCGCTGGCGGATTTTCCGCAGATCGTGGTGGCGCCCGCCATCATCGCGGTGATCTGGAAGAGCCTGTTCGACCGTCACGCGCCGCTCGATGCGCACGCGCTGCTGCGCGTGCATCTCGACCTCATTTTCGGCGAACGGAGTGCGCGATGACCGGCCAGAGCATGATGCGCGCCTTGGCGGCGCTCGCAATCGTTGCCGCACTGGGGGGCTGCCAGGACCGGCGCGATCCCGGCTTTCAGGGCTGGGTCGAGGCCGACATGATCTTCGTCAGCCCCGATGAATTCGGACGGGTGACCAAGCTCAACGTCCGCGAGGGCGACGAGGTCAAGCCCGGCGATCTTCTTTACACGGTCGATGACGATCTGCAGCAGGCCGATCTCAACCAGACCAACGCGACCTTGGCGAACGCCAAGCAGACCTACGACCGCGCGCTTGCGCTCTCGAAAACCGGCGCCGGCACGCAGGCGACGCTCGATGCCGCCATCTCGGCGCTGCGGGTCGCGGAGGCCCATGTCAGGACATCGGAGACGCGGCTCAAGCGCCGTGAGGGCTTTGCGCCGGTGGCCGGCACGGTGCAGCAGATCTATTTCCGCGTCGGCGAAACGGTGCCGGCACAGCGGCCGGTGCTGTCGATCATGCCGCCCGGCAATATGAAGATCCGCTTCTTCGTCCCCGAAACCGAACTGCCGAAGCTAGCGATCGGTGACGAGGTGCGGGTCACTTGCGACAATTGCGCCGCCGATCTCACCGCGCGGATCTATTTCATCGCGACGCAGGCCGAGTATACCCCACCCGTGATTTATAGCCTCGATGAGCGGCACAAGCTCGTCTATCTGGTCCAGGCGCGACCCTCGCGGCCCGATGCGCTGCGCGTCGGCCAGCCGATCAGCGTCTATCTCAACCCCAAGGTCCCCTCCAAGACACCGGTAGCGGAGCAGCGATGAACGGCGCGCCGTCGTCTCCGATTGCGATCGATGTCAAGGGCCTGACGAAGTCGTTTGACGGCCGCGAAGTCGTCCATGATCTCTCCATGCAGGTGAAGCGGGGATCGATCTACGGCTTTCTCGGTCCCAACGGCTCCGGCAAGACCACGACCATCCGCATGCTCTGCGGCCTGCTGACGCCCGACAGCGGCGAGGGTACTTGCCTCGGCTTCGACATCCGCCGCGACGCCGAAAAGATCAAGCGACGGGTCGGCTACATGACCCAGCGCTTCTCGCTCTATCAGGACCTGTCGGTGCGGGAGAACCTCGAGTTCGTGGCCCGTCTCTACGGCGTGCCGGATGCACGCGGCGCTGCGCGGGAGATGATCCGGCGGCTCGGACTGGGTGGCCGTGAGGGGCAATTGGCGGGCGAACTCTCCGGTGGCTGGAAGCAGCGGCTAGCGCTCGGGGCCTGCACGCTGCCCAATCCGCAACTGCTGCTCCTGGACGAGCCGACCGCCGGGGTCGATCCCAAGGCGCGGCGCGACTTCTGGAACGAGATCCACGCGCTGGCCGCCGAAGGGCTGACGGTGCTGGTCTCCACCCATTACATGGATGAGGCCGAGCGCTGCCACGAGATAGCGTATATCGCCTACGGCCATCTGCTCGTGCACGGCACGGTCGACCAGGTCATCGCCAGCTCGGCGCTGACCACTTACACCGTGACGGGAGAGGATCTGCAGCACCTCGCCGAGAAACTCGCCGGCCAGCCCGGCGTCGACATGGTCGCGCCCTTCGGCAATTCCCTGCACGTCTCCGGCCGCGACAGAGGCGCGCTCGAGGCGACCATCGCGCCCTGGCGCGACGGCCGCGGGCTAAATTGGCAGCTCTCCGCGCCCTCACTGGAAGACGTGTTCATCGAACTGATGAACCGCTCGAAGGATAATTTCCAATGAGCGCTGTCGACGCCCCGGCGCCAGCCGCCGAGATTCGCGAACATTCCTTCGGCTTCTGGCGGCGCTCTTATGCCATGGTGGTGAAAGAGTTCATTCAGCTGCGCCGCGACCGGGTCTCGTTTGCCATGATCGTGATGATCCCGGTGATGCAGCTCCTGCTGTTCGGCTACGCCATCAACACCACGCCGCATAATCTGCCGGCGGAGGTGTTGTTGCAGGAGGACAGCGATCTCGGCCGCTCCATCCTCAAAGCGCTGCAGAACACCGCCTATTTCCGCTTCGTCCGCGAAGTGCACGACGTCCACGAGTTTGACGATCTGCTCAAGTCCGGCAAGGTGCTGTTCGGCGTGGAAATCCCGCGCGGCTTCGAGCGCGCGGTGCGGCGCGGCGATAAGCCGGCCCTGCTGGTCGCCGCCGATGCCACCGATCCGGTGGCCGCGAGCTCGGCGCTGTCCTCGCTCAGCGTCATCGTGCAGACGGCGCTCGAGCATGATCTTTTTACCGGCGATCCCCCCTCACTGCCGTTCGAGATCCGCGCGCATGCGCGCTACAATCCGGCCGCCTCAAGCCGGCTCAACATCGTGCCGGGACTGGTCGGCACCATTCTCACCATGACCATGCTGATCTTCACCGCGCTGTCGGTGACGCGCGTGATCGAGCGCGGCACCATGGAGAGCCTGCTGTCGATGCCGATCAAGCCGGTCGAGGTCATGTTCGGCAAGATCATTCCCTACGTGATCGTCGGCTTCCTGCAGGCGGCGATCATTCTCTCCATCGGCATCTTCCTGTTCGGCGTCCCGGTATTCGGCAGCCTGCTGCTGCTCGCGCTGTTGTCGACGCTGTTCATCACCACCAATCTGGCGATCGGCTATACGTTTTCGACGCTGGCGCAGAATCAGCTGCAGGCGATGCAGCTGTCGATCATGTTCTTTCTGCCGTCCATCCTCTTGTCCGGCTTCATGTTCCCCTTCCTGGGAATGCCGGCCTGGGCGCAATATGTCGGCGAGTGCCTGCCGCTGACGCATTATCTGCGGATCGTGCGCGCCATCATGCTGAAGGGCTCGACCCTGCAGAACCTGCAATATGATACGGTTGCATTGTTCGGCCTGATGTTGCTCGCCATGACCATCGCCGTGACGCGCTTCCGCCGCACGCTGGATTGAGGCAGTATCCACACGGTCATTCCGGGTCACGCGAAGCGTGAACCCGGAATCCAGAGGTTGTGGCGCAAGATTTTGGGTTGGCGCGCTTCGCGCGCGCTCCGGAATGACAGGCATCTCATGGGCGAAATAGCAGGTTTCTGGCAAGGTTTGATTGGTGGTGCCCGGCCTTCGGTCTCGGCCGATTTCGATCATGCGTTGATGCGCGAGGTGATGGCCTCCGAACTGCTTCGTGTCAAAGCACTGATCATCACCGCGGCCATCCTCGTCGTGGTCATCGGGGCGACCTATTATTTCGAGGAGACCGCCATCGAGCGTCTTTGGCACGGCGGGATGCGTCCCATCTATGTCTACGAGATCCTGCTGCCGTTCATGCTGTTCGAACTCTGGGTCTACAGTGCGATCCGGCGCCACATGAAGAAGAATCGCGATCTGCCGGTCTACCGCCGCTATCTCGGTGCGCTGATCGAGACGTCCATGCCGACGGTTGCGCTGATGCTGCACATCCAGAACATGGGGACGATCAAGGCGCTCGGCTTCGTTGCCCCGCTGGCCTATGGTATCTTCATCGTGCTGTCGACGCTGCGGCTGGATTTCTGGCTGTCGGCGTTTACCGGGCTTGTGGCCGCTGTCGAGATGTTCGGCGTCGCCATGTTTTACCGGCCGACCGTCGGAGCCGATGCCGTTCCGCTAGTTTATTACCACGGGGCGCGCAGCATTCTTGTCCTGATTCTCGGCGCACTGGCCGGCGCCGTCGGGTTGCAGCTTAGGCGCAGTTTTGCCGCGAGCATTGGCGCCGCCACAGCGCGCGACCGCGTCACCAACCTCTTCGGCCAGCACGTCTCGCCACAGGTCGTCGAACAGCTGATGGCGGAGGGACCAAGCAGACAAAGCGATATTCGCCGCGTCGCCGTGATGTTCGTCGATTTCCGCAGCTTTACCGCCTCCGCACGCTCGCGCGCGCCGCAGGAGGTGGTCGATCGGCTGGACGGCGCCTTCGCGGTGCTGGTGGAGGTTCTCGACCGCCGCGGCGGCATCGTGAACAAGTTTCTCGGCGACGGCTTTCTGGCGCTGTTCGGGGCGCCTCTCGATGCGGCCGATGCCGCGCACCGTGCGGTCGCCGCCGCACGCGAGATGCTGATCGCCATGGAGCACGTCAACGCGGCTTCCGACTGGAAGCTGCGCATCGGCATCGGTATCCATTTCGGCGAGGTCGTCGCCGGCAATATCGGTTCGCCGCGACGAAAGGAGTACACGGTGATCGGCGACACCGTGAATTTCGCCTCTCGCCTGGAGGCGCTCAACAAGGAATTCGGCTCGCAGCTTCTGATCTCGGCCTCGGTACGTGAGGCGCTGGGAACGGACTGCGCAGATGCGGTGCCGCTGGGCGAAGTGCCGATCCGGGGCTACGAGCAGCCGATGGCGATCTGGCAATTGGGATGATGGCCGCGCGTCGTCCCTGGTCCCGGCGCGCTGGTGGGCGTGCCGATTGCACTGAGATCATTGTTTCGCTTCTAGCCGCCATTGCGGTCGTGATAATGCATCGTTGCCAACGATCCGAATGAAGCGAGGGCACCATGCAGCGCCGCTATATCACCGTCGACGTCTTCACCGATCGCGCGTTCGGCGGCAATCCGCTCGCCGTGGTGCTCGACGCAAAGGATCTTTCGACCGCGCAGATGCAGGGCATTGCCCGCGAGTTCAACTATTCGGAGACCACGTTCGTGCTGCCGCCGCGCGAAGCCGGCCATGATGCCGAGGTGCGGATTTTCACGGTGCGTTCGGAAATTCCCTTCGCGGGTCACCCGAATGTCGGCACCGCCTTCGTGTTGGCTTCGCAGGCCGCAGAGCCGCCGGCGCGGCTGAGGTTCGAGGAAAAGGCCGGTCTCGTGCCGGTGGACATCCTGACAGAGCAGGGCAAGGTGACCGGCGCCGAGCTGACCGCGCCACAGGCGTTGAAACGGCTTTCGTCGGTGAGTGCCGAGCAGGCGGCTGCGTGTCTGTCGCTGTCGGCCGGCGACGTCAGGACCGACCGGCATGCGCCGCATGTCATCTCGGTCGGCTTGCCGTTCCTCGCGGTGGAGCTTGCCTCACGGGAGGCGCTGCGGCGGGCGCGCCCGAATGCCGATGCATTTGCCCGGATATTTCCTCTCGACGGCACCGACGCGATCTATTTCTACAGCCGCGATGTCCAGGCAGCCGAGAAGCCGTGCGAGCTGCAGGCGCGGATGTTCCACCCCGGTGTAAGCGGGTTCTTCGAAGACCCTGCCACCGGCAGCGCCACCGCGGCCGCGGCGGCGCTGCTTGCGGAGCTCGACGCCACGCAGCAGGGCGAGCTGCGGCTCACGATCGGCCAGGGATTTGATCTTGGCCGGCCCAGCCTGCTGGCGACGCGCGCGGTGAAGCGGGATGGCAAGATCGCCTCGGTGCATGTGGGCGGGCGTTGCGTGCCCGTCATGCAAGGGACGTTGAGTGTGTGAGATGAGTTCTCGGCAGCCCACGTCCCCTCGTCGAGCCCCCGCAAGACGGCGGCAGACTCATAGCTGCGGCGCGGCCAGGTTCTCCGTCGTCACGGCATCGCGCTCCTCGATGATCTCGGCGATCATCTGGCGGTGGCAGTGGCGGTGGTCGCGCTCGTAGCAGAGCAGGCAGACCGGGCCCGCTTTCTTCACCAGCGCCGACAGCTCGTCCAATTCGTGCCGCGCCTCCGGCTTCTTCAGATGCGCGGAATAGATCCTTTCCAGTTCCGCGTAGTTGCGGCTGCGCGCGGCCTGGCGGCCTTCTTTCGGCGTGCCCAGCGCTTTCAGGTGAATATAGCCGATGCCGCGCTCGTCGAGCCCGGCCGCGAGCTGGTTCTTGGAAAACCCGGGACGGCGCGAGGAGGTCACCGCTCGCACATCGACCAGAAGTTTGACGCCTGCATGCTCCAGCTCGTCCAGCACCGCTTTCTGCGGCGTCTGTTCATAGCCGATGGTGAAGAGCTTTCTTGCCTTGGCCATTGAGGTCGTCGTCTACTTGACCCGTTCAATCAGCTCCATGGCGCCGGCCGGCGCACGGACCTTGCCTTCATGAATGACATAGGCGAACACGTCGCGTGCCTGCTTTTTCGCGCCTGTCGAATCAACGCGCGGCAAATCGTCCGGTTCGCCCCCGTCCGCCCAGGTCTGCAGCCGCTTGGCCCAGGCGTCGAGCTGTTTCGGGGGATAGCAGGTCTTCAGCTCGTCGTTGCCCTTCTGTAGTCGCAAGTAGACGAAATCGGCGGCCACGTCGGCAATGGCGGGATAGGTGGCGTGCTCGGCGAGCACCACGGGGATCTCGAAATTTCGCAGGAGCGCGATGAACGCCGGCACCCGGAAACTATCGTGGCGGACCTCGACCACGTGGCGCAGCTTGCGCCCGTCCATCTCGCGCGGCAACAGCTCGAGGAATTTGCCGAAATCGACCTCGTCGAACTTCTTGGTGGGCGCGAACTGCCAGAGCACGGGGCCCAAGCGGTCGCCAAGTTCGAGCACCCCCGTGTTGTAGAAGTGCTTGATGGAATCGCCGGCTTCCGCCAGCACGCGGCGGTTGGTGGCAAAGCGTGGACCCTTGACCGAGAACACAAAACCATCGGGCACTTCCCGCGCCCATTTACGAAAGGTGTCCGGCTTCTGCGACCCGTAATACGTCCCGTTGATCTCGATCGAGGTCAATTTCGAGGCCGCATATTCCAGCTCCTTCGCCTGCGGCCATTTCTCCGGGTAGAACACACCGCGCCATGGCGCGAAGGTCCAGCCTCCGATGCCGATATAGATGTGACCGGATTCTTTGTTGGTGGTCGAGGATTTGGCCACGGTAAGCGTCTCGTCTTCGAAAGCAGGAGGTGGGCCGCAACACTAGTCAAATTGCCCGGCATTGGCCAGTTCGCGGAAGCCGAGGCGCCCTTATCGCTGACCCCCGCAGGCTCGAGCGTCGCGCCTGCTTAACGCGGTTCGATGTT
>JBLMWS010000140.1:0-8206 GCA_050257355.1 Gemmatimonas sp.
TCCTCGCCGATGTTCCAGGCCGTTTCGGTCGATCCGATTGTACCGGGCATGGCCGAGCTGATGCAGGGTGAAGCCTCGTTCTCGCAGATCATCACGCGCGATCGGCTCTCGCGCGTCCAACTGGTCAATGCCGGCCGTCCCGGCTTCGACCGAAGCCTCTTGCAGTCGCCGCGGCTTGCACTTGCTGTCGACGCGTTGCTGAAGGTGTATGATCACGTGCTGCTCGATGCCGGCCTGGCCTCCGATCTGCCTGCCGAACTGCTCACGGCGGGAGCGCAGGCGGTGGTCGTGCCGGATGTCACGATGCCGGCCGACGCGCGCAACATGATGTGCGAACAGCTGAAGGCGGTCGGTTTCGCCGAGGTGACGATGCTGAGCAAGCCGGCGGAGGCGCCTGAAGCTGCGGACGTGGCGCCGCGCGTGGTTGCAGCCTGACGCCGAATTAGCTGGAACTCGTTGCCGACAAGGCCGTCAGCGCATTGCTTTACGAACGCCCTGGGCGATCCGAAGCAGCGCCTGATTGTGCTTCACCAGACGCTTGCCGACGGCGAGGGCGGACATCGTGGCCGCCGCGAACCTGCCGCGCGAACTCAGTGGAATGAAGCAGTCGAAAATCGGCTCCGCATCCTTGCAGAACGTGTGCTTGTACTCGTCGGCACCGATCCCGAGATCGAGCGCGCGATAACCGCGCCCTGCGTAATGATCGACGATGTTCCGCAACAGGATCAAGCCTGGGCTGTATCGCGCATGATCGGACAGCGTGTAGCTGTTGAACATCATCGAAAAGCGATGACCGTCCGCGACGCCAGCGTAGAGCGCGATGATTTCCTCATCGCATTGCAGGGCGTGAATGTCGATGACGCGCCCGCCGCCGGACCGTCGCGTCAGGCACGCCTTGCGGATGAAGTTCTCGACGTCGGAACCCGCGAACACATTCGGCAGCCCCTGTTGCGCCATGCGCACCGGCTTGACGTCGAAAAACCAGTCGAGCAGGCGGGCGATCTCCGCGTCCTGCGCTGCGACATGATGGCGGTAGCCGGGGAGCTTCGCCAGCTTGCGCTCCTTCGCCCGGAGCCGGCGACGAAAGGAGTTGCTGATCAGCGCGGCGGGCGCGGCCCCCGGCTGCATGTTCAGCACCGGACAATCGTTGACGGAGGGCTGATGCGGCAACAGTGCAAACGGGTTCTTCACGTCGTGCCAGCGTAAGGGCTGCTGGGCAAGCGCCAGCACGTCGGCCGTCGAGCGTTCCCGTAGCTCGTCGAGCAATCCGCGGAGATCGGCCTGTTGGACCACGGCGGCAAAGGAGCGATCCCACAGCGCCATGTTGAAGGTTGCGTGCTTCCCGCCCATGAACGATGCAATCCGAACGCCGCGGACTTGTTTGAGCGAGAGCGGCAGCAGCAGGAGCGGGCGGCGCTCGGCATCGGAGGCAATCACGATCAGCGGCGTCGCATTGTCCCGCAAGCCGATCTCGCGTTGCCAACCGCTCAGAAAATCGAAGCGCTGGTAGGCGGTGAAAAGATGCTCGCCTGTCTCGAAACGCCGCCAGGTCGCTTCCGCGGATTCGAGATCGCTGACGATGTCGACATGCGCGATGCGGTTCGATTTTGACGGCGCTGATGCTCCTGCCGTCCGGCTTTCGATCGCGGCAGCCATGGTCATCGCCAAATCCGATTGCGGGAAACAGTTGCGACTTTCGCAACTCAGGCCGACCTTTGCAAAGAAGTGTCAACAAAGAGTAATGAGAATAGGATGGAGGGACGCGATGACATTCTCTTGCCGAGAGGCGGGCCATTGGCATCCGACAACAGATGGCTGACTAGGCTCAAGCTTGAGCTCGCCTATTGCGGCGGCCGCGCGTGGTGGAGCGGGAAGGGACGGCGCACGGCCGGCGCGATTCTTCGTTTTCAGCGCGTGCGCCCCCGCCAGCGGGCTCCATTTCAGCCACTGAAGGCCAATGAGATCACGCCGCGATTTCTCGATCGCGTCATTTCCGCCTTGAAGCGATGGAATTACGACATCGTCGGCATGGATGAAGTGTGCCGGCGCGCGCTCGTTTCGCCGCAGCCGCGGCGCTTCGTTTGTATCGGCTTCGATGGTGGCTACAAGGATGTGATCGCTTTTGCTTATCCAGTATTGGCGCGGCACCGCATTCCCTTCACCGTCTATGTGCCGAGCGCGTTTCCCGATGCTGTCGGCGAACCCTGGTGGCTCGCGCTTGAAGCTGTGATCGCCAGGCAAACCCGGCTGAGCCTCGCAGTCGACAGCCACGAACGGCACTTCACGATTGCGACCACTGCCGCGAAATACGAAGTTTACGACTTCCTCTCAGGATGGATGCGCTCGCTGCCTCAGTCCGAGGTGTCGGTTGCCATCAACGATCTCTGCAGGCGCTATTCTGTCGACCTGACGCGGCTGACGCGCGAGGCCGCGCTGGATTGGGCCGATCTGGCAAACCTCGCGGCCGATCCCAACGTAACCCTCGGCAGCGCGACCGTGAATTATCCGGTGTTGTCGAACTTGAAAGACGCAGACGCGATGCGCGAGGTGACGATGGGCCGGGCGGTCCTCGAGGCCGCGTTGCGCCGCGAGGTCAGGCATTTCGCCTATCCGTTCGGCGATCGCGGCACATGGCGGAGCGCCCACGCAGTGATGGTCCAGCAGGCCGGTTTCGTCAGTGCCGTGTCCGGCATTCCCGGCGTCGTGGAGGCGGGGGGCCGTACCAATTTGCACGCGCTCCCCCGCATCGGCTGGGACGGCCGGGAACGCTCCCTGCGCGTGATGCGAATGCTGTTGTCCGGCACCGCGTTTGCAGCGCGCCAGCCGATGCCGGCCGGACCTACGATCTAAGATCGGGGCGCGACATCCAGCTTACGATCGGCATGGCCGGCAGCACCCAGCCGAGCCCAGCGACCACATAGAAGATCGCCTGCAGGAGCCCGGATTGGGCCAAGGCCGGCATTTGCGCTACCGCCATGCCGGTCAGCGACCACACCAGCGCAAGCAGCAGGAGCGCGATGGTTCCAAGGAGTTTGCGGGTGCGGATGCTCATGACGAAAATGTTGAACTCAGACTTAACGCCACGGCTTGCGCGGCACCGGGCCGGGACTATAAGGGGCCCGCCAATTCCTTCAAACCGGTTTCCGCCTGTTCGTGACGACGATCGCCGCAAAATCAGCCTCGACCCATCGCGCCGTCCGCATCTGGCTGTTTTCGGTCGCCGCCCTGATCGCCCTGATGGTTGTGGTCGGCGGCGCGACGCGGCTGACCGAGTCCGGACTTTCGATCGTCGAATGGAAGCCGGTCACGGGCGTGGTGCCGCCGCTCACCGCAGCGCAATGGCAAGAGGCGTTCGACGGATACAAGAAGATCCCGCAATATCACGCCTTGAACGCCGGAATGAGCCTTTCGGATTTCAAGACCATCTTCTGGTGGGAATGGAGCCACCGGCTGCTCGGCCGCGTCATCGGCATCGTCTACCTGCTGCCGTTCCTCTATTTCCTCTGGCGCGGGGCGCTCGGCGCGGAACTGAAGCGGCGGCTCTGGCTGATCTTCGGTCTCGGCGCGCTGCAGGGCGCGGTGGGCTGGTGGATGGTCGCCTCGGGTCTTTCACAGCGGATCGAGGTTTCGCATTACAGGCTGGCCACGCATCTCGTGCTGGCGCTCCTGATCTATGCGTCGATCGTCTGGACCCTGCGCCGGCTCACCGAACGGGAATGCGTCGGTGCCGGCTTACGCCTGAGAGTGACCGGTCTCGCGTTGGTGGCGGTCACCTTCGTGCAGCTCTATCTGGGCGCGCTGGTGGCGGGTTTGCGGGCAGGCCGCGTCTACAACACCTGGCCTGACATCGATGGCTCGTTCATTCCCGCCGCCGCGCGGCTTTGGTTCGATACGCCCTGGTGGCGCAACCTGTTCGACAACGCGTTGACCGTGCAGTTCGAGCACCGCATGACTGCTTACGCGCTGTTTGCGCTCGCGATCGCGCACGCGGCTGATACGGTACGCTCGCGTGCCGATGCGGCCGCTGTCCGCGGTGCGCTGTGGCTGGTTGCGGCGATCACGCTGCAGGCGACGCTCGGCATCCTCACCTTGCTCAACCAGGCTCCGATCGAACTTGCGCTCCCACACCAGGCGGTGGCGATCGTGGTGCTGACGCTGGCGGTCATTCAGGCCGAACGGCTGGCCGAACGTCCGGAGCCCGCCGTGTCGGGGGAACTCGCTGCGCCGCTCGGGCAGGCCGGCTAGCAGTAGCCGTAGACGCCGCAGGCGTAGGGCAGGCGCCAGAAATAGCTCGGATAGGGGCCGCCGCCGTAATAGGGCCCCTGATAGTCGTAATCGAACGGCCGCCCATAATAGCCCGGCAAAGTCGTCGAGCCCGGGAGCAGCGGGGTCGAGGGCCACGACGTAATCAGCACGTCCGGATCAGGCTCGACCACCACGGGGGCGGCTACCACCACCGGCGGAGGCGCCGCCTTGTATACGAGAGTCGTTCGGTAATCATAATGCCGTCGCGGCAGGCCCGGCGGCAGGATGACGCGGGTGTGGCGCTGCACGCGCGGCGTCACGATCTGATCGGCGGCGATCGAGGGGCTGATCGCCGCAACCGTGAAAGGCAGTAGAGACAGTAACATCGCCAGCCGCAGCATTGGTCTCCTCCGAATCGTCGGGGATGCATTCCAGCCAAATCTATGCCGGAACATCCGTTAACGGGAGGCGTCCGACGTCAGCGAGGTTAACGCCTAAAGCGCGATGAGATTGGGTTGAGTCGTCATCGCGCTTTAGCTCTTTGATTGAGCATGATCTTTTCGGAAAACCGCTCCACACTTTTCCGGATCATGCTTTATCCGCCCAGCGCCTGGTCCAGATCCGCGATCAGGTCTTCCTTGTCCTCGATCCCGATCGACAACCGCACCACGTCGGGGCCGGCGCCGGCCTTGATCTTGGCGGCATCGTCGAGCTGGCTGTGGGTGGTCGATGCGGGATGGATCACGAGCGAGCGGGTGTCGCCGATATTGGCGAGATGGGAGAACAGCGTAAGCCTTGACACCAGATCGACGCCGGCCTGGTAGCCGCCTTTCAGGTTGAAGGTAAACACCGCGCCCGCGCCCTTCGGCGCATATTTGCGGGCGAGATTGTTGTACTTGTCGCCGGCAAGCCCGGCATAATTCACCGCAGCGACCGCGGGATGCCCTGCGAGAAACTCCGCCACCGCCTTGGCGTTGTCGCAGTGCTTCTGCATCCGCAGCGGCAGCGTCTCGATCCCGGTGAGAATGAGGAAGGCGTTGAAAGGAGACAGCGCCGGACCAAGGTCACGCAGGCCCAGTACGCGGCAGGCGATCGCAAACGCGAAATTGCCGAACGTCTCCTGAATCCTGATGCCGTGATATTCCGGCCGCGGCTCGCTCAGCATCGGATATTTGTTGTCCTTCGACCAGTCGAAGGTGCCGGCGTCAACGATGATGCCGCCGAGCGAGTTGCCGTGGCCGCCCAGAAATTTGGTCAGCGAATGCACGACGATGTCGGCGCCGTGGTCGATCGGGCGGATCAGATAGGGCGTCGCGAGCGTGTTATCCACGATCAGCGGCACCCCGGCCGAGCGTGCAACGGCCGCGATGGCTTCGATATCGGTGATGCTGCCGCCGGGATTGGCGATGGACTCGATGAAGATCGCCTTGGTCCGCGGGCTCACCGCGCGCTCGAAGCTCGGGAGATCGTCGGGATCGGCCCACACGACGTTCCAGCCGAAGCTCTTGAAGGCGTGGGTGAACTGGTTGATGGAGCCGCCATAGAGTTTTCGCGCGGCGATGAACTCGTCGCCCGGCGTCAGCAGCTGCTGCAGCACGACGACCTGCGCGGCGTGGCCGGAGGCAACCGCAAGCGCCGCAGTGCCGCCTTCGAGCGCCGCAACGCGCTCCTCCAGCACTGCGTTGGTCGGATTGCCGATCCGAGTGTAGATATTGCCGAAGGCCTGCAGGCCAAACAGCGAGGCTGCATGATCGGCATCGTTGAAGACGAACGATGTGGTTTGATAGATCGGGGTCGCCCGCGCGCCGGTCGTGGGATCGGGTTGTGCGCCGGCATGCACGGCGAGGGTCGAAAATCCGGGAATACGATCGGTCATTCGCGAAGTCCTGCTTGTCATCGCCTAAAACTGCGGCGCATGCTTATCGCGCAGGCGTTCGCCGTCAAGGCGCCTTCGGCCGCAGCAACGATTCGAGGACAAACATGCTGGCGGGCACAGCGTCCCCGGAATAGTCACCGGCTTTTGCGTCAGGATTCTTCGCCTCTGTTCTTCGCGGCCCGATCGGAGGCCGCAGTGGCGCCGCCGCCGACGCTCATCCGGTTCAGCGACAACCGCATGCCCTGCGTCGGTACTGGCGCCCGCTTCGCGCTGATGGTGCGCGAATTGACGCCCATCCAGGAGATCTCCGACGACAACCTGCCATATTCGATCTTCGGACAGCGGTTCATCACGACCTTGAGGCCCGCCGCTTCCGCCTTTGCCGCAGCTTCATCATCGCGGGCGCCGAGCTGCATCCAGATCACCTTCGGCAGCGGATCAAGCTTCAACGCCTCCTCCACCACGGGCATGATGTGCTTGGAGCTCCTGAAAATGTCCACCATGTCGATCGGCCGGCCGATCGCACCGAGCGAGGCCACGAAGGGCCTGCCGAGCAGGCTTTTTCCGACATGGCCAGGATTGATCGGGATCATGTCGTAGCCGCGCTGGACCAGATATTTGAAGGCGAAATAGCTCGGGCGCACTTCGACAGGCGAAGCGCCGACCATGGCGATGGTTTTGACGCTGTTGAGAATGCTTCGGATGTAGTCGTCGGAGTAGCTGTCGTGATTCATCTTGTTGTTCGTGCTGGAGGAACGCGTCGAGATTTCGTTCGTCATTCCGGGGCGGTCCGTCAGGACCGAACCCGGAATCTCGAGGTTCCGGGTTCGATGCGGAGCCTGTCATCCGGGTGCGCTTCGCGCGGACTGGGTGGCATCGCCCCGGAACGAGGATCTAACGATCCTGCCATGTCGGTGCGCGCTTTTCGATGAAGGCGCAAATGCCTTCTTCCGCATCGCGCGCCATCATGTTTTCGGTCATGATCTCGGCCGCATAGCGATAGGCATCGGCTAGGCTCATCTCGGCCTGGCGATAGAAGGCGGTCTTGCCGAGCTTGATCGTGTGCGCGGATTTCAGCGCGACCTTCTGCGCCAGTTCGATTCCGGCATCGCGCTCGGTCCCGGCGGGAACGACGCGGTTGATCAGGCCGATGTTCTTGGCGGTGGCGGCCGGGACAGGCTCTCCCGTGAGCAGCATCTCCATGGCCTGCTTGCGCGGCACGTTGCGCGACAGGGCCACCATCGGCGTCGAGCAGAACAGGCCGATATCGACGCCGGGCGTTGCGAACGTCGCACTCTCCGAGGCGACGGCAAGGTCGCAGCTCGCAACGAGCTGGCAACCGGCTGCCGTCGCCACGCCTTGCACTGCGGCGACCACGGGCTTGGGCAGATGCACGATCGCCTGCATCATCGCGCTGCAGGCGTTCATGATTTGCGCAAAATAGGCGCGGCCGTGATCGGCATCCGTGCGGCGGGCGGTCAATTCCTTCAGGTCGTGTCCGGCCGAAAAGGCCGGGCCGTTCGCCGCGATCACCACCGCGCGGATGCTCTTGTCCGCGCCGCTCTCGTTGAGTGCGGCGTGAAGTTCCGCAATCATCGCTTCCGACAGGCTGTTGCGCGCCGCAGGACGATTGAGCGTGAGCAGGGCGATCGGGCCGATCGTTTCGCGCAGCAGGATCGAGGCATCTTGCGCGGAGGCGCGGGCTGGCTGGGCAGACATCGGAAAATCCGTTTGGGTTGGATAGGCAATCTAATGTAACAGACCGCCCAAATCGAGGGCAGGACGACGCATGGCAATCGGCAAAATGAGCGTGCCGGAACTGGAGAGATTCCTGCACGAGGAATTTCCGCAGGCGTTCCGCACCGGCGGCGACATCATCATCGAGCACGCGGACGGCGAGACCTGCCGGCTGCGCCAGCGCTATAGCGAGAAGATGCTGCGCCCGGGCGGCACGATTTCGGGACCTACTTTGATGGCGCTTGCCGACTGCGCGATGTACGTGGTGCTGTTGTCGGCGATCGGACCCGTCGGGCTCGCCGTTACGACCAACCTCAACATCAACTTCCTGCGCAAAGGGACGCAAGG
>JBLMWS010000141.1:0-9740 GCA_050257355.1 Gemmatimonas sp.
AGCCGGCGAAGCGTCAGGCGGTGACGAACCCCGACAAGACCTTCTTCGCCATCAAGCGCCTGATCGGCCGCACCTTCGACGACCCGATGACCAAGAAGGACATCGGTCTCGTTCCCTATCACATCGTCAAGGCCAATAATGGCGACGCCTGGGTCGAGGCGGCGGGCAAGCAATATTCGCCCTCGCAGATCTCCGCCTTCATCCTTCAGAAGATGAAGGAGACGGCGGAAGCCTATCTCGGCGCGACCGTCACGCAGGCGGTCATCACCGTGCCGGCCTATTTCAACGACGCCCAGCGTCAGGCGACCAAGGACGCCGGCAAGATCGCCGGCCTCGAGGTTCTGCGCATCATCAACGAGCCGACGGCGGCGGCGCTCGCCTATGGCCTCGACAAGACCAAGGCCGGCACGATCGCCGTGTACGACCTCGGCGGCGGCACCTTCGATATCTCCATCCTGGAGATCGGCGACGGCGTGTTCGAGGTGAAGTCGACCAACGGCGACACCTTCCTGGGCGGCGAAGATTTCGACATGCGGCTGGTGAACTACCTGGCCGACGAGTTCCAGAAGGAGCAGGGCATCAACCTGCGCAATGACAAGCTCGCGCTGCAGCGCCTCAAAGAGGCCGCCGAGAAGGCGAAGATCGAGCTGTCCTCGACGACGCAGACCGAAATCAACCTGCCCTTCATCACGGCGGATCAGTCCGGGCCGAAGCATCTCACGATGAAATTGACCCGCGCCAAGTTCGAGGCGCTGGTCGACGACCTCGTCCAGAAGACCATCGAGCCCTGCCGCAAGGCGCTGAAGGATGCGGGCGTGACCGCCGGCGAAATCGGCGAGGTGGTGCTGGTCGGCGGCATGACCCGTATGCCGAAGGTCCAGGAAGTCGTGAAGCAGCTGTTCGGCAAGGAGCCGCACAAGGGCGTCAATCCCGACGAAGTCGTGGCTGTCGGCGCCGCGATCCAGGCCGGCGTGCTGCAGGGCGACGTCAAGGACGTGCTGTTGCTCGACGTGACGCCGCTGTCGCTCGGCATCGAGACGCTGGGTGGCGTGTTCACCCGGATCATCGACCGCAACACCACGATCCCGACCAAGAAGAGTCAGGTGTTCTCGACCGCCGAGGATAATCAGAACGCGGTGACCATCCGCGTCTTCCAGGGCGAGCGTGAGATGGCCGCCGACAACAAGATGCTCGGCCAGTTCGATCTGATGGGCATTCCCCCCGCGCCGCGCGGCATGCCGCAGATCGAGGTCACCTTCGACATCGACGCCAACGGCATCGTCAACGTTTCGGCCAAGGACAAGGCGACCGGGAAGGAGCAGCAGATCCGCATTCAGGCATCCGGCGGCCTGTCGGAAGCCGACATCGATAAGATGGTCAAGGAAGCCGAGGTCAACGCCGAAGCGGACAAGAAGCGCCGCGAGGCGGTCGACGCCAAGAACCACGCCGATGCGCTGGTGCATTCCACCGAGAAGGCGCTGGCCGAGCATGGTTCGAAGATCGCCGAGACCGAGCGTCGCGCCATCGAGGATGCCGTCGGCGACCTGAAAGAAGCCTTGAAAGGCGACGATGCCGAGGCCATCAAGGCCAAGACCAATACGCTGGCCCAGGTCTCGATGAAACTCGGCGAGGCGATGTACAAGCAGCAGGCCGAAGGCGACGCCGCCGCCAAGGCCGCGGCACAGGACGACGTCGTCGACGCGGAGTTTACCGAAGTCGACGACGACAAAAAGAAGTCCGCGTAAAGCCCGCGAGGGTCGTCATGCGGGCGCGTGAAATCCCTCACTCCGCAACTGCCTCCTCCATTCAGGGGGAGGCAGCCGGGCACGCCTCTCAAGCAACTGGCTGGGGCGCAAGGCCCGCCCGTTACCATCGGTCAACGTCAGTCGATTACATTGAACCCCGCGGCTCGCTTGCGAGGCGCGAGGACATGGATACCGTTGCGCGGCGACTTCGCGCGCGCCGATAATCGCGATTGGCTCAGCAGAGTTCGAGATGTCAACCAAGCGCTGCTATTATGAAACCCTCGGGGTCGAACGCGACGCCGACGATTCCAAGTTGAAGGCGGCGTTTCGCAAGCTCGCCATGCAATGGCACCCCGACCGCAATCCGGGCGACACGACGAGCGAGATCAAGTTCAAGGAAATCAACGAGGCGTACGAGGTCCTCAAGGACGGCGACAAGCGCGCCGCCTACGACCGTTACGGTCATGCCGCCTTCGAACATGGTGGCGGCTTCAACGGCGGCGCCGGCTTCGGCGCGGGCTTTGCGTCGTCCTTCTCCGACATCTTCGAGGACCTGTTCGGCATGGCCGGACAGCGCCGGAGCGGCGGCCGCGAGCGCGGCGCCGACTTGCGCTACAATATGGAGATCACGCTCGAGGAGGCCTTCCAGGGCAAGACGGCGCAGATCGAGATTCCGGTCTCGGTGACCTGTGAATCCTGCTCGGGCAGCGGCGCCAAGGCCGGCACCAAGCCGAAGACGTGCAGCATGTGCGGCGGCGCCGGTCGCGTCAGGCAGGCGCAGGGCTTCTTTACGCTCGAGCGCACCTGTCCCGGTTGTCAGGGGCGCGGCCAGATGATCGAAGACGCCTGCCCCTCCTGTTCGGGCTCGGGCCGGGTCGCGCGCGAGCGGACGCTGTCGGTCAACATTCCGCAAGGCGTCGAAGACGGCACACGGATCAGGCTCGCCGGCGAAGGCGAGGCCGGCATCCGCGGCGGTCCGCCCGGCGACCTCTATATTTTCCTCTCCCTGGGGCCGCATGCGTTCTTCCAGCGCGATGGCGCCGACCTGCATTGCCGCGTGCCGATTTCAATGGTGACGGCGGCGCTGGGCGGCGAATTCGAGGTGCCGACCATCGACAAGGGCAAGACCAAGGTGAAGATACCAGCGGGCGCGCAATCCGGTCGGCGTTTTCGCATCGCGTCAAAGGGTATGCCAGTGCTGCGCTCGCGCCAGATGGGCGACATGTATGTCCAGGTCGTGGTGGAAACGCCGCAGAATCTCACCAAGAAGCAGCAGGAGTTGCTGGCCGAGTTCGAAAAACTGTCTTCCGGAGCCACCCAGCCGGAAGCCGCAGGCTTTTTCGCCAAGGTCAAGGACTTCTTCGGCAGCCGCGCGGCCAGTTAGCCCGATGGCTCAAGCCGCTTCGCTCTCGCACGCGGCTCGCCGCAAAACCTCAGGGAATGCAGGGCGTTATCGTCGAATTGCGACCGGCGCGCGGGCCGGGCCCGCGGCGGTTCAGCTTGACCGCCTCGCCCGGTCCCTATACGTCTTTGTGACTGTTTTCTGACATTTGCCGCGACGTCGCGGTCCCGTCTGGTTCGTGATATGCCCTCGCAATCATCCGCGCGTACGCTGAAAAAACCTCGTCTCGACGACGAGGTTCGTTTTCTCCGTTCGTGGATCGAGAAGCCGCTCCATGTCGGCGCGGTGATGCCATCGGGACGGCCGTTGGCTCGCACCATGGCTCAATATGTCGATCGCCATTCCACCGGTCCCGTCGTCGAGCTTGGACCGGGCACGGGTGCGATCACCAGCGCGCTGATCGATCACGGTATCGACCAGAAGCGCTTGGTCCTCGTCGAATATAATCCGGGCTTCTGCGCGCTTTTGCGCGACCGCTATCCGCAGGCGAAGGTGGTGCAGGGCGATGCCTACCGGCTGCGCGATACGCTCTGGAATGCGCTCACTCAGCCTGCGACCGCGATCGTCTCCAGCCTGCCGCTCGTGACGAAACCGATGCTCACGCGGCTGCGCCTCATCCGCGATGCATTCGCGGCCTTGGCGCCGGGCGCGCCGTTCGTGCAATACACTTACTCGGTGGTGCCGCCGATTCCGAAGTCGCTGCCCGGAGTTTCCACCGAAGCCTCGGAGCGGATCTGGATGAATCTTCCGCCCGCGCGCGTGTGGGTGTATCGCAAGCATTGAGCCCGCCCGGCGCATTCGCCGGGTGTATCGAGCCCGAATGCGTCATCGGTCATGGCATCACTGAAGATCCTGGTCATCCCCGGCTCGCTGCGCACCGGCTCGCACAATGCGAAGCTTTCGGCGCAAGCGGCCTATGAATTTGCCCAAGCCGGCGTCGACGTCACGCGGCTCTCGCTCGCCGATTTTGCGCTGCCGATCTACGACGGCGATCTGCAGGCAAAATCCGGCGTGCCGAAGAATGCGATCAATCTCAAGCGCATGATGGCCGCCCATCACGGCATCGTGCTCGTGACCCCCGAATACAATTCCTCGATCCCGCCGCTCCTCAAGAACATGATCGATTGGGTGAGCCGGGTACAGGATCCGCACGAGATGCGCGGCCAGGTGTTCCGAATGCGTCCCTTTGCGATCGCGGCCGCTTCCGAAGGTGGCCTTGGGGGAACGCGGGCGCTGGCCGCACTCCGTTTGATCCTATCGGCGTTGCAGGCAACCGTGATCCCGAGCCAGCTCGCGTTGTCGTTTGCCGATCAGGCCTATGACGATATGGACAGATTGAAGAATCCGGCCGATATCGAAGCGCTGCGAGCGCTGGTCCGCCAGTTGATCGACGTCTCCCAACGCATGATGTGAGGTGACCATGCCATCGCCCGAGATTGCTCCCCGCGACCGGTTGATCGTCGCGCTCGACCTGCCGGGCGTGGAGGCCGCGGAGGCGATGGTGGCGCGGCTGGCCGAGAGCGTCACCTTCTACAAGATCGGCTATCAGCTCGCCTTCGCCGGCGGCCTGCCCTTGGTGCGCAAGCTTGCCGACAACGGCAAGAAGGTCTTCATCGATCTCAAGCTGCACGACATCGGCAACACGGTTGCACGCGGCGTCGAAAGCATCGCCAGGCTCGGCGCCACCTTCCTCACCGTGCACGCCTATCCGCAGACCATGAAGGCCGCATGCGAGGGGCGCACCGGATCGAACCTGAAGATTCTCGCAGTCACCGTTCTCACCTCCTATGACGATGACGATCTGCAGGCGGCGGGCTACCGCGCAGGCGTCGCCGATCTCGTCGCGACGCGCGCGCGCCAGGCGCAGCAGATCGGAATAGACGGGCTGGTCTGTTCGCCCGAAGAAGCTGCGTCCTTGCGCAAGATCGTCGGCGGCCAATTGAGTCTGGTCACGCCGGGCATCCGTCCGGCGGGTGCGGCCACAGGCGATCAGAAGCGCATCATGACACCTGCGCGCGCGATCACAGCGGGCGCCGATTACCTGGTCGTGGGTCGTCCGGTTCTCGAGGCGGCCGAACCCAGAGCGGCGGCCGAGACCATCGTCTCGGAGATCGCGCAGGCATCGGTTCGTTAGAAGAAGAAGGGAAGAACGGTCATGGCAAAGGGATATTGGATCGGGCGCGTCGACGTTCACAGTGACGAGGGTTACAAGCCCTACGCGGCGGCCAACGCCGCGATCTTCAAGAAATTCGGCGGGCGCTATGTCGTTCGCGGCGGCCAATTCACCGGTGTCGAGGGCCAAAGCCGCTCGCGCAACGTGGTGATCGAATTCCCCGATTATGCAACCGCGCTGGCCTGCTACAACTCGCCGGAATACCAGGCCAACATCAAGGTGCGGCAGCCGCATTCGACGGCCGACCTCATCATCATCGAAGGCTACGACGGTCCGCAGCCGTAAGCGTCCTGAGCTTCCGCCGGGCACCGGCGGCGTCTTATTTCGTTGTCCTGGGCCGCTTCCTTGGCGCGAGCGGGACTGGCTGGTCGGTTGCTGGAACAGTCCGGCCCAGCTACAAGTGACGACGAAGAGGTAGACCATGGCCGACATGCGATTAATCGTTGCAGGCGCCGGCGGCCGGATGGGCCGCGCCCTGACGCGCGTGATTTCGGAAACGCCCGGCGCGGTGCTGGCCGGCGCGTTGGAAGCCCCCGGCTCCCCGCTTCTGGGCAAGGACGCCGGCGTGCTAGCCGGGCTGCCCGAGAACGGCGTCAAGCTGTCGGCCGACCTCTGGACGCTGTCGGCCAACGCCGACGGCATCCTCGATTTCACCGTCCCCCGCGCAACGATCGCCAATGTCGCGATCGCCGCGGAGCGCGGCCTTGTGCATGTCATCGGCACGACCGGCCTGTCTACGTCGGACGAAGCCGTGATCAACAGCGTGACGTCGCGCGCGGTCGTGGTGAAGTCGGGCAATATGAGCCTCGGCGTCAATCTGTTGGCGGCGCTGGTCAAGCGCGTGGCGCAGTCGCTGGACGACAGTTTCGACATCGAAATCCTGGAAATGCACCACCGCGGCAAGATCGACGCGCCCTCGGGCACGGCCTTGATGCTGGGCGAGGCCGCAGCCGCGGGCCGCGGCATTAAGCTCGAAGACCATTCGGCGCGCGGCCGCGACGGCGTCACCGGCGCGCGGCGTAGCGGCGACATCGGCTTTGCTTCGCTGCGCGGCGGTACCGCTGCCGGCGATCACAGCGTCATCTTTGCGGGCCCGTTCGAGCGCCTCACGCTCTCGCACCACGCCGAAGACCGCGTGCTCTTCGCCCATGGCGCGCTGAAAGCGGCACTATGGGCGCACGGCAGGAAGCCCGGGCTCTACAGCATGGCCGACGTGCTGGGCCTGAGCGACATCTAACTCACAGGCAACTCCCGGAAATCAGACCAATGAACGACCGACTTCTTGTGCTGGTGCGCCACGGCCAGAGCGAATGGAATTTGAAGAACCTCTTCACCGGCTGGAAGGATCCGGATCTGACGCCGCAGGGCATCGAAGAGGCGAAGGACGCCGGCCGCAAGTTGAAGGCGCAAGGCCTGCAATTCGACATCGCCTTCACCTCGGTGTTGAAGCGCGCCCAGCATACGCTGGACATTCTCCTCGACGAGCTTGGCCAGGCTGGGCTTCCGACCAGGAAAAATCTTGCGCTCAACGAGCGCGACTACGGCGATCTTTCCGGACTCAACAAGGACGATGCGCGCAAGCGTTGGGGTGAGGAGCAGGTCCACATCTGGCGCCGCTCCTATGACGTGTCGCCGCCCGGCGGCGAGAGCCTGAAGGATACGCTGGCGCGCGCCCTGCCCTATTATGTCCAGGAGATCCTCCCCTGCGTGCTCCGCGGCGAGCGCACGCTGGTCTCCGCCCACGGCAATTCGCTGCGTGCGCTGATCATGGTGCTGGAGAAGCTCACGCCGGAAAATATCTTGAAGCGTGAACTCGCAACCGGCGTGCCCATTATCTATCGCTTGAATGCGGACGCCACGGTCGCCTCCAAGCTCGATCTCGCGGCGTGAGCTTCGAGCTCACGATCTCCACTCTTGAGGCGCCGATCGAGGACGCCGCGCTCGAGCAGCTCGCTTCCGTGCTCGTCGATTGTGTCACGGGCGGCGCCAGCGTCAGCTTCATGGCGCCGTTCTCCGAAAGCGACGCGCTGAAGTTCTTCCGCAAGGTCGCGGCTTCCGTTGCGGCCGGGGATACGGCGCTGCTCGCGGCAAGACTCGAGGGCCGCATCGTCGGCACGGTGCAGCTCGGGCTGGATACGCAACCGAACCAGCCGCATCGCGCCGATGTGAAGAAAATGCTGGTGCATCGTGCGGCACGCGGCCTCGGCGTCGGTGCGGCCCTGATGGCGGCGGTCGAACAGGAGGCGAAGCGCCGTGGGCGCTGGCTGCTCGTGCTCGATACCGTGCCGGGCGAAAGCGGCTATCGCCTCTACAAGCGCGCCGGCTGGACCGAGAGCGGCGTCATCCCGAACTACGCGCTGTTTCCGGACGGCCGACTCTGCGACACCGCGCTGTTCTGGAAGCGGCTGGAGGGGTGATTGTTTGGCGGCAGTCCGGGAGCGTCGAAGACGCGAAGCATGGAATCTCGAGATTCAGGTCCCGTGCTTCGCATGGCGCCGGCATAACGGCGCAGCGAGCTATTCCATTCCCACGCGCCCGGCCTCCCAGCCGAGCATGGCCTGTTTGCGGGTAATGCCCCAGTGATAGCCGGTGAGCTTGCCGTCCTTGCCGAGCGCGCGATGGCAGGGCACGACGAAGGAGACGGGATTCTTGCCGACCGCGGCGCCGACCGCGCGCGAGGCGTTGGGCGCTTTGATCCTGTTGGCGATATCGGAATAGGAGACCGCACGGCCCATCGGGATTTTGAGCAGCGTTTCCCATACCCGCACCTCGAAATCGGTGCCGATCAGCACCACGCGCAGGGGCTGCTCCGCCCGCCACAGTTTGGGGTCGAAAATGCGCTGTGCAACGGGTGCGGTGGACAGATAATCCTCCACATAAGTCGCCTTCGGCCAGCGGTCCTTCATATCGGCCAGCGCGGCCTGTTCCTCGCCGGGATCGGCAAAGGCCAGCCCCGCAAGGCCACGGGGCGTCGTCATTACGATTGCAGTGCCGAAGGGCGAGGGATGAAAGCCATAGCGCAGCGTCAGGCCCGCGCCGCCGTTCTTCCATTCGCCCGGCGACATCGCTTCATGGGTGACGAAGAGGTCGTGCAGTCGCCCCGGCCCCGAGAGCCCTGAATCCAGCGCCGCATCGAGGATACTGGCGGAATCGCGCAAGAGAGTCTTGGCGTGATCGAGCGTCAGCGCCTGCATGAAGGCTTTGGGGGTGAGCCCGGCCCAGCGCCGGAACAGATGATGCAGCTCATCAGGCGTCACGCCGGCCGCATCAGCCGTCGCTTCGATGGTCGGCTGGGCGCGCCAGCGCTCCGATATGAATGCGATCGCCCGGCGCACGGAATCATAGTCGCGGAGCGCCGCGCTCTGCGGGCCGGGCTTCGCCAGGCGGTGGTCATGTATGGCAAGCGTCATCATGCCCTACGATGTAGAGCCGCCAAGGGCTCCAAACCACCCGATTTCTGATTGCGTTCAAGCGATCGGATTATAGGTCGGCCCCCGCCGGGCGTCGTTCAACCCCGCAATCAACGCCTTGGAAAAGCTTGCCTTTTCATCCGGACCCAAAAAGCTCGCGATCGCCACGCGCTGGCCACGCGAGGCCAGATAAAGGTGTTCGATGCCGAATTCGTGGTGGATGTCCTGGTCGAGCTTCACCCACAGCGGATTGAACACCCACTCGGTCACGTGGCCGCGATGGCTCACCCGGCGCAGCCGCAGCTCGGAAGGGGTGATCGAGATATGCTCGCAAGCCCTGGCGCGGCGGAAATTGATCTTGAACGCCCAATAGACCGCGAGCACGTCGAGCCCGAGAAAGCCGAGCACCGGCCACGCGCCCCTCATGAGAAAGATCATCCCGGCAGCGAAACTGAGCGCGCTCAACGAGGCCATCACCAGCACGAAGCCGGTGCGGTTGAGCGAGCGATGCGGCGTCAACTGCGCCCTGAACAGTTCGGGCTCAGCCAGATCCGGATCAAAATCATTGCCTGTGGTCATGACCTGTCAGTATATCCGGTTCATGGCGAAAATCACCCGCGCTCAACGCGCCAAAGCCTCGGGCGTTCAATCGCTGCCGAAAAAACCGGCGAACAAGGCCAAGGCCGGTCCTGCGCGGCCGGCCAAGAAGGCACCCAAGACGAAATCGCCCGAAACCAAGACGTCGAAAGCCAAATCGCTCAAATCATCAAAGCCTTGGACCGCGGCCGAAATCCGCGAAGCCTTCGAGCGGTTTCGCCAGGCCAATCCGGAGCCCAAGGGCGAGTTGGAGCATCTCAACCCCTACACGCTGCTCGTTGCAGTCGTGCTCTCGGCCCAAGCGACGGACGCCGGCGTCAACAAGGCGACGCGCGAACTGTTTGCCGTCGCCGATACCCCGCAAAAAATGCTCGCGCTCGGCGAAGAACGGTTGCGCGATTACATCAAGACCA